>JBIOEJ010000007.1:0-75845 GCA_044445965.1 Hyphomicrobiales bacterium
AACGCCCTTCCTCGCTGCCTTCCTCGGCTCCTTCGTGGAGTGCGTCGAGGCGATGACCATCGTCCTCGCCGTCGGCACGGTCCGCGGCTGGCGCTCGGCGCTCGCGGGTCTCGCCGCGGGGCTCATCGTGCTGACGCTGCTGACGGCTGCCCTCGGCCCGGCGATCGCCCACGCGCCGGTCGAGCTCATCCAGATTTCCGTCGGCGTGCTGCTGATCCTCTTCGGCATGGCATGGTTGCGCAAGGCGATCTTGAGGGCGGCGGGAATCATCGCCTTCCATGACGAGGAGGCGGCCTTCGCGTCCGAGACGCGTCTATTGCGCGGCCTGCCTCCGACATTGTCGGCGCTCGATGCGGTTGCCGTCGCCGCATCCTTCAAATCCGTGCTGCTCGAGGGCGTCGAGGTGGTGTTCATCGTCGTCGCCGTCGGCGTGCGGCAGGGACACCTCGCCTCGGCCGCGCAAGGGGCAGCGCTGGCGGCGGCCCTGGTGCTGGCGCTGGCGCTGGTCGTGCGCCACCCCTTGTCGCTCGTGCCGGAGAACCTGCTGAAGTTCGGGGTCGGCGTGCTGATCTCGGCCTTCGGGCTGTTTTGGCTCGGCGAAGGGTTGGGCGTCGCCTGGCCGGGCGGCGATCTCTTCATCCCGGCCATCGCCGCGGCGCTGCTCGCCTCAGCTCTATTCCTTGTCGTTCTCGCGAGGTGGGCGGCGACGCCATTGATCAGGGGACAGGTCTCGTGACCATCTTGATTGCGCTTGCGAAGGAGATTGTCGGCATGTTTCTCGCCGACGGGCGTCTGCCCGTCTGGCTGGTCCTGTGGATCGCGATGTGCGCTATTCTCGCCTATGCGGGATTAGGCGATTTCTGGCGCGGCGTGCTCCTCCTCGGTGGCGCCATCGTCGTTCTGGCCGTGAATGTGCTCGGCGCCGCGTATGCGTCCGTCGCCTCCCGGCGCCAGCAGCGCTGAGCGGAGGAACCCGTGCCATCCACTCTCGGGGTAAAGCAGGCTCCGCAGCCGAAAGCCGATCGACCCCGGTCGGAAGACGCGAGCGGACAGAGACAGGGCGTGCAAATCCTCGTCGTGGCGCAGGACGAGGCCGGGATGCGCGTCGATCGCTTTCTCGAGGCGCGCTATCCGGGGCTCTCCTTCAGCCATATCCAGCGCGTCGTCCGCAAAGGCGAATTGCGCGTGGATGGCCGTCGCGTCGAGACCAAGGACAGGCTCGCGGCGGGACAGAAAGTGCGCGTGCCGCCCCTCTCGCTGGCGGCGCCGAAGCGCCAAGGACCGCCGAGCGAGACCGAGAAGACCAGGGAGTTCCTGCGAGGAATCACGCTCTACGAAGACGAGGACGTGCTGGTCCTGAACAAGCCGATGGGGCTTGCGGTGCAGGGCGGCTCCGGCACCACCCGCCATGTGGACGGCATGCTCGGCTCGCTGCAGGGCACCGACGGCCAGCGACCTCGCCTCGTGCACCGGCTCGACAAGGATACCTCCGGCTGCCTCCTCGTGGCGAAGACGCGTTTCGCGGCGGCGGCGCTGGCCAAGAGCTTCCGCTCGCGCTCGGCGCGCAAGATCTACTGGGCGCTGGTCGCCGGAGTGCCGCGCGTGAGGAACGGGAAAATCTCCACTTTCCTCTCCAAGGAGGAAGTGAGCGAGCGGGACAGCCGCATGCGCATCGCCCAGCATGGCGATGACGGCGCGATGCATGCCGTCACCTACTACGCGGTGGTCGAGACGGCGGCGCAGAAGCTCGCTTGGCTGTCGATGAAGCCGGTGACCGGACGTACCCATCAGCTTCGCGCCCATGCGGCCCATATGGGTCACCCGATCGTCGGCGATCCGAAATATTTCGATATCGAAAACTGGGAGTTCCCGGGCGGCCTTCAGAAGAAGCTCCACCTCTTGGCGCGCCGCATCGTGGTGCCGCATCCGCGCGGCAAAGGGGTGATCGACGTTTCCGCGCCCTTGCCGCCGCATATGGTCCAGAGCTTCAACCTCCTCGGCTTCGATGTCTCGCGCTACGACCCGATCGTCGAGGCGCCGGAAGAGTGACGGACGAGGGCGGCATGGGCGAGAGCGGCGTGGGCGAGGGCGGCCTGGGCGAGGATTTCCTCGAGAGCCTGCTCGGATCGGCAAGGAGCGCGCTCGACCCTCGGGAGGCGACGCGACGTGGCGCGAAGCGTGTGCTCCCGAAACGATTCTGGCGCGAGGTCACGATCGCGCAGCGGGAAGAGGGCTTCTCCGTCATGCTCGACGCCAAGCTGACGCGCACGCCGGCCCGCCATGAGCTCGTCGTGCCCGACCGGTCGCTCGCGGAGGTCGTCGCGGCCGAATGGCGTGCCCTCGATCAGGAGATCGATCCGACGAAAATGCCGCTGACGCGGCTCGTCTTCGCGGCGATCGACGCGGTGGCGTCCCTGCCCGGGCCGGTCGCGGCCGAGGTCGTCAAATATGCCGGCAGCGATCTGCTTTGCTACCGCGAGGCCGCCAATGAGCGGCTCGCCGCGCGCCAGGCCGCCCATTGGGACCCCCCGCTGGCTTACATGCGAGACGCATTCGGCGCCCGCTTTTCGCTCACGGCTGGCGTCATCTTCGTGGAGCAACCCAAGGAGGCGCTGGAGGCGATCGGGCGAGCCGTCTCCGATGTGCCGGCGCCCTTCGGGCTCGCGGCGCTCCACAGCGCCACGACGCTCACCGGCTCGGCCATACTGGCGCTTGCGCTTGCCGCGGGACGCCTGTCGCCGGACGAGGCTTGGGCGGCTGCGCATGTGGACGAGGATTTCCAAATCGAGGCATGGGGCGAGGACATGGAGGCGGCGGAGCGCAGAGCTGGACGACGCGGCGAGTTCGACGCAGCAGCGCTTGTGCTCGAGACCTTGCGGTGAGTGGCGAGTAGCGAGTAGCGAAAAGCGAGTAGGACCGGGTGAGCACCGGCTGCTTACCATTCGCTATTCGCTGCTCGCCATTCGTTATCCTCGAGGCAGGCCCCGGAATGAACATTTTCAAAGCGTTCGAGCGCCGGATCGCGGAGGTGCTGGCGGCGATGGCCGAGGATGGCGCCTTGCCCCGAGGTCTCGATCTGTCCCGCATCGTCTGCGAGCCGCCGCGCGATCCCAAGCATGGCGACATCTCGACCAATGCCGCCATGGTGCTCGCCAAGGAGGCGAGGACGAGTCCGCGCGCGCTCGCCGAGAGGATCGCCCGGCGTCTCGTCTCGCAAGGAGTCGCCAAGGCCGAGGTCGCAGGACCCGGCTTCATCAATCTTTCGCTAGAGCCGGGCGTCTTCGACGAAGTGCTGCGCGCCTGCCTCGCGCAGGGCTCGCGGTTCGGGGCCGCCGACATCGGCGCGGGCGCCAAGGTCAACGTCGAGTATGTTTCGACGAACCCGACCGGTCCGATCCATATCGGCCATGGGCGAGGCGCGGTCGTCGGCGACGCGATCGCGAGTCTACTTGCCTTCACCGGCCATGCGGCGACCCGCGAATACTACATCAACGACGCCGGCGCGCAGGTCGACGCGCTGGCGCGCTCGGCCCATCTTCGCTACCGCGAGGCGCTGGGCGAAGCGATCGGGGAGATACCGGCGGGGCTCTACCCGGGCGATTACCTCAAAGCCGTCGGTGCGGCGCTGGCGCGCGAGCATGGCCCCAAATATGCGCGGGCGCCGGAAGCCGAATGGCTGCCCGTTATCCGGGCCGCCGCCATCGACGCGATGATGGCGCTGATCCGCGAGGCTCTCGCGACGCTCGGCGTGCGGCACGACGTCTTCTTCTCGGAGCGCGGCCTCGGCAATGGCGGCAAGGTCGCCGCAGTGATCGCCGATCTTTCGGCACGCGGCCTCGTCTATCAGGGTCGGCTGCCGCCCCCCAAGGGCCAGGTCGACGAGGATTGGGAGGATCGCGAGCAGACCTTGTTCCGCTCGACGCAGTTCGGCGACGATGTCGACCGCCCCCTGAAGAAGTCCGACGGCAGCTTCACTTATTTCGCGGCCGACATCGCCTATCACGCCTCGAAATTCGAGCGCGGCTTCAAGCTGATGATCGACGTGCTCGGCGCCGACCATGGCGGCTATGTCAAGCGCATGCAGGCCGCGGTGCGCGCCATCAGCTCCGGCCAGGCCACACTCGATGTCCGGCTATGCCAGCTGGTGCGCCTGTTGCGCGGCGGCGAACCGGTTAAAATGTCGAAGCGGGCTGGAGATTTCGTGACGCTTCGTGAAGTGGTGGATGAGGTCGGCGCCGATGCAGTCCGCTTCATGCTGCTGATGCGCAAGAACGATGCGCCGCTCGACTTCGACCTCGTCAAGGTGATCGAGCAATCCAAAGACAATCCGGTCTTCTACGTGCAGTACGCCCATGCCCGCTGCGAGAGCGTGTTCCGCCAGGCGGCGGCGGCGCTGCCGAAGCTCGACCAACACCATGAAGCGCTCTCGCAGGCCGATCTTTCGCTCATTTCGGACCCCTCGGAGCGCTCCATCGTCAATTTGATCGCGCAATTCCCGCGCGTCGTGGAGCAGGCGGCCCATGCCCGTGAGCCCCACCGCATCGCCTTCTATCTCTATGAGCTGGCGAGTGAGTTCCACGCGCACTGGAATAAGGGCAAGGATTTTCCGGACTTACGCTTTATTAATCCAAATTCGACAAATCTAACGGCTGCGCGACTGGCGCTGGTGACCTGCGTCAGGAACGTGCTGGCTTCGGGATTGGCGCTCTTAGGGGTATCCGCCCCGCTGGAAATGCGTTAAGTCGAACCGCGCACGTCCTGCGATCTTCACCGGGGGATCACCTTAGCGCCACATTCGCGGTGCTTTCGAATACGCAACCTTGAAGCCGCGAAGCTGGGGGACAGCTGTGAGGGCCGAAATGACTGTGTCGAAGACCTCGGTTCAATCCATCGACCTCGACGACCTCGAGCGGCAATTGCGTGAAGTTGCCGTCTCCTCGCTCCCGAAGAAAAACGATGATCCGCTTGCCGAGTTGGCGAGAATTGTTGGTCGAGACCGGTCGCTGCGCAGTGTCTCGGGTGGGCGCGCCGTCGCGCCGCAGCCCGCAGCTTTACGGGCGGCTGCGCCTGAAGGCTCGGCCGGCGAGGCGCGGTCCGGAGCCACCCATCCGGATCAAGCCCAGTTTGATCTCGAAACTTCGATCAAGGACGCCCTTCGGGCAGATCACTCCGCGCTTCGTGCGGATCACTCACCTGATGCGACGCAGGATGAGGCGGAATTATCGTTCGATCAAGATGAGCTCGTGGCCGAAGATGAGCCGCAGCAATATGCCGAGGAGTGGGAAGAACAGCCCTATGAAGATGACGGCGCCGATGCCGATGACGGCGGGGTTGCCCGGTTCGATTCCGTCGAGCACGTTCCGGATATGCCGGATGCGGCGATTCGGGGCGATACCACGAGGCGCCGTATCATATCGCCGCGCGTGCTGGCGCTTGCCGTGCCGGTTATTCTCGTCGGCATCGGTGTGGGCGCGACGGCCGTGATGCGCGCCGGCCCGATGAGCAAGATCGGCCTCGATGCTCCCGTGATCAAAGCCGACGACGCACCGGTCAAGGTGCTGCCCGCCTCCGCCGCGGGCGGCGACCAGACGCCGTCGCAAACGGCGCTCGGGGCTGCCGATCCGTCCGGCAAGCCGGGCCAAGTCGTGTTGGCGCGCCCCGAGCAGCCTGTCGACGTTGTCGCCGCCGCAAAAGCCGCGCAGCCGCGGGATCCTGCCTCGGCTCAGCCCCCGGCATCATCCGGCATCGTCATTCTGTCGGGCCCGGGCGCGGCTGCTTCGCCGGCATCCCCGCAACCACCGGCAGCAGAGGGCGCCGCGGTCGCGCCTACGCCGAGCGAAGCAAGCGCTGCTGCTGCTCCTGCGGCGGCGCCCATGCCGACTGCCGCCGCGTTGGTGCCGCTTCCCCAGCCGCCCCAGCCAGCTGCGCAAGGCTCGGCCTTCGGTACGCCGCATCGCGTTTCCACGGTCTCGGTGAAGCCTGACGGCACGATCGTGCCGAACGGCAAATCGAGGACCGATGCCTTGCCGCCTGCTAAACCGATAGTCGCGGCGTCGGCGGATCCGGCGATTTCCACGACCGCCCCTGTTGCGACCGGCAGCGTCACGCCCGCGGCCAAGAAGCCTGCGGACACGATCCGCGCCAAGCCGTCCCCGGCCGTCAGCGCGGACGACCAGCAAGCCGCCAAGACCACCAAACCTGCTCCCTCGAAGCCGGCAAAGGCCAAGGTGCCTCAACTAGCCGAGGCCGATCACGCCCCGGCTCAGGCCGTCGACAGCAGCGCGCCCTTGTCGATCACGCCGCAGGGTCGACATGGCCGCACGCAGCTTGCCAGCGCCGCTCCGACGCAAGCTGCGTCTCCCGTGGCGCCCTCGGGCAATGCGGGGGCGAGCGCGGGTGGCGGCTTCTCGATCCAGCTCGCCTCGAGCCCGTCCGAGAGCGACGCCCGTGCCACGCTGTCGCGGCTGCAAAGGCAGTTCCCGAGCGAGCTCGGCGGGGGTTCGATCCGCCGCGCCGATCTCGGCAGCAAGGGCATATTCTATCGCGTGCGGGTCGGGCCGCTATCGCGCGAAGCCGCGGACAAGATGTGCTCGCAGATACGGGCGGGCGGCGCGGACTGCATCCTCACCCGCGGTTGATCGGGAGCGGGAGCATCCATCGATCGCAGCTTCGCCGTTCCGGCTGAGGCGATGCCTCCTCGAGCGTTGATACTCGGCTGCGCCGGGACGGCTCTCGACGCCGATGAGCGCGCTTTCTTCGAGGAGGCGCGGCCCTGGGGGTTGATCCTCTTCAAGCGGAATGTCGCCGATCACGCTCAACTGCGCCGCCTGACCAGCGAATTCCGCGAGATCACGGGCCGCGACGACGCGCCTATACTGATCGATCAGGAAGGCGGGCGCGTGCAACGGCTGGGGCCGCCGCTCTGGCCCAATTATCCGGCGGCGGCGACCTTCGCCCGCATCAACGATCCTGAGGCGCGCCGCGAGGCGATCAGACTTGGTGCGCGGCTGATGGCGCATGACCTTGCCGCGGTCGGCATTACGGTCGACTGCCTGCCGGTGCTCGATGTTCCGGTCGCCGGCGCCGACGCGGTGATCGGGGACCGCGCCTATGGTTTCGATCCCGAAATCGTTGCGACCGCCGGAAGGGCCGTGGCGGAGGGACTCATCGCCGGCGGCGTGCTCCCGGTCATCAAGCACATTCCCGGACATGGTCGCGCCACGGCCGATAGCCACCTTGCCCTACCGCATGTGGGCGCTACGCACGCCGAGCTCGCCGGTCACGACTTCGCCCCTTTCCGCATGATGACCGACATGCCGCTCGCCATGACGGCGCATGTGGTCTTCACCGCGATCGATGCGCATCATCCCGCCACGTTGTCGCGACGCGTGTTCCGGGAGATCATCCGCGGCGAGATCGACTATGACGGGCTCGTCATGAGCGATGATCTTTCCATGAAGGCGCTTTCCGGCCCCTTTGCCGAGAGGACGCGTCGCGCCTATGCGGCAGGCTGCGATGTCGTGCTGCACTGCAATGGCGACCGTGACGAGATGCGGGCCGTCCTATCGGCGGCCAGGCCCCTCGCCGGCCGCGCCAAGCGTCGCGCCGAAGCGGCGCTGGGACGTATCCGTCATGCGCCCGAGCCTTTCGATCCTGTGGACGGGCGAGCCCGTTTCACGGCGCTGCTTGCGGGAACCGCCTGACCGGTCCAGATTCGGTTGGCGAATCACCTTGAGGATGTTCCTATCGCGGAAACGGTCGCACGATTCGTGGGATATGCTCCAGATCTCGAGTTTGGAGGTGTCTTTGCGGCCGAGTGAATTCCATCGGTCGCCGAGCGCGCCAGGTCGGACGAATGATCAGCGAAGACCTTTTCGATGAGGATGCAACCGAGTTCGACCGCGGAGAGAGCGATCCTGCCTTCGTGGTCGATGTCGGGGGGTTCGAGGGGCCTCTCGATCTGTTGCTGGAGCTGGCGCGTCGGCAAACCGTGGACCTCGCGGGAATCTCCATTCTCATGCTCGCCGAGCAGTATCTCGCCTTCATCGAAGGCGCGCGGCGCATCCGTCTGGAGCTTGCCGCCGACTATCTCGTGATGGCGGCCTGGCTCGCTTATCTCAAATCGCGCCTGCTGTTGCCCGAGCCGCAAAAAGCCGATGAGCCGGGGGCCGCCGACCTCGCCGCGGCGCTCGCCATGCGGCTTCGCCGCCTCGAGGCGATGCGCGAAGCGGCAAAACGCCTCACCGAAGGATCGCTGCTCGGCCGCGACGTGTTCCAGCGCGGCGATCCTGAGCCGCTCGCGGCTCCGCCTGACCGCCCCTTCGCCGACAACCTCCATGATCTGTTGCGCGCCTACGCGTCGCGTCGCCAGCGGCAGGCCATGGCGCGAGTGACGATTGCCAAGCGCTTCGTCTGGACGCTCGTCGAGGCGCGCGAGGCGCTCGCCATCATGCTCAGCGACCTGACGGACTGGGCCGTGCTCGACGAGTTCCTGGAGCGCTACGTGACCTCGCCGCGCCTGCGCCCGACCATCCGCGCCTCGGCCCTCGCCGCCGCGCTGGAGATGGCGCGCGATGGCAGCCTGGCATTATATCAGGATAGGGCGTTCGGCCCGATTCACGTGCGTCGCGGCATCACCGCGGCCGCCATGGCGGCAGCACAACCGGGAGCATCGGCATGAACGAACTCATCCGTTTCGCGCGGCCGGTCGAGGCCCCGTTCAAGGTGGCGCCTGGTCTCGACGAGGCGGTTCGCGTGGCCGAGGCGTTGATTTTCGCCACGTCCACGCCGCTGACCCTCGACCAGATCGCGGCCAAGCTCCCGCCCGGTTTCGCCCCCGATACGGTGCTCGAAGAGCTGCGAAGCCTCTATGCGAGGCGCGGCGTCAATCTGGTGCAGCGGGCGGGCGGCTTCACCTTTCGCACCGCGCCTGACCTCGCCTATCTGCTCGCCAAGGAGGACGCCGCGCCGCGTCGCCTCTCCCGAGCCGGACTGGAGACGCTCGCCATCGTCGCCTATCATCAGCCTGTCACGCGCGCCGAGATCGAGGACATCCGGGGCGTTGCGGTCGCCAGAGGCACGCTCGACACACTGCTGGAAGCGGGCTTCGTTCGCATGCGGGGACGGCGCCGGACGCCCGGCCGGCCGATCACCTACGGGACGACACCGAGCTTCCTCGATCATTTCGGTCTCGATCGGCTATCGGACCTGCCGGGCCTCGACGAACTGAAGGGCGCGGGCCTGATCGAAGGCCGCTTGCCGAAGGGCTTTTCGATTCCGACGCCGCGCGATGACGAGGCGCTACACGCGGACGAGGAGCCGCTCGAGGAGGGGGTTCGCGCGGCCGATATCACGCCGATGCCGGAGGCTTGACGCGCGGCCGCGACCTTCGGCCTGTCCTTGCCGCAATCCGACTTTCTTGTTTTCGCCGCACGCTCGGCCTACCTTTAGGAGGATGGTTGCCTTGCGGCGAAGCGCACGCTAGAGCTTTTCCCGGTCCGATTGGATCGGACCGGGGCTTTAGTTGATTGTTTTTGCCGCATTTTCTGCGGCGAACCGGAGGCCGCTTCGCCGGAAAATGCTCTAGGCGCGCGGCGCGGTATGAGGAGGGATTTCATGGGTTCGTTCAGCATTTGGCATTGGCTCATCCTAATCGTCGTGGTGATGTTGGTGTTCGGCAAGGGCCGGATATCCGATGTGATGGGTGACTTCGCCAAGGGCATCAAGTCCTTCAAGAAAGGCATGGCCGAAGACGATCAGGCGGCCGAGGCCGCGAAGGCGGCGCCGCGTCCGGTCGAGCATCAACCCTCCGAGCCCGCGCCGGTATCGCCGGTGGCGCGCGACAGCAAGGCCGGCTGATCCGACCGCGCCCCTTGGCTTTGCTGCTGCGGCAGGGTTCACATGTTCGACATCGCCTGGAGCGAGATGGTTGTCATTGGCGCGGTTGCGTTGATCGCGATCGGCCCGAAGGATTTGCCCAAGGCGTTGCGCGCCGTCGGGGCCATGACCGCAAAGGCGCGCCGCATGGCCTCCGAGTTCCAGGACCATTTCCGGGAGGCGATGCGCGAGGCTGAGCTCGAGAGCATCAAGCAGGAAGTCTCCAACCTCAACCAGGGCCTCGCCGCCGCGACCAGCGGCTTGCAGAGCGATTTGAGCTCGATCGGCTCGGAAATGCCGGCTCCGTCGCCGCCGGTGCTTCAGCCGCCGGGCGAAGCGACCGAGGTCGGTATCCCGGGTCTCGGCTCTGTCGCCGCCGAGCCCGGCGAGGCCGCTGCGACGCCGAGCGTCGAGGCGAATCCTGCGCCGCATTCGGTGGCCGAGACGGTCGCAGTCGCGCCTGCCGAGGAGAAGCCTGCAGAAGCCGCTCCCGCCACGAGACTGAGCGTCGAAGCCGAACCCGCTTCGGTGACAGTGACTGAGGCCGTCGCGGCCGCCGCAGAGGCTAAGCCGGCACGCAAGAAGCGTGTCGCTGCCAAGCCGAAGGCCCGAGCACCGGTCGAAACGGGTGCCGAAGCGACCGATGGTGCTGCTTCGGCTTCGACTCCTCCCGAAGCGCCGCGCAAGCGCGCCGCCAAAGCCCTCCCATCGGAGGATGACCGGGCTGCATGAACGACGTCAGCGATGAGGCACATATAGAGGCGTCGCGCGCGCCTCTGATCGATCATCTCATCGAGCTGCGCACGCGGTTGATCCGCTCGCTGGTCGCCTTCGCGCTGCTGCTCGTCTTATGCTTCGTGTTCGCGACGCAGATCTACAACGTGTTGCTGCTTCCCTATGTCTGGGCGGCGACGCAGCACGGCTATCCGCTGCCGCATCTCGTCTTCACCGAGCCGCTCGGCTTCCTCATCACGAAGATCAAGCTCGCCTCTTTCGGCGCCGCCTTCCTGTCCTTTCCGATCGTCGCGACACAGATCTACAAATTCGTCGCGCCAGGCCTCTACAAGAAGGAGCAGCGGGCCTTCTACCCCTACCTGGTCGCCACGCCGATCTTGTTCTTGATCGGCTCGGGCGTCGTGTTCTTTCTCGGCATGCCGGCGGTGATGTACTATTCCTTGTCGATGCAGCAGACGGGCGGCGATGGAGTACCGTCGATCGAGCTGCTCGCCAAGGTCGATTCCTATCTATCCCTGCTGATGACGTTGATCTTCGCCTTCGGCATCTGCTTCCAGACGCCGGTGATCCTGACCATCCTGGCGCGCGTCGGCTTCATCGACTCGGCCTTCCTGAAGCGCCAGCGCCGCTACGCCGTCGTCATCATCTTCTGCATCGCCGCGGTGCTCGCTCCGCCCGACGCTTTCTCCATGCTCGCCCTCGCCCTGCCGACGCTCATCCTCTACGAGGGCAGCATCATCGCGGTCAGCATGATCGAGAAGAAGGACGCGGATGCGAGGGAAGAGGCTTCCAAGTCCTGAGCTGGCGAGAGCTGCGGGCCCGGCACGTCTCCGGTCATTCATCCTTGACAATCCGCCGGAAGCCGAACACCCAAGGTTTGGGCGATCAATGGCGAACTCTGCCGCCGCGGCCGGTCGTCGGGGGCGACAGGCGATGACCGGGTTGGCGACGCATGCATGATATCCGATGGGTCAGGGACAATGTGGCGGCTTTCGACGCCGGCCTTTCGGCGCGTGGGCTGCCTCCCGAATCCGCGCGCCTCATCGCGCTGGATGACAAGCGCAGAGCCGCGATCGGCTCCGCTCAAGCCGCGCAAGAGCGGCGTAACGCGCTTTCCAAGGAGATCGGCAGGGCCAAGGCGCAAAAGGACGAGGCGCGTGCGCAAGCATTGATGGCCGAGGTTTCCGGCTTGCGCGCAAGCATCGCCAGCGCCGAAGCGGAGGAGAAGGCCGCGACCGCCGAGCTGAACGGGGCGCTGGCCGAAATCCCGAACACGCCTTTGCCCGATGTGCCGGTCGGTGCCGACGAGCATGGCAATGTCGAATATCGCCGCCATGGCGTGCCGCGCGGCGCGAATTCAGCAAGGCAGCATTTCGAGCTCGGCGAAGCACTCGGCCTCATGGATTTCGAGACGGCCGCGAAGCTTTCCGGGGCTCGCTTCGTGGTGCTGAAGAAGGGTCTCGCGCGCCTCGGGCGCGCCATCGGCCAGTTCATGCTCGACTTGCACACGAATGAGCATGGTTACGCCGAGATCCAGCCTCCGTACTTGGTCAGGGACGAGGTGATGTTCGGCACGGCGCAGCTGCCGAAATTCGCCGATGATCAATTCATGGCGTCGCGCACCAAGTCGCGCGAGGAGCTGCTGCACGAGGCGCTCGAATTCGTCTCGGAGGCCGACAAGGATCGCTATGTGCAGGGCGCGATCACCTTGCAGCAACTCGTCGATACGGTGATCCATCGCGCACCCGCCAAGGAGGATTTCTGGCTCATCCCGACCGCCGAGGTCCCCCTCACCAATCTCGTGCGCGAGGCGATCACGCCGGAAGCCGAGCTGCCCCTGCGCTACACGGCGCTGACGCCCTGCTTCCGGGCCGAGGCCGGCGCTGCCGGGCGCGACACGCGCGGCATGTTGCGCCAGCACCAGTTCGACAAAGTGGAGCTCGTCTCGATCACGACGCCGGAAAGGTCGATCGAGGAGCATGAGCGCATGCTCAACTGCGCAGAGGAGGTGTTGAAGCGGCTCGATCTGCCTTACCGGGTCATGACGCTGTGCACCGGCGATATGGGTTTCGGCTCGCAGAAGACCTATGACATCGAGGTCTGGCTGCCGGGGCAGGGGGCCTATCGAGAAATCTCTTCCTGCTCGGTCTGCGGCGACTTCCAGGCGCGGCGCATGAATGCGCGATACCGTCCGGCGGCGCAGGACGGAAAGCCCGCCGCTCCGCGCCTGGTGCATACGCTGAACGGCTCGGGCGTCGCGGTCGGTCGCGCGCTCGTCGCCGTCATGGAGAACTATCAGAATCAGGATGGTTCGATCGAGATGCCCGAAGTGTTGCAACCGTACATGCGCGGCTTGAAGCGAATCGAGCACGCAGGCTAGGAACATTTGTGTGCCGCCGCCAACTCGCGCGAGCTCGGAAGCGGCGCTCGCGTTCTCCTGCGGCGATATCCGAGGCCCACCAATTGGGATGATTGTCGATCGATGCGCATTCTGATCACCAATGACGACGGTGTGCACGCCGAAGGTCTCGAGATCTGCGTCGAGATCGCCCGCGCTCTATCGCAGGACGTCTGGATCGTCGCGCCCGAGACCGATCAGAGCGGGGTGGCGCACGCCTTGTCGCTCTCCGATCCGCTGCGGCTTCGCCAGGTCGACGAGCGGCGTTTCGCCGTGAAGGGCACGCCGACCGATTGCGTCATCCTCGCGACTCGCCATGTGTTCAAGGGAGAAAAGCCCGGCCTCGTCTTGTCCGGCGTCAATCGCGGCCAGAATGTCGCGGAGGACGTGCTCTATTCGGGCACCGTCGCCGGCGCGATGGAAGGCGCGATGCTCGGTGTGCCGGCCATCGCACTGTCTCAAGCCTACGGGCCGGAGGGGCGAGGCCATATGCATTGGGATTGCGCGCGCCATCACGCCGAGCCTTTGCTGCGCAAGATGCTCGAGGCAGGCATCCCGCGCGGTACCTTGCTCAACATCAACTTTCCCCATTGCGAGCCTGGCGGGGTGACCGGCATCGAGGCGACCTCGCAGGGCCAGCGCGACCAGACGCTGCTGTCGATCGACGAGCGCAAGGACGGGCGCGGCAACGCTTATTTCTGGCTGGGCTTCGCGCGCGGGATCACCAAGCCGAGGCCCGGTACCGATATCGCCGCGCTCGATCAAAAACGCATTTCGGTAACCCCGCTGCAGCTCAACCTGACCAATCAAGGGCTGCTCGAAGATATGGCGCGGACGCTCGCGTGATCATGATCGAGCCGGTCGCAGATCGGGGCGGCCGCGCGGTCGTCTCGTCGCGCGACGCCGAGACCCTGCATCTCCTGATGCGGCTTCGCGCCCGCGGCGTCAACGACACGAATGTGCTGCGCGCCTTCGAGACTGTGCAGCGAAGCTTCTTCGTTGCCGGGGCCCATCGCGATCTCGCCTTGCGTGACGTGGCGTTGCCCGGAGGTTGCGGCCAAGTCGTCGGCGCCCCGTCCGACCTCGCGCTTGCCCTTGCGGCGCTCGATCTGAGGAAAGACCATGACGTGCTCGATATCGGCACCGGATCTGGCTACGCCGCCGCCATCATGGGAAATCTGGCGCGCGCCGTGATCTCGGTCGAGCGCTTCCGCACCCTCGCGATCGAAGCGGAGCGGCGTCTCGAAGGTTGCGGCATCGGCAATGTGCGTGTGCTGCAGGGTGACGCGCTCGATGACGTGCCGGCGACCGGACCGTTTCAGCGCGTCTTCATCGATTTCGCCGTTCAGGACCCTCCGCTAGCGGTCGCGAGACGGCTCGTCGATGGGGGGATCTGCGTCTTTGCCCGACCGGCCGACCGCATGTGCCACTTGGTGCGCGCCGAGAAGCTCGCTGGCGGCGGCTGGCGCGAAGAGCTGATCGGCCTCACGCGTGTCGGACCGCCGATTTCGGGGCTGTCGCGGCATTTGTGACGGAAGGCCGAGGACGGACCGACGGACAGCGCAGGAGCTCGCGGCAGGGCTGGTTCATCCGTTCTCTGTCGTCTGACTTCCGTCGTCCGCTTTTTCGCTCAAATGCTACGCATCTCAACCACCCCTTAACCTGAATCGTGTTTTTACTCGGGGGGTTGGGTAGCCTGTGAAGTGAGTAGTCCGATGCGTTGTGACACCATTCGGCCGTCTTCGAACCCCTTGCGTTTCTCCGGCGTGGCAGCACGTCTTGCTTTTGCGGCACTGGTCGCGACCCTCGCGGCGGGTTGCAGCTCGGACGCGATGCGCTTCTCCGAAAACCCGTTTTCGAGCCCGTTCGGCAACCGCAGCGCCGAGGCCACACCCCCCGTTCCCGCCGTGCCGACCGGCAAGGTGCAATCGCGTCCCCTGTCGGCGCCGGGCCAGCAGGCGAATGCGGGCTCCCTCGCCGAGCCCGATACCAGCATCGCCACGGGCTCGATCCGGCCGCGTCAGAACGTGCCGCAACCGGTGAGATCATCGGGCATCGGCAACTGGTCGACGACCGGAGGCACCTCCATGACGCTTGCTCAGGGCGACACCATCGCGACGCTCTCCTCGCGCTACGGCGTTCCCGAGAACTCGCTACGAGCCGCGAACAATATCGCACCTGGCGCCAATCCAGCGCCTGGATCGCAAATCATCATCCCCGTCTACCGCTACGGGCCTGCGGTCGGGCATCCCGCCCCGGCCAAGAACGCCAAATCCAATACGCCTGAGCTGTCGACGCGCAAGACCGAGCCGCCCCGTCTCGCCGCTGCGCCCGCGCCGAAAAAGGCCGCCGTCGAGACTCCGAAACTCGCCGCCGCCCCCTCTGATTCCCCTAAGGGCAAGGCTCTCGCCGCCACGCCCGGCCAGTCGCAGGCGAAGGCCGATCCGCCCGAGGATGTCGACGCCTCGCTTGCGACGGGCGCGGTGAAGCCGGATAGTCCACAATTCCGTTGGCCGGCTCGAGGCCGGGTCATCAGCCGTTTCGGCGACGGCAATGAAGGGATCAACGTCTCGGTTCCGGAGGGCACCTCCGTGCGCGCCGCCGAGGACGGCACGGTCGCCTATGTCGGCGATGAAATCAAAAGCTACGGCAAGCTCGTGCTCGTGCGCCATGCCAATGGTTGGGTCTCGGCCTATGCCAATAATGGCGATTTGCTCGTCAAGAAGGGTGAAGCCGTGAAGCGGGGCCAGGTGCTGGCAAGGTCCGGCCAGACCGGCAATGTCACCTCGCCGCAGCTTCATTTCGAGCTCCGCAGGGGCAAGACGCCCGTCGACCCTCAGCAATATCTCGCCGGCGGCTGAGCCGCGGCCCTCGGGTTCCGGCCGCCGCGAGACACCGGCCGGTAGGCGCGGAAGGCGACCGGGGCGAGACCTCCCCGGTCGCCTTTCGGCGCATTCACTTGCGCTCCACTGCCCCGATGATCGGTCCCATCGGGGCAAGCCCGTCCGAACGATGGAGCGAGGGCGCGTAGAGGCTCGACACCGAGCCGTCGAGGAAGAGCGCATCGCGGCATGACAGCGCGTCCCTGAACAGATGCGCGAATTCCGCGAAGGTCACCGGCACCTCGGAGATCGCGAACACCACGATATGCCCGTCGCGGACGCCGACGCCGTTGCGCAGCTTGCGCGAGGTGCTCTCTTCGGAAAACTTCGGATGGATGCGCCCGTCGATGACCAGCATGGGCCCCGATTGCGTCGCCATGTCGACGCGCGGCCTCAAGGCCAAAAAGCGGCTTGTCTCGAGTACGCCCGCCGTCTCGCCGGCGGCGTAGAACACGCCATTCGGCTTCAGATGAAAGTTGCCGCGGCCACTGGCGGTATTCGCGAGCTTCAACGTTCGGCCGCTCTCGACATAGAGCCCGACCGGCAAGCGATCCTTGTCGTACATACCGCCATTCATGGCGAAGACGAGCTTCTGGCCCTCCGGCGACCGCGCCAGCCGGTCGAAGCTGCCATAGGGCTCCCCATCGGCGGCGCGCAGAAAAGCCTTCAGCTCGTAGCGGTTAAGGTCGATCGTGCACACCACATAGCTCGCCTCGCCAAAGGCGAGGGGACGGCACACCCCGGCCGCTGAAGCCGCAGGCTGCGCGGAACTCGCCGTGGAACCACAAGCGAGCGCCAGGATGAACGTGATCCAATGAAGGGGGCGCATTTGGAGCATTTTCCGGCGAAGTGGCCTCCGGTTCGCCGCGGAAAATGCGGCAAGACAATCAACGAGCATTTTCCGGCGAAGCGGCCTCCGGTTCGCCGCGGAAAATGCGGCAAAACAATCAACGAGCATTCTCCGGCCAACCGAGCTTCGCTGTAAATACAGCGCAAGTGCAGCGGAGAGCCGCCTAACCGGGAATCTTGAATGGGCCCCCTTTTTCCAAGGCGCGCCGATAAGCGGGGCGCGCATGGATGTGTTCGAGGAAGGCCGTGAGTCTTGGTCGGCGCGCGCCAAATCCGACGCGTGCGGCCGCAGCCTCCAACGGGAAGCTCATCTGGATATCGGCGGCAGTGAACTCCTCGGCAACGAACCAGCTATGCTTGCCGAGCTCGCTTTCCCAATAATCGATATGCGTGGCGAGCTGCGGGTCGACGAAGCTCGCCTGCGCCTTCGCCGCGACGCCGCGCAGGATCGGGCGTAGGAAGAACGGAGCTGGCCCCTTCGGCAGGCGCGTGAAGATGAGCTTCAACAACAACGGCGTCATCGCCGAACCCTCGGCGTAGTGCAGCCAATATGTGTAGCGCAGGCGCTCGGGCGTGCCGGGCGCAGGCGCCAGACGCCCGCCCCCATAGGCGTCGACGAGATAGTCGATGATGGCGCCGGATTCCGCGAGCGTCTTGTCGCCGTCGGTCACCACGGGCGATTTGCCGAGCGGATGCACCTTGCGCAAGGAGGGCGGCGCCAGCATCGTTCGCGGGTCGCGCTCGTATCGGATCACCTCGTAGGGTTGGCCGAGTTCCTCCAGCAGCCACAGGACGCGCTGCGAGCGGGAGTTGTTCAGGTGATGGACGGTGATCATCGTGATATATCGCGCTCCACCCGGATGGTCGAAGCCGGTCAAGCCCTGAGCGCTACGCCGCCATGGCGCTGTCGGACGGCTTCCGCAAGCGGATCACCTTGAAGAAGCCGCCGGGAAAGGTATCCTTGGCGGAGACATGCTCGATCAAGCCGCTTGCTTGCGCCCAGCTCTCGATGCGCGAGAGCTTGAATTCCGTCGACCAGCCGATGCGCTTGGCGATCGCCGAGCATTTCTCCTCGATCACCGCCTGCAGACCCTCCTCGGCGCCGAGATGGTTCGCGAGGATGATCTCGCCTCCCGGTCGCAACACGCGGGTCATCTCGTCGAGCGCGGCCTCCGGCTCCGGGACCAGCGTGATCACGAACTGGGCGACGACGGCATCGAAGGTCTCATCGGGAAAGCCGAGGCGGCAAGCATCCATGGCGGCGATCAGCTTGACATGCCGAAGCCGGCGCCGCTCGATCTTCTCGCGCGCCCGCATCAGCATGGCGTAGGAGAGATCAACCCCATAGACCTCGGTTTCGCGCGGATAATCACGCAGCGACAAGCCGGTGCCGACGCCCACCTCGAGGATCCGCTGGCCATTGGTCAACGCCGCCCGCACGGCCGCGCGCCGTGCCGGCGCGGTCAGCCCGTCATAGACGAGGTCATAGATCGGTGCCCATTTGTCATAGGCCTTCCGCATATAGTCCAGCTCGCCGGACATGACGCCTCCCGCCGCGCGATTCCTCCTCAGCACGCCAATGCCCGCTCCCGTGGATTCGCGCAAGCTGCGGGGCTCGTCGCCGCGATGACGCCGCCGCCGAGCAGGCGTGCGCCGGGCGCAGGGCTGTCATAGATGACGCAGGCCTGTCCCGGCGCCACGCCCTCCTCCGGTATGGCGAGCTCGACCCTGCAGACACCGTCCTCGACGCGGAGGGTGGCGGGGCGAGGCGGACGCGTCGAGCGCACCTTGACCGCCGCCTCGAGACCGCCGCAGGGCCAGTCTTCGACAGGGAGATCGCCGAGCCAATTGAGCTCCGAGAGCCGGATGATGCCAACCTCGAGCGCCGAGCGCGGCCCGACGACCACTTCGGCGCTCCGAGCATCGATGCGCAACACATAGAGGGGTTCGCCGTCGGCGATGCCGAGGCCCTTGCGCTGCCCGACCGTGTAGCGCATCACGCCGCGGTGCTGGCCGAGCACGCGCCCGTCGATATGGATGATCGTCCCCGGCCGGCTGGCGCCCGGCCGCAGCTTTTCGATGACATCGGCGTAGCGGCCGGCCGGGACGAAGCAGATATCCTGGCTGTCGGCCTTCTCGGCGACGGGCAGGCCGAAGTGCGCGGCGAGGGCGCGGGTCTCTGCCTTCGACCTGTCGCCCAGCGGAAAGCGCAACATATCGAGCTGAGAAGGCGTGGTGGCGTAGAGGAAATAGCTCTGGTCGCGGCCGGCATCGGAAGCCTGATAGAGCGCGCGGCGGCCATCGCCAAGAGAGCGGGAAGACAGATAGTGGCCGGTCGCCAGGATGGCCGCGCCAAGGTCGCGCGCCGTGCCGAGCAGGTCGCGGAACTTGATCGAGCGATTGCATTCGACGCAGGGGATCGGCGTCCTGCCGGCGAGATAATCATCGGCGAAACGGTCAACGACCTCCGAGCGGAACCGGTCTTCGTAATCGAGCACATAGTGCGGGATGTCGATCTTGGCCGCAACGCTACGGGCGTCATGGATGTCCTGACCGGCGCAACAGGCGCCGATCCGGTGCGTGGCAACCCCATGATCATAGAGCTGGAGCGTTATGCCGACGACATCATAGCCCTGCTCTTTCAGCAAAGCGGCCACGACCGAGGAATCGACGCCGCCCGACATGGCGACGACGACTCGGGTCTCAGACGGCTTCGTGGGCAGATCGAGCGAATTCATCGGTATTATGTAGGAAGGGTTCCCCCAATCGGCACCCGGCGGTGCAACAATGGTTGTTTTACATGGTCGGTGCGGTCCGCGCCAGGGCGCGGACGATCGTCGCGAACGATCGCCGATCGCAACTCAACCTCGAGGGTCTATGGGAGTGAGCCTGCCGCAACGCGCTTCGATGACTTCGCCGGCCACCAGCAGCCGCTCTTCCTCATAGCGCCCCGCGATGAGGTGGACGCCCATGGGCAGGCCGTCGGCGATGCCGGTCGGCACCGAGAGGCCCGGCAGTCCGAGAAGCGGCAGCACGAAGAGCGGGCTGTTGGCCTCGATGATCCCGCGCATGGCCTCGCTCCCATGCTGGTCCGCGTCGATCGGGAAGGGCTTGCGCCAGGATGTCGGCGTCAAGACGAGGGGAAATCGCTCGAAGAATAGGAGCCATTCCCGCAAGATCGTCGAGCGGCGCGCCATCGCCGCCCGAAACCCGTCGAAATCGACCATGGGCGTGATCTCCATCATCGCCCGAGCGGCGCGCTTGATCGCCTCGTCGCCGTGAGCTTCGATTGATGGCATCATTGAAAAGCGCGTCTCGTTCAGCACCAGGAGGGCCCAGAGCTCGGCGGCCTCCGTCCAGCGGGGCGGAGCGACCTCCTCGACGCGATAGCCCGCCTCCTCGAGCCAGGCGGCGGATAGGCGCAAGGCCTCGGACACGGCCTTGTCCCGCACCACGCCTGGAAGCTCGGTCAACATGGCGATGCGGCAGGGAAGACGCTCACCCCCATGCTCATGGGGCGCCGGCACCCACCAGGGATCGCGTGGGTCGCGCGCCGCCATGCTGCGCAGCCCCACGCGCAAATCGCGGATCGAGCGTGCCAGCGGGCCCTGCACCGAGGCCAACTGGGCGATGATGGGTCGTTCATCCTTGACGGAGGGGTTGAACGCGGGAACACGGCCGAGGCTCGGCCGGAGGCCGGCTATGGCACAGGCATAGGCCGGGTAGCGGACCGAGCCGCCGATATCGTTGCCATGGGCAAGAGGCCCGATGCCGGCGGCCACCGCGGCCGCCGCGCCGCCGCTCGAACCACCTGGCGTCACCTCCCGATTCCAGGGACTGAACGTGCGCCCATGCAAATCATTGTCGGTGAACCAGCGCCAGGAGAAGGCCGGCGTGTTCGTGCGCCCGAAGATGATGGCGCCGGCCTTGCGCCAGTTGCGGATGACCGGGGCGTCGGCCGGCGCAATGACATCCTTGAAAGCGACGACGCCGTTCGTCGTGGCTCGGCCCGCATAATCGATGTTGATCTTGACCGTCACCGGGACGCCGTGGAGAGGCCCGAGCTCGTCGCCGCGCTTGACGGCCGCGTCGGCGAGATCGGCGCTCTCCAGAGCCTGATCCGCCAAGCTATCGACGACCGCGTTCAGGCGCGGATTGACCGCCTCGAGCCGATCGAGGCACGCCTCGACCGCCTCGCGGCTGGACACCGCCCGCGTGCGAATGGAATGCGCCAGGTCGACGGCGTGCCAGCGCCAAAGTTCATTGCTCATTTCGGTCCGGATTCCTGCGGGAGGGATCGCGGTCATCGAACAAGATTCGATGCATCGGCTACGCAAATCATTAACTCACCTCGGATAGAAGCTAAATCCGTTGGTCTGTTTTGTGTGAGCGTATCATGACCGATGCCCATCGACCGCGGGTAAAGTATGTCATCGGCCCGGACGGAAGCCCGCTGACGATCGCCGACCTACCGTCAGTCGCGACGAGGCGCTGGGTGATCAGGCGCAAAGCCGAGGTCGTCGCCGCGGTACGCGGCGGGCTGCTCAGCCTCGAGGAAGCGTGCAGGCGCTATACCTTGACTGTCGAGGAATTCCTGAGCTGGCAGGCCTCGATCGACGAGCATGGGCTCGCCGGTTTGCGTACCACCCGCATTCAACAATATCGGGCCTGATCGGGCATTCACCGCCGCTTCGCGGGATGGCACGCTTCATCCTTGCTTGATTCGTCATGTCCGACGAGAGCCGCCATTGTGCGGCTCGTCTCGTCGCCCGCGGCCCTGAGCCCGTCGACGACTCCGATACGGTCGGCTTGCGGACGGTTCTGGCTGACTTTCCACTTTCCCTCGATGCGAAGGATCGGGATCTCGATCCCGACGATGAATTTGATCTGGCTGGCGACGAAGTCGGCCGGCGCGTCGGTGACTGCCCAAGGCGTGGCACGCTCCGCTTCGTGCCGGGCCGTCAGCGCGCCGATCTGCTCGCGCAGCCATTCGGGATCGTCGAACACTTGAAGCGGCCCCCAGGCATGCACGGCCACATAGTTCCAGGTCGGCACGACCTTGCCGGTCTCTCGCTTCGTCGCATACCAGGACGGCGTGATGTAGTGGTTGGCGCCGGCGAAGATGACGAGCGCCTCGCGGCCTTCGGGATGGGTTCGCCAGAGCGGGTTGGCGCGGGCCACATGGGCTCGCAGCACGCCCTTCTCGCCGCGCCCGGCGTCGATCATGAACGGGATATGATCGGCGACGATGCCATCTCCCGATCGGGTGATGAGCGTCGCCAGGGGATGCTGGCGCATCGCCTCATGCAGGCGCGCGAGATCGTCGATCCGGTGGGCGGGGGGCAGATACATGATGGTCTCCATCCCATGAATTCGGGGCGGATTGAACCCGTAAGAGGCTCGACGGCCAGCCTACACTTCGCGGATCAGCGATGCACGCCAGGGCCGCTGCCTTGGCGGAGCCGGCGCCTGGCCGCTTCTTCGAGGCGCACGACATTGGAGGGATGGGCCGGCCGCGACGATGCGGCGGCTGCATCCGGCGCGCCCGCAGGCCGGGGGCGCAGCGTTGCCGCGAGCCGACCCTTCTCGAACACCATGACCACCACGAGCCCCAGCGCCAGCGGAATGATGAGATAGAGCAGCCTCCAGACGAAGAGGGCGGCGAGCAGCTCGGCCTTCGGTACTTCCGGCATGGCCTTGATGAATAGGAATTCGAGTACGCCCAGTCCGCCTGGAGCGTGCGATATCAATGCGGCCGAGAAAGACGCGATAAACACCGCGAGCACGACGAAAAAGCCGGGATTGCCCTGCGCCGGCAGCGCGAAATAGATGATGGCCGCGGCTCCGACGAGCTCCAAGGGCGCCGCAACCAGCTGCCGCAGCGCGATCGGCAGGCGAGGATAGACGAGCTTGAAGCCGCGGATGGTGAGCGGAGGGAATTCGAACCAGGACCCCAGCACATAGAGCGCGACGGCCACCAGCATGCCGCTGCCGACCATGCGCGCCAGGCCCTCATTGACGTGCAACAGCCGGGCCACGAGACGCGGTTCGCTCACCAGCACGATGCCGGCGAGCAAGACGTTGCCGAGCGTGAAGGTGAAGGCAGTGAGCGCCACCAGCACCGCGACTTCCGCCGCCGAGAGCCCCTTGGTCGAATAGGCGCGGTATCTGACCGCGGCTCCCGAGAAGACCGAGGCGCCGATATTGTGCGAAAGGGCGTAGGTGGTGAAGGACGTAAGCGAGATGAACAGCCAGTTCAACGGCTTGCCGAGATGCAGGAGGGCGATCCGGTCGTACCAGGCGAGCGCCGCATAGGCGAGGAGCGTGCCGCAGACGCAGAGCGCCCAGCGCTCGAGTGGAATATGGGTGAAGGCGCGCGAGATGTCGCGCGGCGAGGTGCCCGCGAGCTCCTTGTAGAGCATGTAGCCGGCGAAAAGCACCGCCAGGATGCCCACTGCGGACCAAGCGTAATCGGACCAAGCCTTCACCTTGCGCAGCGGCGCAGGCGTTACGGCCTCCGCCTCCTCGCGCAGGCTCGCCTCATGCGGCATCGACGCGCCTTCTTGGGCGACGCCGGAGGCGTTGCTGTGACCGCTCGGCAGATTGGGCATCAGGTCGACTGTCGCTGCGAGGTTTCGTGGCGTGCACGCCGAACCTCGGCGCGTGCCCAACCTCATGCCACAGCATTGCACGAGTTCGCAAAAAAATCATGGACATGCGGCTGGAAGCCGCGGCGCATCCCGCGAAGCGAGCCGGCGACCTCTCGGCTTCTGGTGCATCAATCAGCCTAAGTCGAGATTTGGACAAGGCGCCACGAACGCAGATATTGGCGACCGGACGATGACGTTATGGAGTGACGCCTGCCAAACACCCGCCGAGATGGCGAGCGAGTTGCCCAAGGCCGCGCGTCCCGGCCGGCGCCGCCGGGCCTGCGACGGCCGGTCAGGCCCTGGCCAGCGCGAAGCCGCTGTCGCTGACCGTCTCCCGCGGCGCTTCGACCGCGCGCTCGCGTTCGTCGAGGGCCTCGACCTTGTGCAAGTCGGCGAGCGCGTCTTCATGCTCGGCCTGCGCTTCCTTGAGCTGCAGTTTCAAGTCCTCGACCGAGCGACGCAGATTGTCGCGGCGCTGGGTGGCCGCCTTGGCGTAGGTCGGGTAGGCAAAATGCTTCGGATCGCTGATGCCGGCACGCGCCTCCTCGGCCATGATCTCTCGATCGAGCTCGCTGGAATCTTTCGAGAACTCTCGGATCATCATTTCGATCCGAGAGAGGTTGCGGCGCTTCTCTTCGGCCGCGAAGCGCTTGAGGCGGATGAGGGATCCTCGCGTTTTCATCGGCGTGCAACTCCTGACACATGAAGGGCGCGCCGGGAGGCGCGCGCGAATTGGCGCGAGACGAAGTAACCTTACCGGATTGAGGTTGCCGTTTCGTTACCCGTTTAGGTTGCTGTATCGTTACTTTCCCCGGGGCCTCGCAAAAATCGCCCGCGCGCGCTTCCGCAGCGAATCAGTATTTGTTAACCAATGGTGAGTAGGGTTGCGAATCAGGTGGGATGGCGTCGGTTGCGCCATCCTTCGCGATTGTGGTCCGGCATATCCGCGGGGGCGGAGCAGCCAAGTCGAGGTTGGGGACACTTCATGCGCGTTCTGCTCATCGAAGACGACAGCGCCACCGCTCAGAGCATCGAGTTGATGCTGAAGTCTGAGAATTTCAACACCTATACGACCGATCTCGGTGAGGAGGGCGTCGACCTCGGCAAGATTTACGACTACGATATCATCCTCCTGGACCTCAACCTGCCCGATATGTCGGGCTATGACGTGCTGCGGTCGCTGCGGGTCGCCAAGGTCAAGACCCCCATCTTGATCCTTTCGGGCCTCGCCGACACCGATGACAAGGTCAGGGGTCTCGGCTACGGCGCCGACGACTACCTGACGAAGCCTTTCCATAAGGACGAACTCGTGGCGCGCATCCACGCCATCGTGCGCCGCTCCAAAGGCCATGCGCAGTCGGTGATCAACACCGGCGATCTGACCGTCAATCTCGACCAGAAGACCGTCGAGGTCGCGGGTAGCCGCGTGCACCTCACCGGCAAGGAATATCAGATGCTCGAGCTGCTTTCGCTGCGAAAGGGCACGACACTGACAAAAGAGATGTTCCTCAATCATCTTTATGGCGGCATGGACGAGCCCGAGCTGAAGATCATCGACGTGTTCATCTGCAAGCTACGCAAGAAGCTCGCCAATGCCTCGAGCGGCAAGAATTATATCGAGACGGTTTGGGGCCGCGGCTATGTGCTGCGCGAGCCGACCGAGACGGAATCCCGCCTGACCGCCTAAAAGCGCGTCAGCCGCGTGAGGCGTCTTCCTTCGTCGGCATGGCCGAAATCTCACGGATCAGCTTGGCGATAATCGATTTGCCGAAGGTGTCGAAGCTCTCGGCGACCATCGTGAAGGCGTTCGTGCCGCCAATCACATTCTCGCGGTAATAGTTTTCGAGCCCTCCCGGCGGGTTGGTATGCTCCGGGTTGTAGGGGATCGGCGTGGTGCTGAGGATAACGAGTCCGTTGATGGTCGTAACCTCGTCGCCGACAGCGTCATCGCGCGCCGCGCGAACGTCGCGGCCGCTATTGTTCGTGCCGTCGCCCGAGACGTCGATGACGCGCCGGTCGCTCGCATAGGGGCTTCTCGCGAATTGGGCGCGGGCGAAATCGATGCCGGCTCCGATGGCGGTACGGTCGGCGAAGGAACGGGGCGATTCGAGTAGGCGGCTGGCGAAGAGCTTGGTGTCGTCGATGTCCCGGACCAATGTCCAGTCGATGAGAAGCCTCTGGGAATTCGCGCCGGCCCATTCGACGAAGGCGATGGCGATGCGTCCATTGGGGCCCGATGCGATCGCCTGCAGGACTCTCGGATCGCTCAGCGCGGCCGCGTAGCCGCGCCGCTCGAGCTCGAATTTCTGATCGTCGATGCTGCGCGAGACATCGGCGGCCAGCACCAAGAGCAAATCCACCTGCTCGGCAGCCCTCGCATGCGAGCCGGCCGAAGAACCGACGATGAGCGAAAGCGAAACAAGAGTCGCGGCGATCCATCGCGACATCGCACCAACTCCCTGAAAGCCTCATCTGGTTTCAAGTCGTACCCGAGACGATAGATGGGAGTCCGGCAGGCGTCGAGCAACAAGCTTCACTAGTCACAGGATGTTGAAAGGATTTTCCCTCGCGGCGGGCCTGCGCGAGCTTCGGCGCGCCTGCGCGCTGGACTTCCGGCCGAGGCTGCTTCAAAAGCGCCGTCGCCGAACAGAATGGAAGATAGTCGTCAATGTCCAACGGACGCCTAGAGGCTTTGCGGCGGTTTCTCGACCACGTACATCGAACCTTCGCGCTGCAATTCGGCTTCGCCTTATGGGATGGTTCGCTCGTGCCGGCGAATTGGCCCCGCGACGGGCTTGCCGTCTCCATCGCGGATGAGGGCGTCGTCGCGGGGCTGGTGCGGCACCCGAATGTGCAGACGCTCGCCAATCTCTGGGCTTCCGCGCGTCTCGACATTCGCAACGGTACGATCTTCAATCTCGTCGAGCGGCGCCCATCCGTCCGCACGCGCGACATGCGCAAGATGCTGAACAAGACGCTCCTCTTGAGGACGGCTGCCAAATTCCTCTTCGCTCCGCGCGGTGGTCCCTGGCCGCTCGAGGCCATCGGGGAGGAGCGTCAGAGCGACGGCAGTGCATCCGAGAACAAGAAGAACATTTCCTATCACTACGACGTCTCGAACGCCTTTTACGAGCTCTGGCTCGACCCCGAAATGGTTTACACCTGTTCCTATTTCACCAAATGGGACAACGACTTGGCACAATCCCAGCTCGACAAGCTGGAGATGTGCTGCCGAAAGCTGCGCCTCAAGCCGGGCGAGACGGTCCTCGATCTAGGCTGCGGCTGGGGCGCGTTCTCGATCTATGCGGCGAAGCATCACGGGGTGAAGTCCTACGGCGTGACGCTATCCGAGCAGCAGGTCTCCTACGCCAACGAAAAGATCAGGCGACTGGGCTTGCAGGACCAGGTGAGGATCGAGCTCAGGGACTATGCGACGGTCGAAGGCGTCTATGACAAAGTCGCCGCCATCGGCATGCTCGAGCATGTCGGGATCGATAATTTTCCTAACTATTTCAAGATAGTGCATCGGTCTCTTAAACCAGGTGGTCTGTTCCTGCATCATGCCATTACCCGCCCCGGCAAGAGCCATCAGGCACGCAAGCGCCAGAAGCGCCCGGAATTTGCCGCGCTCACCAAATACATCTTCCCGGGCGGGGAGCTCGACTATATCGGCCGCACCGTGACCAACCTCGAGCGCTTCGGCTTCGAGATCCACGATGTCGAGGGTTGGCGCGAGCATTATCAGCGGACCTGCCGCCACTGGCACGACCGGCTCCTCGCCAATATGGAGGCGGCGAACCGCGAGGTCGGGTCCGTCAAGGCGCGTATCTGGCTGATGTATCTCGCGGCCTGCTCGATTTCCTTCGAGCGCAACAGCGTCGGGTTGCACCAGACCCTCGCCTCCAAGCGCATCAAGGGCACGGTTGGGCTGCCGCCCACGCGCGCCGACCTCTACCGCTGAAGGGCATCGGGCGGAGGCGGATCGGCGCAGGCAAGGCAGCACCCGCGCCGCCATTGTTCGATGCGATCTTCGATGCGATGCTCGAGGCGAATCGAGGAGAGGCCATCACATGACCTGGTCGATCATCGCGCGCGATGCGCGCACTGGAGAGATCGCCGTCGCCGTCGCGACGAAGTTCTTCGCGGTCGGCGGACGCGTGCCGTTCCTGCGGGCGGGGATCGGAGCCTTGGCGACGCAAGCCCTGGTCAACCCGCTCTATGGCAGGCGCGGCCTTGCGCTGCTCGAGGCCTGCGTACCGGCCGAGGATGTCGTTCGCCTGCTGATCAGCGCCGATGCGGGGCGCGGCACGCGCCAGCTCCACGTGATGGACGAGAAGGGGAGCTTCGCTGCGCATACGGGCAGCGGCTGCGTCGACTGGGCTGGCCATCTTGCCGGCCAGGATTGCTCTTGCGCCGGGAACATGCTCGCAGGGCCGCAGGTCGTCGCCGAAACCGTGAAATCCTTCGAGAGGAATTCGGCGCTGCCCATGGCACGGCGTCTGATCGCGGCGCTGATGGCCGGCGAGGCAGTGGGTGGCGACAAGCGTGGCAAGCAGTCTGCGGCTCTGGTGATCGCGTCGACCGAGGAATATTCCGATCTCGATTTGAGGGTGGACGACCACGCAGACCCGCTTGCCGAGCTCGCGCGGCTCGAGGCCGTCAGCCGCGAGCGCTGGGTGCACTTTCGCAAATTCCTGCCGCGCAGGCAGGACCCGGTCGGCGAGATCGACCGCGAAGTGATCAATGCCGGCATCGAAAGCGCCATCGCCCGGGCTCGCCCATGACATGATCCGCCGCTTGCGGCATTGCGGATGGCGCTGACGAAAATCCTCTTCTACATCCGCTCGCTGGGTGGCGGCGGCGCGGAGCGCGTCATCGCGCTCCTGGCTTCCGGCTTTGCGCGTCGAGGCGTCGAGACGATCGTCGCGGTCGAGGTGGAGGCGAGCGAGAATGCAGGCTTTCTCGATCCGGCCGTGCGCCTCATTTGCCTCGGCTCGCCGCATGCGCGGGCAACGCTTCGGCTCGCCCGCCTGATCGCCGAGGAACGCCCGGACATCTCGCTTTCGGCGCTCGGCGTTCGCAATCTCAAGCATGTCATTGCGGCGGCCATCGCCGGGCGGCTCAGGCGCGCGGTCTTGTCCTATCACGGCCATTTCGCCGCCGAGCCGCGCTTCCTCGACCGCTTGTCCAACCGTATGGCGCCGGTCACGACGAGGCTTGCCGCCCGCAGCGTCTGCGTCTCGGACTGGATGCGCCGCCATGTGGTCGAGGACCTCAAGGGCAGCGCGCGGCGCGCCGTGACCATCCATAACCCGGTGTCCGTCGACGGCGCGCGCCCGGCAAACGGTCGGGCAGAGCTCATGGGGCGCGAGCCGCTCGTCCTCGCGCTCGGTCGTCTTGTCCCCGAGAAGGATTTCAGGCTGCTGATCTCGGCCTTCGCGCGCATCGACGTGCCGCGGGCGAAGCTCGTCATCATCGGTGAAGGGCCGCAAAGACAGGTGCTCGAGGAACAGGCGCGCTCGCTCGGCATCGGAGAGCGGATCGAGCTGCCGGGTTATAGCGCCTTGCCCTGGGGTTATTTTGCCCGGGCGCGGGTCTGCGCCATCTCCTCGCGGTCGGAATCCTTCTCGAATGCGGCGGTCGAAGCCTTGGCGCTGGGGCTGCCCGTCGTCTCGACGGATTGTGGCGGCCCGCGCGAGATCATCTCACGGCCGGAGGAGGGCACTCTCGTTCCGGTCGGCGACGAGGCGGCGCTGGCACATGCACTCGAAACCGCGCTTCGCGCGCCCGGCGATCCGGCGCCTCGGGTGGCGCGGGCGAAGCTCTTTTCGCTGGACCGCGCCCTCGACGCCTATGAGCGGCTGTTCGCGGAGGTGATATCGCAGGACGCTTCGCCGGTTGGAGGCGGGAGATCGTGACATCCATCGGGGGCTCTGATTGGCGCCGAGGCGAATGAAGTGAAGCCGCCGCGAGGCGCTCAACAGAGATCCTTCTTTTCGAACGCGCGGAAGAGCTTCTCGACCGAAGCGTCGTTGAAAGTCCCTCCGCGGCGCTCGATCAGCTCGATGCGCACGCCCGAACCGTCATCGCGCCGCAGGAAGACCTGACGGATGCCGTCCCCTTCGATGATGTCGATGTCGGCCGCGCCTCCGACTTTGCCGAGCCGCTTCATGGTGGCGTCGAGATCCGTCACGGAGATCGCGAGATGCTGTACTCCAGCACCGAATTTCTCGACGAAGCGACTGACCTGCGAGGCCGGCTCGCAGCCCTGAACCAGAACGATGATCGCGCCGCCGGACGACATGACGGCGGAGACCATGCTGGTCTTCGCTCCGCGCGTCGTGCGCCGCTCGACAAGGTCGAAGCCCAGCCCATCCCGATACCAGCGTATCGCCTCTTCGAGGTCGGTGACGGCGATAGCGACATGATCGAGCGACGAAGGGCGCCCCGTCCCCGAAACATTGCCTTCTTGCGCCATTTCTGCCCCTGAACCTCGGATTTCCGCGTTTCGACCCCCTGGCGAGGTCGAGTATGCCGGCTTTCGCTCGTGCCGGCAACGACCGGCAACACGACCGGCTCAAGACTGGGTCGGCGCCGGGGTCTTGGCTTTCTTCGTTCCGGCCGCGAGATAGACGACGTAGGCCGCAAGCCCGAGACCGACGACAATCTTGCCGCCATAGCTATCCCACCAGTCGATGGTGGGCTCGGCCGGAAGCGTGATGCTCGGGACACTCGTCTCTGCCAGATTCTCGAGCTTCGCGCGATCGAAATCGAAGTATTTGCTGCTGTCGCCGGGTATATACCCGCACCACTGACCGTCATAGTTCCAGACCGGAATGAAAAACAGAGTAATTTGCTTGAAACGATAGCCGAGATCGAAATGCTGGCCGCCATCCTTGAAGGTTCGCGTATCCGGGAAGTCCATGACCTTGATGACTGTTTCGCCACCCCAGCCGAAGAAGACGGGGGCGGCTTGCGCCGAGCGGGGCATCGCCAGGGATATGAAGATGATTGACGCGAATACGGCGGCACAGCGGCCGAGCCTCCCCTGGATCGTCGCAACCTCGGCCATGCCCGCTTCCTTCTCGAACGGCTGTCCTCCTCACAGGAGCCGATCCGTCTTGGCTGCGCAAGCGGATTCTCGGGCCATGTCGCAACCGATTTCCGACCCCGATGCCGCTCGCCGCCAAAGAGGCAATTGCGGTGGTGAAGCCCACCCGCGGCGAAAGTCACCCGCCATTCGCTCGGCCTTTCGCCAGCTTCTCCGCGAGCCGCATGGCGAGCGCCATGACCGTGAGCGTCGGGTTGGCCTGGCCGGAAGTCGGCAAGACGGCCGAGCTCGCGACAAAGAGATTATCCGCGTCGAAGACGCGCAGATCGCGGTCGACGACACCGTCTTCCCGAGACCTTGCCATGCGAGCCGTCCCGATCTGATGCGTTCCATGCGAGGCTTGAGCCAGGACGGCTGCTTGCCGCCGACCCGGTTCGTGGCGAAACTCGATGCGGCCGAGCTTCGCCCGCTCGAGCCAGGCGGCAAGCAATTCATGCGTGCGAACGACCGAGCTCGCATCTTCGTCGCTGAAGCGCAGATCGATCGTGAGCCGCGGCAAGCCGGTGCTGTCGGTATCGGCCACGAGGCTCACGCGGCTGAGCGGGGAGGGCGCCTGCTCCGAATGATAGGAGAGCCCGTAACGCCTTGCGGCGTTGCGCCTGTAGAAGGCCGGTACGGGAACCGCCGCGAGATAGCGGTTCCACAGCAGTCGCGGCAAGGCGATGGCCGTCCGCGGCAGGTCTCTGACGAGGTTCATGACATGCGGCAAGCGCGCCATCCCCTCCGGGATGTGGCGTTTGCGGATGGCCTCGGCGATGATGCGGCCGCCGAACGGCCTGATCGACAGCGCGAGCGCGATCGACGAAAGGAAGCCATCGCCATGCCGCGCATCGCTGATCCGCGGCACCACCGGCCATAAGGCGATGTTCATGAGACCGTGACGGCGCTGCGCCTCCGCGGTCGGCGCGAAGCGGCGGCGCACATAGGAGCCGTGTGCATCGATGTAGAACTCGAACAGGCGATCGGTGGCTTCATCCGCGAAGGCGATGTCGGCGATCTCGCCGATCACATGGCCCATATAGTAGCGACCGAGCGGACCCTCCGGGCCGCCGAACAAGGCGGGCCTCCGACGCTGCTCGGCCAAGAGAAGCCTCGTCGATTCGAGCCCGCCCGTGGCCAGCACCGCCTCCCGGACCGGGACGCGGACGCTCTGCCCATCCTTGGCCACCGCCCGCAGGGCCGCGACCCGCCCATCCTTCCATTCGAGCGCGACCACGGTCGCATGCAGGCGAAGATCGATCCTGTCGGAGGATTCCAACGCCTGTCGATGGGCGGTTTGCAAGCGAGGCTTGCCGCTCCAGCGCTCGAGGGTGGTGATGGAGAAGTCGCCCTCGGGCGATCGGGCATCGTCGACGGCGAACACCGCCGCGCCGGCGCAGGCATAGCGTATCGCCGATGCGAGGTGCGGCGCCATCTCATCGAAGCCGATCGGCCAGAGCGCGCCCCCGACTGCGGCGCGGGGTTCGAAATCGATCGGGTCGAAGGGCAGGCAGCGCCCGCCCCAGAGATTGGACGTGCCGCCGAGACGCCGGGCGACGGCGATGCGCATATCATCATGTCGCGCGGGATCCACGATATGGGCGTCCGACAAGGCTTGCGCTTCGGCTTCATCGGCGTCGCCGCCGGATTCGAGGAGAAGCACCGATTTGCCGAGGCGTTCGAGCTCGAGCGCAAGCGAGATGCCGACCGGGCCCGCACCGACTACGCAGACGTCATGGGTGGCGTCTGCGAGGCCCTCGATCGCGTCGCGGATCACGCGCGCGCCTCCGCCTGCGCGGTTCGTGGCCGGCCCAGCAGCCCATCATAGATCGCCGTCATCTCGCGGAAATACCGGTCGCGCGTGAACGTGCCGAGCGCCTGCCCGCGCGCCGCCTCGCCGAGGCGGCTGCGCTCGGCTTCGCTCATGGCGAAGACTCGCGCGATCGCGGCGCCCAGCGAAGGCGGATCGTTCGGCGGCACGACGAAACCGGTGACCCCGTCCTCGACCATTTCGGGGAGGCCTCCGATCTCCGTCGTGATCACGATCTTGCCGCGAGCCTGCGCTTCCAGGATGCTCTTCGGCGCGATCTCGTACCAGATGGACGGCAGCGCGATCGCGGTCGCGGCCTCGACATGTGCCCACAGTTCGGCGCCTTTCAGATGACCGGTGAAATGGGCCGCAACGCCAAGCGCCGCCGCTCGGGCGCGGAGCGCCTCCTCCTCCTTGCCTTCCCCCACGAAGACGAGCCTTACGCCAGCCGCCTTGGCGCTTTCGACAAGCACCGACAAGCCCTTCTCGACGGAAAGACGGCCGAAATACAAGAGATAGGGCCCATGGCGCGCGCGAAGAGCCTCGACGGCGTGAGGCTCGACGGGTCGATCGTCGGTCGTCTCGAAGAAGTTCGGGACATAGTGCAGTTTCTCGCGGGCAATGCCGTGCTCGGCGAATTTGTCGACGATGAACCGGCAAGGACCGATGAAGGCCGAGACGGCATCGCGGATCGAGCCTCGATGCCATTGCAGCAGGCCGTCGAGGGCATAGATGGAATCGGCCAGGAACGAGCCCTGCGCGCAGCGATGCACCGCGCAGTTCCACTGGCGTCCGCCGCGGCATAGTTCGCAGACGCCGACGCCCGGTCGGAAGAAATGATAGGCAGGGCAGATGATCTTGTAGTCGTGCAAGGTGAACGCGATGGGAATTCCGCGCGCGAGCGCCGGCGGCAGGATGGCCGGCGTCAGCTGATGATAGATGCCGTGGATATGGATGATGTCCGGGCGAAAATCATCGAGGAGCGCGGTGAACTTGCGTCGCGCTTCGCTTGAATGCAGGAAGCGCGGGACGGCTCGGAGCTTCTCCAGCCCGCGCGCATTCTTCGGTTCGAAATAGGACGGGAAATACGCCTCGAACGCCGATGGCTCGTTGCGCGGATGATCCATCGCGAATTCGGCGCAGTCCCATCCTTTTTCGCGGAAGAGAGCGAGATGATCGAGATGCACGGCTTCCGCGCCGCCCATCCGGTAATGCAGCCGATGAACTCCGAGAAGCCGCATGACGCTGCTCAACTCGACGAGGAGCCACTGGCTGCCGCGAGCTTGCGCAGCACGGCGATCGATCCTTCGCGGAGCGGCAAGCCGGCGCGCGCGACGTTCTGCGCGAGATGCGAGGCCTGGAACATCGATACCAGCGTGACGCCTGTTGGATTGGCGGCGAGCGCGGCATCGAGCAGGAGCGTGGCGACGCTCGTTTCGAGATCATCGGCGTCGTAGCCTGCCGCGGCAAGCGCTTGCCGAGCCGCGGCATCTTCGCGTAGGCGCGTCACGATCGCCTCCTTCGCCCCGACCACTCCGAGCACGGAATGGCCGATCACGCTCACCGGACGGCCCGCGCGATCCCGAATGGCCGCGAGGTCATTTGTTCCGGGTCGGACGGCGACCTGAAAGAAAGTATAGGGAAGTCCGGTTCGCGTGCCCGAGAGGCAGGCCTCGAGACCGCCCGCGACGCCGACATGACGCGCCTGGCCACGCGCCACGACGCGCTCCAGCGCCCGGATGACCGCATCATCCTCGACGGTCCGCGGATCGGGGTCATGAAGGGCCAGGACCTCGACATGATCCGTGCCGAGCCGCGTCAACGATCGGGCGATGGAGCGCTCGACGAGATCCGGCGTGATGTCGAGTGCCCGGTTGCTGGTCGCCCGGATTTGCCGGGCCCGCTTGCGCAGGCCGCGAGCGAGCCCGAGGAGCGGCCTCGCGGCGGCATAGGCGGCGCGCAGCAACGGCCTTGCGGACGGTGGCGCGAGGCCGGCCTTGGTGAGGATCGAAACCCCTTCGCGCCGGCCGGCGAGAAACCGGCCGAGGATGCCTTCCGCCTCTCCCGCGCCGTAGGCCGGAGCGACATCGAACCAGGTCACGCCTGCCTCATGGGCGCGCGCGAGCGCAGCGAGCCCGGCGCGCGCCGAAATGCGCGAGCCGAGCGAAGCGCAGCCGAAGCCGAGGCAAGATGCCTCGAGCTCCGTTCCGGGCAGCCGCACAGGTCGGATCATATGGCGATCTCCGAGAGACGCTTCGATACGCGCTCGACGATAGTTTTCGATTAACGGGGGTGCTGAAATGCGATCGCGAGTGCTTGCGGAAGCTGCCAAAATCTGGGTCAGCGTGGCACGATCCTCGATTGTCCGCTAATATCAGCGATTGTGAGCCCGAAGGAAACTGCCCGAGCAAGCTGCCGAGTGAACCTGCCAAAGGAGCTCGCCGAAATGAACTCGCGATGAGGCGATCCCCGTCCCGCCGCCGGATTATCTCCATGTTCGGCACGGCGACGCTCTTCAGCTCGTTGCCGCGAGCTGTTGCGGCGGGGCAGGGGCGGCCAGGAGGCGGTGAGGACAGCCTCGGCGCCGCGGCAGCCCGTTCCGGCGCATTGTTCGGCGCGGCCATCGACCTGACGGCGCTCGAGAACACGGCCTATGCTTCGCTCTATGCGAGAGAAGCGGGCCTCCTCGCCACGGAGAACGCTTTCAAGATCGCGGCGCTGCGCCGAGGGCCAGAGCCCGCCGATATCGATTTCACAAGCGTCGATCTGCTGCTCGATTTCGCCGAGCAGCACAAATTGCCGCTCAGGGCCCATACGCTCATCTGGAATGATGATCTGCCGGGCTGGCTGACCGCCTTGTCCGGGCGCGAGGTGGAGCGCTTGTTCGACGCGCATATCGAGGCCGTGGTCTCGCGCTATGCCGGGCGCATCTTCGCCTATGACGTCGTCAACGAGCCGCTGTTTCCCTGGAGAGGCGCCAGCCCCGATGGTTATCGGCGTGGCGCCTGGTTCGACGCGCTCGGACCCTCCTATATCGGGCGCGCCTTCCGGCGGGTCGCCGCGCTCGACCGCAAGGCGAAGCTCGTCCTGAACGAGGCGTTCACGGAGCGCGACGATGCGATTGGGCGGGTTATGCGTCCGCGCCTGTTGCGCCTCATCGACGATCTGCTCGCTGCCGGCACGCCGCTAGGAGCCGTCGGATTACAGGGCCATATCCAGCCGCAATACGGCTTCGCGGCCGACGCCTATGGCGAGCTGCTGCACGAGATCGGGCGCCGCGGGCTCGAGATTCACGTGACCGAGCTCGATGTCGACGATACGCAGCTCCCTTCCGAGATCGCGGCTCGCGATGCGGGCGTGGCGCAGCTCTATGCGCGGTTTGCCGCGACGGCGCTCTCCGAGCCCGCCGTCAAAGCCATCGTCACCTGGGGCCTTTCGGACCGCTATAGCTGGTATCGGGAGCCCAAGATGATGCGGAACCTGCCCGCCGGACGGTTGCCCAGGCCCCTCCCATTCGATGATCGCTTGGCGCGGAAGCCCGCCTATGAGGCGCTCAAGACGGCGTTTGCGGCGAGGCGCGCCTGAGCAGCTCGAGCATGATCCGGAAAAATGGAAGCCGGTTTTGCGAATAGGATCATGCTCAACCAATCAGATGAAGCGTTGTTGCGGTTCGATCTGAAGCGGCGACGCCCTATTGGGTCGCGGCGGCGGTCGACCGCGTGAGCCACGCCGTGAACAGGCGGCGCAGCTCCCGCCAGTAGAAAAGCCCGATGGCGATACCATAGACCAAGCCGCCCGCGATGACTTCCAGCGCCAGGCCGAACCTGGTCGCCGGCCAGGGGACGCTTGCAAGCGCGATCATCATGAACGCGATCGCGACGGCGATGCGGCCGAAATGCGCGAGCGGGAAAGGCAGCCCGAAGCGCCCCATGGCGAGCATGAATGTGAAGATCGCCGCAAGCACATGGCCCGCGAGGCAACCGGCGCAAGCGCCGACGAGGCCCCCTTCGAGAAGCCCCAGAATGCAGAGCGGCAGCGTGAGCAGGGCTTCAAGCGCGCATACCACGAGCGTGATTTCGGTCCGTTCGGCGATGAGGAACGTCTGATCGGCGTAATGGAGCCGCAGGTTGCGCACCGCGCCCGAGAGGATCGCGATCGGCAAGACCGCTATGGTCAGGCTCTGGAAATCCGCGCCGATCAGGAGATCGACCGCCTTCCGGTTGACCATCAGCAATCCGACCGTGACCGGGGCCAGCACCCCGATCAGCAAGGCGCCCGATTGCGCGAGCTGCGTCAGCGCCGCCCCGCGCGAATGGGTGGTGGCGCGCTTCACCGCGAGCGGGTAGGCGGCAGCCGTCACCAGCATGGCCGCGACCGTCGCAGCGCGTTGGCCGAGGCTCCAGCCGACGGAAACGAGACCGACGGCCGCCGCTCCGTCGAATTCCTGTACCACCACTCGCAATCCGTTCACGCTGAGCCAGGCCACGACAGCGGCGCCGAGCAGCGGCGCGCCGTAACGGACGGCGACCGCGAGTATGTCGAGGTCGAGCTTGATGGCGGTCCCGAGCCCGAGCATGCGCCACAGCAAGGGCAAGGCGAGGGTCTGGGCCAGGGCAAAGCCCGCGAGCACGGCCGTCGCGCTCGCTTGCCCCTCGATGACGGCGCCGAGGCCGATCAGACAGCCGAGCACCGGTCCTGCGGTCTGCGCCAGCGTATAGGCGCCGACGCTGCCCGAGGCGCGCGCACGTTCGGCGAGATGGGCGGTGATCGAGCGCGTCACGGTGAAGATGACGGTGGCGGCCACCAGAGCCGCATCACGCATGGCATCGCTCAGCGCGAGTGCGACGCAGGCGGCAAGCGTTTGCAGGGCCGCGCTGCCGAGCAGCACGGCGTTTTCGGTCGGCTGATACCTTGCGGTCGAGCTGTCTTGCTGGTGGGCGGCGTAGTAGCGTGTCGTATATTGCGACCACCAATAGAGGCAAAGGTAAAAGACAAGCTCCTGAGCCGCGACGATGAGGGACAGCACGCCGTATTCCGAAGGCGACAGCCAATGCGTCCAAAGCACCGCCGCCAGGAATTGGAACGCCGGTCCCAGGAGCTGGGCCGGCAGGTAAAGCAACGTCTGGTAGATCAGCATCCGCCGGCCGCGAGCTTGCTCATGGTGGCGAGCAACGCATTGCGCTTCGCCTGCGCTTCTGCCGCGCTGGGCGAGGGCAGTTTGGCATCGCGCATTCGCGTTCCTCTAGACCAAAATCCCCAAAACTCGCGGACTCCTTGCACAAGATCATGCGTTAAAACAAAAAGATAGGACGCCCACCGATTCGATCGAAACGGCGGCGCCCTAGTGCAGCGAATCCGAAATTCGCATCACCTTGGAGCAACGCGCGGGGCGAATTTCGGATTCAAAAGCTGCACCAGCAAGTTATTGTTTCTCGTGTGGTTTTCGAGTTTGAAGTTCCTACAGTGCGCATGCCATCCATGTGATAGGAACTTCAAATTCACCACACTAGGCTTTGCGCTCGGCTAAGCAAGACAGCCAATTGCGGAACACCGATATCGCCGACATCCGCCAGCTATCGATCAAGATCGGCCGGACGCGCAGATGGCCAGGAAAGTTCGTCAGCAAATCGGCATGCCGATCGATCTGCGCGCGCGCGCTGAAGGCTTGCAGCAAGGCCTCGCTGCGAGGGTCGAAATAGCCTTGGGGTATGGAAGGGCAGGATTCGCCTTCGCCGCGCAGGAAGCGGCCCATATCCCTGCGGTATTCGCGCGACAGCGAGTCGAGATGATATTCCGGATGACCTTGGAAGAAGACGAACAGGCTTCGCCATTGCTTGACGAACATATCGACGCCGGCTTCGGGCGACCGCGTAATCACCCGGTAGCCATGGGCGACCAGCGCATCCTCTCGCAACTCGTTGCAGCGGGAATGCGGGACCAGTTGCGGCGAAGGCGCTCCCGACAGGATGGGGTCATCCGAAACGCTATCGCATGCGAAGACCCCGAAGCGCTTCTCGTCGAGCTCGTGGCGCTGCACCCCGTCGAGATGCAGCACGGCCGCATGCGCGGCAAGGCATGACCAGATCGTCGAGGTCGTGTTGTGCTCGGCCCAGTCGATGACCTCGGCGAGAGCGTCCCAATAAGGCTCCTGGTCGAGCACGGGCGTCCGCGGCTCCGCTCCGGTCACGATGAGCGCGTCGAGCTTGGCCTTGCCCAATTCGCCGATCTGGGAATAGGCCGCCTGCAGATGCGAGCGTCCTGTCTCGCTCCGCGGAACTTCCGGAAGCGAAAAGAGGTGCAATCGCACCGAGAAATTGCCGGCCGCCGCGCTCAGCACCTCGACGAACTGGCGCTCCGTCGATTTGAGCGCCGCGTCGGGCATGTTGTTGATGAGGCCGATCTCGATGAAGCGGGTCGAGCGTGCGCGATCCGTCCGCTTGCGGGCGGAGGCGGCAAATCCAGCCTCCGTCAGAACGCTGTCGGCCGATTGGCTTGCGCCAAGCACGATAGGCACCGGACTTCTCCTGCTTACCTTGTTCGCTACTCGGCGACCAATGTCATGGTCTGGCGCGCGCTCGCCGCCCCGAGAGCCTGGTCGAGATCCTCGACGATATCCGTGATGTGCTCGATGCCGACGCTCAGCCTGATCATCTCGGGTCTCACTCCCGCCTTTCGCTGCTCCTCGGCGGGCATTTGCCGATGCGTGGTCGAGGCAGGGTGGCAGGCCAAGGATTTGGCGTCGCCGATATTGACGAGCCGCTTGATCAGCTTGAGCGCGTCATAAAAGCTCTTGCCGGCCTCCAGGCCGCCCTTGATCCCGAAGGTGAGGAGGGAAGAGGCGCGCCCATTCAAATATTTGCTGGCGAGCGCGTTGTAGGGGTTCTCGGGAAAGCCGACATAGTTGACCCAATCCACTCTCGGGTCGTGGCGCAGGAATTCGGCGACCTTCCTGGCGTTCTCGACATGCCGTTCGACGCGCAAGGCGACGGTCTCCATCCCTTGCAGCAGCAGGAACGCGGCGAGCGGCGCGAGGACCGAGCCCATGGTGCGCTGATAGACGCTTCGGCAGCGCTCGATATAGGCGTTGGGCCCGAAATGCTCCGCATAGACGAGGCCGTGATAGGACGTGTCCGGCTCATTGAACATCGGGAAGCGGCTCGCGTTGCGGCTCCAGGGGAATCTGCCGCTGTCGACGATGGCGCCGCCGAGCGTGGTGCCGTGGCCTCCCATGAACTTGGTCAATGAATGCACGACCACATCCGCCCCGTAGTCGATCGGGCGGAGCAGGATCGGGGTCGCGACCGTGTTGTCGACGATCAGCGGCACCCCATGGCGATGCGCGACATCGGCGAGCGCTTCGATGTCGCAGATATTCCCCGCCGGATTGCCGATGCTTTCGCAGAACACCGCCCTGGTGCCGTCGTCGATCAACGGTTCGATCGCGTCGGGATGATCGGTTTCGGCGAACCTCGAGGCGATACCCTGTCGCGGAAGGACGTGCGAGAAGAGCGTATGCGTGGTTCCATAGAGTTGCGGCACGGAGACGATGTTGCCGCCGCGATCCGCGAGATTGACCACCGAAAAGTGCAGCGCCGCCTGGCCGGTGCTGACCGCGAGCGCCCCCACGCCCCCCTCCAATTCGGCCACGCGCCGCTCGAGCACCGCGGTGGTGGGATTGCTGATGCGGCTGTAGCGGTAGCCCTCGACTTCGAGGTTGAACAGCGCCGCACCGTGATCGGCGCTGTCGAACTCGTAGGCGACCGTCTGATAAATCGGCACGGCAACGGACTTGGTCGTCGGTTCGACCTCATAGCCGCCGTGCAACGCTATGGTTTCGCTTCGCATCGATACACCTGCCGCTGCGCTTCTGAGATATCGCGCTTTGTCTCAAATTGAAACATCAGCGACTTCCTTAAGCATTTTCGCGCAAACAACGGGCCAGGTCTTGCGGCGACAGACTTGCGGCGGCAAGCGGCAACCGGCATTGCGGCCTTCATCTGCTTCCCTGGAGAGCGTCAGTCGACCAGGTAAAGCATGGACCGGCACGAAGATGTGATGGATCACGGGCATATTGATGGCATCCGCGACGAGCTCGAGACAAGGCGATGCTGGAGCCGCGCCGGCGCAGGCAAGCCGATCCGCAATGAAGAGCTGGTTGCGGGCTCTCGAGTTGACGTCTCGGATACGCGACGAGCCCATGCGGACGTTGCCGGCCGTCATCGGCGAGCTGGCCGAGAGCTTCGGCGAGGCGCCGGCGCTGCTTTCCGATCATGAATCCCTGACCTTCCGTGAGCTCGCCGAGCGATCCAACCGCTATGCGCGCTGGGCATTGGACCAGCGCCTGCGCGTCGGCGAGACTGTCTGCCTGCTCATGCCGAACCGCCCGGAATATCTGGCGATCTGGCTCGGCATCACGCAAGTCGGCGGCGTGGCGGCACTCTTGAACACCAACCTCGTCGGCCGTTCGCTGGCCCATTGCATTTCGATCGTCGATCCGCAGCATATCGTCATCGCCGCGGAGCTCCTCGATGCCTATAAGGGAGCTGCCCGACATCTGAAGCTTCGCCCCCATCCGTGGCTACATGGCGCGAATGACGAGCAAAGCGCGCAGGCGCCGGGCTTGGCGCGCATCGATCTCGAGATCGAACGCCATGCCGGCGAGCCGCTCTCGGGCGCGGAGCGCCGGCCGGTGACCATCGAGGACCGCGCGCTCTGCATCTACACCTCCGGGACCACCGGTCTCCCCAAGGCCGCCAATGTCAGTCACTTTCGCGTGATGATGTGGAGTTATTGGTTCGCCGGCCTGATGGGGACGCTTGCCGGCGACCGCATGTATGACTGCCTGCCGATGTACCACAGCATCGGCGGGGTCGTTGCGACCGGGAGCGTTCTCGTGAGCGGCGGCTCCGTGGTGATCAGAGAGAAGTTTTCGGCGCAGCGCTTTTGGGACGATGTGCTGCGATGGGACTGCTCGCTGTTCCAGTATATCGGGGAGCTTTGCCGCTATCTCGTGAAGTCGCCCGCGAGCGCGAATGAGACGCGGCATCGGCTCAGGCTATGCTGCGGCAATGGGCTGCGCCTCGACGTGTGGGACGCTTTCAAGGAGCGGTTTCAAATCCCACAGATACTCGAATTCTATGCGGCCACCGAGGGCAATTTCTCGCTCTACAATGTCGAGGGCAAACCCGGCGCGATCGGTCGCATCCCCTCTTTCCTGGCGCATCGCTTTCCCGCGGCGATCGTCAAATTCGATATCGACAAGGGCGAGCCGGCCCGCGACGCACAGGGGCTGTGCATCCGCTGTGCGCGCAATGAAATCGGAGAGGCGATCGGCAAGATCCCCGGCGAGAGCGAGGGCCGCGCCAACCGCTTCGAAGGCTATACGAACGCAGCGGAGAGCGAGAGGAAAATCCTGCGCAACGTCTTCGCGGAGGGCGACGCTTGGCTGCGCACGGGCGATCTGATGCGGCTCGACGAAAAGGGCTTCTTCTATTTCGTCGACCGCATCGGCGACACATTTCGCTGGAAGGGCGAGAATGTCGCGACCTCCGAGGTCGCGGAGGCGCTGTTATCATGCCAAGGCGTAGTGGAGGCGACAGTCTATGGCGTTGCCGTGCCCGGCGCCGAAGGGCGCGCCGGAATGGCCGCGCTCGTGATCGATCGGTTCTTCGATCTCGCGACCTTGCGGACCCATCTCGCCGACCGGTTGGCCGAGTATGCCTGCCCTCTGTTCCTGCGCATCAGCGATGCGCTCGAGATCACCGAGACGTTCAAGCAGAAGAAGAACAATCTGATGCGCGAGGGGTTCGACCCCGCGATGACTGCGGACGCCCTCTATTTCGACCATCCGAGCTTACGGGCCTATGTGCCGCTCGACGCCGCCCTCCACGAGAGCATACGAGCCGGCAAGTTGCGCCTTTGACCCGCCATTGCCGGCGCTCATGATCGCCTCGATGTCGATTAGTACCCGCAATCACGGAAAGCTGTTACGGGGATCGCGACGCGCCTGTCCCTCCGATGCCGCGCGGAGCCATCGTATGCCCGCCGCCCTCTAGGCGAGCGCCGCTCTGATTTCGGCGCCGATCAGCCGCGATGCTCGTCTCCCATAGGGGATGATGCCGGGCAGACCGTAGAAATGATGGATCATCCCGGAATGGCAGGTATGGCTCACCTTGACGCCGGCCAGCGCCAATCTGTCGGCATATTCTTTCCCTTCGTCTCGCAACGGATCGAACTCCGCCGTATGAATATGGGCCGCGGGCAGACCATCGAAATGCGTCGCGCGAAGCGGGGAAATGCGCGGATCGGCCGGGTCGATGCCGGGGGGGCAATAATTCCGGAGGTCTCGCTGCATGGTCGCCCGGCCGAGAAGGTAGCCTTCCGCGAAGTCGCGGCGGGAAGGGGTTTGCGGGTCGTGATCCATGACCGGGCACAGAAGGAGCTGGAGCGCGAGCTTTGGCCCCCGTTCTTGCTTGGCCATTTGGCAGATCACGGCCGCCAATGTGCCTCCAGCGGAGTCCCCGCCGACCGCGATGCGCTCGCGATCGATCCCGAGTTCCTTCGCCTGCTGGACGACCCATCGCGTGGCCGCATAGCTGTCCAAGACGGCGGCCGGGAACCGATGCTCGGGCGCCAGGCGATAATCGACCGATACCAGCCGGCAGCCGATTTCATTGGCGAGCATGCCGCAGAGGCCGTCATAGTCAGCGAGGCTGCCTGCCACCAGCCCACCCCCGTGAAAATAGACGAGTCCCGGCAATCTCTCGCCGCTGCGGCCGCGCGGCGCATAGATCCTGAGGGTCAGGCGGCCAGCCGGTCCTGGTATGATGCGGTCCTCGAGATCGCAAGTGGCGCCTTCCGCCGTTGAAAGCCCCATCAGCTTCGCGTAGCCCTCGCGGCGCCTGGAGATGGTCTCGAGGGATGCGTCCTTGGGGCCCGCGACGGTCAGCATATCCAAGAAGCGCTTGGCGTGCGGGTCGATCGGCATCTCAAGGACCGAACAGCACGAGCTCGGTGTAGGCAAGGTCGCCGAGTCGCGGCGTATTCGGCCCCTTGAAATATTTGCGACCCCAGGATTCCCTGTAGGTTCCGATCAGGCCGTCGACTGGCCCATTCGCATCGAGCGCCACGAACAGCGCCCCACGCTTGAGGAGAAAGCGGCCCAGCGCTCCCGCGAAACGCGTGAACGCCGCGATGTCGCGGCAATAGATGAGCTGAGCGCAGGGAATGCGGAACGGGCCCTTCTTGGCCTTGAGCGGCAGGAAGACGAACGGGTGGGCGCCGTCGGCGGCTGTGCACACGAGGCTGAGGCAGCCATATCCTGCATGCGCGATCAGGAGCTCGGCTTCGGGCATCGATGCATGAGCCCGCCGCGGCGCGCCGGCCTGGACCTCGCGCACCGTTGCCCTCGAGGCTCGGTTCAGGGCGGCGGCTGCCAGGAATTGTCCGCTGCTGTAGCACCTGAACCCCTGTGCCTCCACGGTCGACCAGGTGTGCTTGGCGGGCGAGACGTTGAGATATGTGACCTCCTTGTGCCTGAGCGCGAAGGAGACCAGGAGCGAGGCGTGGCTTCTGAAGGCAGGTTCCACGTACCAGCTCGAGATATTGCACCGCGTCGTGGTCTGCCCGTCGGCCTCGACCGAGGCAAACAGCAGGAGCACGACGCCGACCGGTGCGCCATCGTTTTCGAGCAGATAGCCGTAGGTCGGATAGCCGGGCGCTACCGGGTGCACCCTTTGGCGCTCCAAACCCCGCAGCCAATATTGCCGCCCGCGTTCCGGAAACCCCTTCGTCAGAAGATCGACGATTGCGGGGATATCGCGGTCGAGGATTTGCCGGCAGCGGATCTTCACTTGAGAGGCTTTGGACGACGCATTCACCATACCGGGCCCGGAAACTTGATTTGCGGTTTCGGAACAAGATAACTGAGGCCACATCAACATGGGGCGCGTAGCGCATGTCTGTTAAGTCGACGATAATTTTCGAGATCAACGAGGTTGCATCCGAACAAGGAAAAGCCGTAGCGCCGATAAGTGACGATTTGGTGCTGCTCGACTCCGGTCTCGACTCCTTGTGCTTCGCGATCCTGGTCGCCAGACTGGAAGACAAGCTTGGCGTCGATCCCTTCACCGCGGCAGATGACGTCTACTTCCCGGTGACTTTCGGAGACTTCGTGAGATTCTATGAAGACGCAGCAAAATAGATCGAGCTCTTTGCTTGGCGCGCTGCGTGACGCGGGGGAATTGTCGAATCGGAAATTGCTCGGCCCGGACGCAAGCGTGGCTTTGCGCGATCTCGTGCAGGGGACGGCACTCGCTGGACGATTGGAAAGCCTTGCGGGCCGCTCCATCCTCATCGCCACCGGCGGCCAGCTCGCGACCGCGCTGGCGCTGATCGAGCTCGACGGCGTCGCGCGGCGCATGACGGTGTGTCCCGCCGATCTGCCGCCCGAATATCTGCCGCCCATCATCGCCGATGCCGGGGCGGAGGCTATTGTCGCCGACCCAGGCGCGAGCGTTTTCGATAGCCTCGGCCTGCCTCTCTTCCCTTGCGCCTTGCCGATCGCTCCGCGCGCCGAGAGCGCGGCTTCCCGACATGAGACCGAATGGGTGCTGCTGACCTCCGGAACGACAGGCGTCCCTAAGCTCGTCATGCACAGCCTCAAAGGCTTGACGGGCGCCATCAAACCCACGCCCGCACGCGAACGTCCGATCGTTTGGGGCACTTTCTACGACATCCGGCGCTATGGGGGGCTGCAGATATTTCTGCGCGCCGTCACCGGGACGGGATCGCTGGTGCTCTCGAGCGCGGGCGAGCCGGTCGCCGACCACCTCCATCGCCTGGCAAGATGCGGGGTGACGCATCTATCGGGCACGCCGTCTCATTGGCGTCGCGCCCTCATGAGCCCGGCCGCCGGCACGATCGCGCCGGAATATGTGCGCCTGTCGGGCGAGATCGCCGATCAGGCGATCCTCGACAATCTGCGTCGCGCCTATCCCGATGCCGCGATCGGCCATGCCTACGCTTCGACCGAAGCCGGGGTGGGCTTCGAGGTCACCGACGGGCTCGAGGGTTTTCCGGCAAGCTTGATGGGGCGCGACGGGGACGTGCAGATGAAGCTCGAGGATGGGTCGTTGCGCATCCGCTCGGCGCGCACCGCGAGCCTTTACGTCGGAAGCTCGGGCGCGACCCTCGTGGACGAGGAGGGCTTCGTCGACACCGGTGACATGCTGGAACTTCGCGGTGATCGCTACTATTTCATCGGGCGCCGAGGCGGCATCATCAATGTCGGCGGGTTGAAGGTGCATCCCGAGGAGGTCGAGGCGATCATCAACCGCCATGAGAGCGTGAGGATGTCGCTCGTGAAGGGGAGGCGAAATCTCGTCACGGGCGCCATCGTCGTCGCCGATATCGTCTTGAACGACGAAGCTTTAGCCGCCGGCAGCGGCGTCAGCGATCAGGAGATCAAGAGCGCGATCCTGCGGGCCTGCCGCGAGTCGTTGCCGCCCTACAAGGTTCCGGCTTCCATTCGCTTCGTTCCCTCGCTCGATGTCACGGCCGCCGGGAAGCTCGTGCGCTCCAATGCGTAACGTCGTCGTCACCGGCGCGAGCCGCGGGCTCGGCCTCGGGATCGCTCTCCGGCTCGCGCGAACCGGCTATCGCGTTCTCGCGATTGCCCGCAACGAGAGCGACCAGCTCAAGGCCGCGATGGGCGAGGCGCCTGGCGGCGAGGCGGGATTGCTGCATTTCGAGCCGTTCGATCTCAGCGACATCAAAGCGATCCCCGGTTTGGTCAAAAAGCTTCGCCTCGAGTTCGGCGCGCTCTATGGGCTCGTCAACAATGCCGCGCTCGGCACCGACGGCCTCTTGGCCACGATGCACAACTCGCAGATCGAAAACCTGGTGCGCTTGAACACCTTGTCTCCGATCATCCTCACCAAATATGCGGTCCGCTCGATGATGGCCGAGGGCAGGGGGCGTATCGTCAACGTCGCCTCGATCATCGGTTTCACCGGCTTCAGCGGCCTTGCCGTCTATGGCGCCACCAAGGCCTCGATGATCGGCCTGACGCGCTCGCTCGCGCGCGAGGTGGGGCGGCTCGGGATCAATGTGAATGCGGTGGCGCCGGGCTTCATGGAAACCGACATGACGCGCGGCCTAGGAGAGGACCAGCGCCGCAAGGTGGCGAGCCGCAGCGCCTTGCGCCGCTTGCCGGAAGTCGAGGATGTCGCGAGCGCGGTCGAATTCCTGCTCGGCGAGGGCGCGCGCAACATCACCGGCACGGTGCTCACGGTGGATGCGGGGAGCACCGCCTAGAACGCCATTTTCGTCATGGCCGTCCTCGGACTTGATCCGAGGATTGGCCCGGCCGTCCAGGCATTCTGTCAACGTCTGCCTTGGAGATGGGTCAAGGCGTGGATGGCCGCCAAAGCTCGACGCTCCGCTTCGAACGTCGATCAGAATAGACGGACGCGCGAAGCGCGTCCTTTTCGTGCGGCCATGACGGTGAGGTAGGGATCGTACCCCAATACTCGCAAGCGTCCCGCAAACGGGAGAAGGGGCGCGGCGACGCTCAGATCCCCAGTGCTCCTCGGACGCGCGCGGGCCATTCGCGGACATCGAGACCATGCGTCCAGAACAGGGCCACTGCCAGCCGGTCCATGCCGAACGCCGCGCAGCCGGTATGGGCGACCGCGCCGGCCTGGTTGCGCAGGCCCCAGACCTCTCCGAAATGCTCTCGATGATTGTTGAAGCTCATGCAGGCGGTCGGGCGCTCGGCGGAGCGCAACGGAACGAGCAGCTCGAACTTCAGCGATTGCTGGAGCTGGCTGATCGCCATCATCTGGCCGGTGCGGCCGAAGAACGGGTCGCTCGCCTGGTCGATCTTGCAGGGAAGCAGCAGCTCATCCGCCATCTCCAGGCCGCGCTCGATCCAGCGCTCGCGGAACTGGCCGACCTCCTCCGGGGAGCCGATGCAGACGTATTCGCGCATGCGGAAGGATTGCAGGCGATCGATTTGACGCGAAGGCTCCCGCCGGAAGCAATCGCAGGCGACATCGAACCGCAATCCGCCCGCGGGCACGGGCCCGCGTTCCGCCGCCAAGGGATAGACCGGGTAGCAGGAAGCGGGAGTGAGCACGAGATCGGCGGCGCTCAGCGAGGACGTCCAGTCGCCGCCCCCCTCGAAGCGGCCGACGGCCGATTGAATATCGGCGTCGGTCCCATGCAGCGCGCAGACGCAGCCCAGCAGATTGGGGAAGCTCTTGAGATAGCCCGCCTTCTCGAGATGCCGGCGGCTCATCACGGGCGGAAACCTGAGGACTTCCGTCCCCGGCTCACGCCGGCGGGTGATGAAGGCCGAAAGGGCTTCCACCACCTCCTCGTAGGGACCGGTGCGCGCATACACGCCCTCCGCGTCCATGGTGCGGAAGAGCGTGGCCCTCAGCGAATCTTCCGACTGCTTCGGTTCGGGGGCATCCTGATTTGCTCTGGACCTGACGGCGACATTCATTGCGTTGAACTCCATCTACGCGGTTCGATCGCCTCGGCAGGTCCATGTCGCAAATGGACCGGCCGAAGGCGCTCCTTGCCCGTCAATCCGTCAATGATGCCGGGGTGGCGCCCATCAACAGGGCGGTCGAGATATTCGAGATGATGCGGTCATTGTTGATCATCAGCGGGGACGACAGCACATCGCGCAGATGGCGGCTGACGCTGAATTCGCCGTCATTGCGATAGCCGGACAGCCCGCAGGCGCGCAGCGCGCTCATCACGGTCGCGACCGCCAACTCCGCCGCGTCGACCTTCGTCAAGTTGATCATCGTCTGAAAGTCGATCGAGGCGAGCGCCCGTTCGTCCTCCGCGGCCGCTTCGTATCGCCCGAGAGCGCAAGCCACGAGGCTGCGCAGCATGCCGAGCGAAGAGCTCGCCTTGGCGAACTGCGCGGCGCCGGGCGGGAGCTGGCCGTTCGCCTGACGCGAGGCCTTGCGGATGAAGGAACGGGCACGCTCGACGGCGTCGGTCGCGATCCCTGCCCAGGCACCGGCCCACATCAGATGGGCGACCGGCGTCATGGTCCGGGCATGAATCTTTTTGTACGGGTCGGGCAGGATCTGACCGATTTCCCCCGAGGCCTTGAGCGTGAAGCCGGCGCTGCAGGTGCCCCGCATGCCGAGCGTGTCCCAGGTGAGCTTTGGTTCGAGCGAATAGTCCTCCTTCGTGAAAGCGACGAGCACCTGATCCGAGCTCGAAGCGTCGGCCGAGCGGCGCGCCGTCGTGACGATGCCGTCGGCCTGGGCGCCGTAGGAGATGACCGCGGCGTTCCTCTCCAAGGCGATGCGGGCGCCGTCCCGCTCGATGGGAGCTTGGCTCGCGCGGACATTGCCGCCCCCCTGACCTTCGGTCGTCGACGAAGCGAGCAGCATCTGCTCGGCGCAGAGCCGGCGCAGCAGGCGTTCATGCCAGGGGCTGCCGCGACCATGTCGGACCAGGCACGCCACCTTGGTCTGATGCATGGCATAGATCATCGCCGTCGACGAGCAGGCGCGGCCGAGGCGGTAGCAAATATCGACGCCGTCCGAGACGCTGGCCCCTTCCCCGCCGAGTTCCTGCGGCACCATGATGCCCAACAGGCGTTGCTCCCTGGCGGCAGCGATTGCTTCCTCGGGAAAGCGCGCCGCCTCGTCCACGGCCACTGCGTGGCGGGCGGCCGCCGCCATGACGATCTTGGCGCGCCCCTCGATGTCCCGGTACATATGACCGGGCTTGCCCGAGCGGTCACGCACCCCCGCCTGGGCTCTCGTCAGGTTGGCTTCGCGAATATTGAGCACGGTCATCGTCTCGCTCGTTCGCCGACATTGGAGAAGTGGCCCCGACTTGCGAGGCTATGCACCGGAGCCGCACGGCTTACGGCCGGCGAACGTTCGGAAGTGATCGGCCCTTGTCTCAGCATGAACATCACGCACTCCTGAGGCGGCCCCACGTTTCGAATTGAGACAGTGGCGGGTTCGCCCGCAGCCCGCGCTGCAATGAATGGGCCGACGCCGAGGGCCTTGGCAGCTAGCATGCGAAATCGTTCAAATGCCAGGTAAAATACGGAGTAGTACCGGCCATCGGATAGACTGCAAAGCCCTCGGAAGTCGGAAGCCGCGTACTCGGTAAAATTGGGCGCAAAGATTTGACGATATTGTCGAATTTGAGCTATACAGAGATGAGGAGACGGCATTCCGTTTGGGATGCGTCCCCTCAATTCACGAAATCGAGAATTCGAAGGAGCGTGAGATGCTGGACCGCCCCTCCGGCGAGCCGAGAGCCAGAGTGCTGAGGCTCGTTGGTGAAATCCTCGAGAAGAATTCGATCGTTCCATCGACCCCGATCGGCGACGAGCTGACGGATATCGGCCTCGGCTCGATCGATATGGTCAACCTCATGTTGGCGGTTGAAGCGGAATTCGACATCACCATCCCGCAATCCGAGCTGACTATCGAGAATTTTCGCTCGATCTCTACTATCGAATTATTGATCGATCGACTGACGAAGCAAATCGTTTCTCTGTAATCGGGCCGCCGCTCGGCCGCTCTCTTCCCTTCGCCCGAAGGGTAGCGTGCGTCAGTGCAGGCGTGGAGAAGAAGAATCCGTGCACGGCCAAGCGGTCCTCGAGCGCTCGCCCGAGGGCGGGCGCAGCAAGATCAAGTCGACGATCACCAGAATGCCCAATGCCAAGGTCTTGCCGCCGAGGCTCAACGATCCCGACACCAGGATCAAGAAAAAGATCATGGTCCAGATAGCCCCCTTGCCCGAATGCCGCATTAGATCGATGCAGAAGGCGCCGAAGCCGACGAGGAAGAGGAGGCTCGGCACCGCCCCATAGGTCAGTAGGAGGCTTACCCAGAAGCTCTCGATGCCGAATTCGATGCCTTCGGTCCACATCAGGGAATGCAACAGATCCTGGTCGGGGCCGAACAGCAATTGGAAGGCCGAGAAGCGCGGGATGAGCTCGAACATGACGATGCGCGCTTCGGCGCTGCGGTTGTCGGAGACGAAGAAGCGCTCGAGAAGCGGGTCGAAGAAGCCTGCGCCATAGGCGCCCGCCAGGGCGACCACCAGAAGGGGCAGGAGACCGAGGAAGCAGGCGGCCGTCGCGATGTGGAAGCGGCGCCCCGCGAGGATGCGTCCGATCCCCCGCAAGGTGAGTAGCCCGATGAGGCCAAGCGTCGTCACCGTGGCCAAGCGCGCCCCGAAGGACACCATGGCGGTGAGCTGCAGCAAGATGGCCATGGGTCGCATCCAACCGGGCAGGTCGCGGCCGCCTCCCACCGCGAGCGCGATCACATAGATGCCCGTCAGCATCGCGTTGCCGAGCGGATGCCCGAACAGCGCCGTCGAGCGCCGATCGGCGAGGAGATCGATGCCCATGGCGATGAGCGGCGTCAATCTCCAGCCGCTTGCCATTTCGAAAAGGGCGAGCGTGGCGTTTGCCGCGTAGATGGCGTGAACGAGACGGGCCAAAAGACGCGCATTCCCTTCATCGACGCCGTCGAGCACGATCAGTGCCAAGATCGGAAACAGAAACGTGTCGACGATCGGGGAAAGCGGCAGATGCAGGTTGACGGCCGCATAGGCGATCAGGACCACGACGGCCCAAAGGAAAGCCATCGCTCCGCCGTGGCGTCCCGCAGCGGCGATGAGGAATCGTGCGGGCCGGGGTTCGAGGAAGATCCTGACGAGGAATGTCGCTGCCAGGAGATAGGTCGCCGGATGGATCTTCGCCGCCAAGCTGCCGCCGGTTTCGTCGTAATTGACGCCGAGCCGAAGCAGCATCAGCGGCGAAATCGCAAAGGCGATGGCGATCGCGGCGACGGCAAGGAGGGAGAGAAGGAGGGGCGCGCGCGCCTCGCCGATGGTCTCGCCCGCCCGCGCGCCGACAGCGCCTGCCGGCATCAGAGGCTCGCCATCGCGGGGCGCCGAGGCAACGCGCCGCCGGAAAAGCCCCTCGAGCCGTCGATGAGCGTGACCCGGGCAAAAGCGGGGGAGACCGTCTCGCTCTCCCCGGCCGGTCCGACGGCTAGCGTCGCGCCGACCGCAAGGTCGGGACCGAGCGCCGGTCCGCGCGTTCCGGTCTGCGTATCGATGATCAGCACATCGGCCAGCGCCCTGGGGCCCGCGAAGCTCGGCATGCGGGTGCCGGTCCGCCTGTCGGAGCGTCCGAGCGCCAGCGAAGCCAGGAAGACCCCCGAGCGCCACGAGCCGTCGAGCGCGAAAACGGGCCGCATCGCATCGGCCAGGCGTACGGTGCCTTCGGAGGCTGGCGTGCCCATTGCCTGAGTGAGGCTGGCGTTGCGCCGGTCGGCATCGAGGATCAGCACGCGCGAGCCGTTATCGGCAAAGGCGCGCGCCAGGTTGATCGCAAGGGTCGATTTCCCGCAGCCTCGCGCTTCGGAGGTGATCGCCACCACCAATGGGGAGGGCGCGCTCCGGCCGCTGAGCGCCCGGCGCAGCTCCCGCATGATCCGTGAGAAGGCGGAGCTCGGATGCAGCTCGACCTCGCGCGAATGCGGCAGCAGCATTTCGGGATTGTCGCGCGCGACGCGCAATTTCGCCGCGAGCGAGGCTTCGGCTTCCGCCGAGCTCGGCAATGCCGGGATATCGAAGCGAGCGGGAGACGCCGTGCCGGCGCCGAGCGCTCCCCACGCCGCTGCCGAGACGGGCGCCTCGGGCCCTCTCGCGCCGGTCGCACCGGTGCGGGCCGCGGCGTCCTCGCGGTCTGCCGCCGGCGAGGGCACGACATGCCTCAAGATCAGACGCGCGCCGGCCGCGGCGTCATTTTCCAGCGCTGCGGATTGGGTCACGGCCGGCGCCGGAGCCTGCGGCTGCTCGGCCGGCGAAGCTGGGTCGTGCGCACCCGCCTCGAGCAAACCCGCATCCTGGGCTCTCGGCGAGCGCCCCGACGATCCCCTGCTGCCGGCTCCGACGCCCGAGCGCGGCGCCCTATCGTCTGCGTCTCTTGCCCCCGATGTGGAATCATGCGGCCTCGGCGATACCGGTCTGCCCGCCGCCGGCGCTGCCGAAAGCAATGCGAGCCCAAGGCCGAGCCCAAGGCCGAGCGCGAGCGCGATCGATAATACGACGAGCCGCCTCGGGCTCTCTGGCCGTGTCGGGACTTGGGCCGCCGATATGGTCCGCGCGGTCGGGGTGTCGAGCGCATCCGAGGCGGCGAAGCCGCTCGCCTTGAGGAAGCGGTCGTAGATGGCGTGGCTGACTTCGACATCGCGCTGCAGCTCGCGCATCTGCACCATGGCCTCGTTGGTGTCCGAGCTCTTGGCGCGAAGCTCGCCGACGCGTTTTTGCAGCGCCGCCTCGTTGGCGGCCGCGATGTCGTAATCGTTGCGCGCCGCCTCGGCGACGCGCCGCAACTCGACTTGCAGCAGCGCCCGAGCTTCGCGAAGCTGGTTCTCGGATTCGAGATAAGCCGGGTGACGCGGCCCGAGAGTGGTGCGCAGATTGGCCAGCTGGCGGGTGATATCAGCGATTTGCGTCTTGATGCGCTCGATCGCCACCGAGCGCAATGCGTCGGGCAAGGCGGCCGGGTCTCGTCCCGCCGCCATGCCGGCGCGAATCTGGTCGAGCCGCGCCTTGGCTTCGACCGTCCTGAGATGCGCCTGGGAGAGGTCGTGCTCGGCATCCGCGAGCTGTTGGGTGGTGAGCGGCCTGCCCTCATTGTCGAAGATGCCGTGCTGCTTCTTGTATTGCTCGACCCGCGTTTCCGCGGCTTCGATGCGCGCCTTCAGATCGGCGAGCCTCGCTTTGATCTCATTGGATTGCTGGCGAGCGATCGCGACGCGCGCCGCGTTATCCTCCTCGATGAAAGCTTGCGCCAGCGCATCGGTCAGACGCGCGCTCTTGCGTGCCTCGCGCGCATAGACGCCGATATCGATCACGAAGCTTCGCTCGGAGCGCCGTGTGTAGACGTGATCGCGCAGTGTGGCGATGGCGGCCGTCACCGGGTCGTCGCTCGAAGGCCGGGCCAGCCGGAGCCGCTCGAGGATGAACGCCATGATGCCCTTCGGACGCTGGCCGAATTCGATGTCGGATATCAATTTTTCATGATCGACCACGCGTCTCAGCACATTGTCCGAGACGACCAGCTTCAATTGGTTTTCGACCGAGCTGGGATCGGGTGGGCTGCGCGCAATTCCAGTATCGGCCGTCAAGCTGACATTGGCGTTCGGATCGATCAGGAGCGTGGCTATTCCGAGGTACTCCGCGGGCACGACGAGAAGATATCCGGCTGCGAGGAGAAGCGAAGCGGCGACGCAAGTTGCGATGACGCGCCAGCGCCGCGCCAGATGCGCGACGAGCTCGCGCACCTCCATGGTCCCAGCTTCCACCGGCGTCGACGACGCGTCAGCCGCCTGGGCGGCGTCCGTTGGCCGGGGAGGGAAAGGGATCGACATGCGTATGGGCCAGCTTCACCTTGATCCGCGTGCGGCTCCCCCCCGCCTGCGACCGTCCGGTGCGGTGGGATCGCCACGGCACGGTGGTTGCGCTCGAGAGGCTCGCCGCAAGCGAAGACCGGCGGCGCCAGCCTTCGCCATGGCCCCTATCCTGGCAGGCAGGAGTTGAATAATCGTTCACGGCTGGTTAAGCACAATTGAGGCTTTTTCAGCGTTTCCTGCGCCTTGAGGGCCTGCTGAGCGCTGCTCCTGTTGCCTGAGAGTCATCGACATCGACTCTGGCGCGTCCCTTGCCACCAACCAGTCAAGCCGGCTCGGAAAGGCTGATTCCGTGCGAAGCCGGAACGTTGAGTGTGTCGAATTGGGTCGTATGTAACGTGTTTTTTGATCGCCGCGTATTTGATGGTCCTGAGACGGCGTCGTCCTCGACCCGCGCGCGTCAGGGTAGAACGCCCATCTGGCGTTCGATCGGCTTAGCGACCTTCCTTCCCCATTCTCAGGCCGGGCTGTTGCGCTCGCTGTTGTCGCTCGGCGCCTGTCTTACCGAAATTGGTGCGATTCTTTCGACCTCGGTCCTGGTCGGGATCGCCTACCACCTCGTCTTCTACAGCGATCCGGGCCCGATCGGCAATTTCACCGAGGCCGGCCTCGTCATCGCGATGCTGTTCGCCGTACCGAACGCGTCGAGATCCGCTTACTCGATCGAAAGCCTGCTTTCCTTTCGGGGCGATCTGCGGCGCACGTTCACGCTCTGGAACGCCGCCTTCCTTGCCGCCCTGGGTCTCGGCTTCATCGTCAAGGTGAGCGCCGATTTCTCTCGCGGCGCGGTGCTGCTCTTCTACGTCGCCGGATTCGTCTCGATCGTGCTCGTCCGCATCCTGCTCAAGGGCGTGGCGCAAGAGATCGTCGACAAGGGCTTCGCCGCATTGCGGCAAGTCTTCTTGGTCGGTCGCGAGGCCGATGTCGAAGAGTTTCGCGGCCGTTGCGACAAGATCAGGTCCGGATTGCGCATTGTCGGGGCCTCGCTCTTGCGCGACAACGCCTTGAACAGCGAGCATTCGCGGCGCGAAGAGGAGCTCGCCGAGGACATCAGGCTTGCGGTCAGCGTGGCGCGTTTCAAGCGGCCGGAAGATGTCTTCATCATGCTGCCATGGTCGGACAGGGAAACGATCGAGCGTTGCGTCGACGCATTCCTCACCGTGCCCGCCTCGATCCACCTCGATCCGGAGAGGATCCTCAGCCGCTTCGAGAATCTAAAGGTATCGCGCCTGGGCCCCGTCATGGGGCTCAATCTCGTGCGCGAGCCGCTGACGGTCCTGGAGGTGCTGCTGAAGCGCCTTTTCGACCTCGTCGTCTCGGCGGTGGCGCTGGTGCTTCTCGCGCCTCTCTTCCTCTCGGTCGCGATCCTGATCAAGCTCGACAGCAAAGGTCCGGTGTTCTTCGTGCAGCGCCGCTACGGCTTCAATCAGGAGCCTTTTCCGATCTTCAAATTCCGCAGCATGACGGTCAGCGCTTCGCTCGACGAGTTCCTGCAAGCGACCAAGGACGATAGCCGCGTCACCGCCATCGGGCGCCGTCTGCGGCGCTGGAACATCGACGAATTGCCGCAGCTCCTGAACGTGTTCCTGGGCGCGATGTCGCTCGTCGGGCCGCGTCCGCACGCCTTGCCGCACGACCGGGCCTTCGAGGATCGCGTCGCCCTTTATGCCAGGCGTCACAACGTCAAGCCCGGCATCACCGGCTGGGCGCAAGTCAATGGCTTTCGGGGAGAGACCGCGACCGAGGAGCTGATGCGCATGCGTGTCGAGTACGACCTCTACTATATCGACAACTGGTCCTTCTGGTTCGATCTGAAGATCATCCTGATGACCGTGTTCTCCCATAAGGCTTATCGCAACGCCCATTGAGACGTGTCCTTATGTCGAGGCCTGCCGGGGTAGAGTACGAAGTTCAGGGCGGCGACTATTCGGTCGCGATCGCACGCGGCCATGATGAGGCAGGGGCGGTGCTGCGCTCCGCGGCCCTCCTCGGGACGGCCTCCGCGTTCCAGCATCGAATATGGCTCACGACCTGGTTCGCAACCGCTGGGCGCCATCCTTCGGTGCGGCCGCTGGTGGCGAGCATTCGCGATGGCGCGCGCGACCAGCTCGCCATGCTGCTGCCGCTCGTCGAGCTGCGCGAAAAAGGGCGCATCATCATCGAGTTCGCCGACCTCGGCGTGACCGACTACAATGCGCCGCTGCTCGGGCCGGCCGCGCCGCACACCGCCTCGGGGGCGAAGAGGCTGTGGAGCGCGCTGATGCGCGAATTGCCGGCGGCGGACGCGATCAGGCTGACCAAGATGCCGGGCAAGATCGGGACGAGGCCCAATCCGCTGACGCTTCTCGCCTCGAGCCGGGAATCGCAGTTGCACGGCAATGTCGTCTCGGTCGCCTCGTATGACAGCTTCGAGCGCGAACGCGGGCGCCCCTACCGCAAGGAGCTGGAACGCTGCTGGCGCGTGTTCGAGCGTCTGGGCGGCACGGAGTTCCGCCAGGTCGGCGATGTCGAGGGTGCGCTCGGCTTCCTGCGCGGCATCGAGGAGCAGCAACGGCGGCGCATCGGAGCTCTCGGCTTGCCCTATATTCTCGACGCCCCGCATATCGCGAGTTTCTATCGCAAGCTCGTGACCGACGGACTGGGCTGCGGCTACGTGGCGATGACCGTCCTGCTCGCCGGCGAAGAGGTCGTCGCCGCGCTGCTCGGGCTGCGCCACGGCGACGTCTTCTCGGTCCTGCGCATCAGCAATGCCGGGGAGGCGTGGAAATCCTGCTCGCCGGGTCGTCTGGTGATCGCACGCACCATGGAGCATCTCTGCGAAGAAGGCTGCACCTCGTTCGACTTCACCACCGGCGACTACGAGTTCAAGCGCCGGCTGGGCGTCGAGCTCGGCCCGTTATTCGAGCTGACGGAGGCGAAATCGTTATGGGGGGTGCCGATGGCCGCCAAGGCCGCCGTCAAAGAGCGCTTATTCCGTTATCCGGACCTTGCGAGCAGGCTGCGCCGGCTGCTGCAGCGCGACGCCACGGGGCCGCGCCTGACCATGGCGCGGAGCTGAGCGGCCGCCCGCCTCGAGAGCGACAAGTAGCGCAGGCGGGTCGAACTCGCCGCTGACGACATGGAACTGGATAATTGGCATTATCATCTAGGAGAATCCCGTTCGCTGAGGCGCGATAGCACATGGCCGCAACCGTACGTCTGGGTGTCGATATAGGCGGCACCTTCACCGATATCGCGCTCGACGTGGGCGGAACGCTTTGGACCGTCAAGGTGCCGACCACCCGCGAGGCCCCCGAGCGAGCCGTTCTCGACGGCGTCGCAAGCGCCTTGGACAAGGCCGGAGTGGCGCTATCCGATGTCAGCCTTCTGGTCCACGGCACGACGCTCGCCGCCAACGCGCTCATCGAAAGAAAGGGTGCGCGGACCGCCTTTCTCACGACTGAGGGCTTCCGCGATATCCTCGAGATGGGCAATGAGGGACGCTTTGACCAATATGATATTCGCGCGGTCAAGCCGGCGCCGCTAGTGCCCCGCGAATGGCGCTTCACGGTCAAGGAGCGCTTGCGGGCGGACGGTATCGTCGAGCATGCGCTCGACGAGGATGCGGTTCGCGCGGTTGCCGCAGGCCTATCGCGCGAGGGTATCGAAGCGGTCGCCATCGGCTTCCTGCACGCTTATCTCGACGGCTCGCATGAAAGACGGGCGGCCGAGATCCTTCGCGGCGAGCTTCCCCATCTCGCGATCTCCACGAGCCACGAGGTGTCGCCGCAGATGCGCGAATATGAGCGCTTCTCGACCGCCTGCGCCAACGCCTATATCCAGCCGATCGTGAGCCGCTACCTCGTCGATCTCGAGAACAGTCTCGAGGCGAGAGGCTTGCGCGTGCCGATGATGATGATCTTGTCGAGCGGCGGGCTGTCGACGCTCGAGACGGCGGCGCGCTTCCCGATACGCCTGCTGGAGTCCGGCCCCGCCGGGGGCGCGATCTTCGCATCCACCATCGCCCGCGAGCTCGGATGCGCGAAGGTGCTGTCCTTCGATCTCGGCGGCACGACCGCGAAGTTCTGCTTGGTCGAGGGCGGCCGCGCCAGGACGGCCATGGACTGCGAGGTTGGCCGAACCTACCGCTTCAAGCGCGGCAGCGGCTTGCCGGTGCGCATTCCCGTCGTCGACCTCGTCGAGATCGGCGCGGGCGGCGGATCGATCGCGCGCCTCGATTCGGTCGGGCGGATCACGGTCGGACCGGACAGCGCGGGATCGCAACCGGGGCCGGCCTGCTACGCCCGCGGTGGCACTGCGCCGACCGTGACGGATTGCGACCTCATCCTCGGAAAGCTCGATCCCGATCGGTTCGCCGGAGGGACGATGCCCCTCGATCCCGCCGCGGCGGCGCGGGCGCTCGATGGTCACGTCGCCGTTGCGGCGGGCCTGTCGATCGAAGCAGCGGCCTATGCGGTCTCCGAGATCGTCGCCGCGACCATGGCCTCGGCCGCGAGAGTGCACGCCACGGAATGCGGTGCCGAGATAACCGACCGAACCATGATCGCCTTCGGGGGGGCGGCGCCGCTGCACGCGGCGCGCTTCGCCGAGCGCCTCGGCATCGACAGGATCGTCGTCCCGATCGGCGCGGGGGTCGGTTCCGCCATCGGCTTTCTGCAGGCGCCGATCGCCTATGAGATCGCGAGGACGGTCAATGTCCTCTTGGGAGAGGAGAGTTTCGCGACGCTTCTACGCGTCGTGCGGGAAGCGGAGATAGAAGCCACGGCTGTGGTCAGGCAGGCCTTGCCGCCGTCGACGCCGCTGTCCTACCGGCGCTCCGCATATATGCGCTATCGCGGCCAAGGACATGAGATCGAGGTGCTCGTTCCGGAGGGGGAGGGCGGCTGGGCCTCTCTCCGCCGAACCTATGACGACACTTATGCGCGGGTCTACGGACGCGTCATTCCGGAAGCTCCCGTGGAGGTGACGTCGATTTCGATCACGGTCTCGGGCCCCGAACCGGCGATCGAGGCTGTCGCAATCGAACCGAGGTCGAGCCCGGCGGTCGCGCAAGGAGCCCGGCGCGTCCATGATGGGCTCGCGCAGTCCTGGGGCGCGTGGCAGCTCCATGACAGGGCTTCGCTCGAACCGGGATCGAGCGCCGCGGGACCCGCGATCATCGTCGAGCCGGACACCGCGACCGTCGTGCCGGCCAATTTCCGTTTCCGCGTCGACGGCCGAAAATACCTGATCCTCGAGCGCGAAAGGCATGAGCATGACTGACCAGGGGCAGCTCCATCGCATTCGCACGGATTTCATCTGGCAGCGTCTCATCGCCCTCCTCGAGGACCAGGCGCATACGCTGATCCGAACCGCTTTCTCGACGACGACGCGAGAGGCGGGCGACTTGTCGGCCGGCTTCTTCGACCGGCGCTCGCGCATGGTGGCGCAGGCGATTACCGGCACGCCCGGCCATGTGAATTCGATGGCGCTCGCGGTCGTTCATTTTCTCGATCGCTTTCCGATCGACGAGCTGCGCCCGGGCGACGTGCTGCTCAGCAACGATCCCTGGTTGTGCTCGGGGCATCTGCACGATTTCACTGTCGTCACCCCCGTCTTCCATCACGGCCGCGCCATCGGCTCGGTCGCCAATACGGTTCACGTCGTCGACATCGGCGGTCTCGGCTTCGGGCCGGACGGGCGCGATGTGTTCGAAGAGGGCATCTGCATCCCGCCTTGCCTCGTCGTGCGCGCCGGCGAGATGGATAAGACGATGATCGGCTTGATCAGGGCCAATGTGCGCGAGCCCGATCAGGTCGTCGGCGACCTCTATTCCTCCATCGCCGGAAACGAGGTCGCGGCGCGGCAGCTCACGGCGCTTCTCGATGAGTTCGGCCTCGATGATTTCGAGGAGGTGGCCGATTCCATCATCGACCGGACACGCGCGGTGGTGGAGGAGCGGATCGGCGCTCTGCCGGACGGCTCCTACGAAAATAGCTTGCGCATGGACGGCTATGACCGCGAGGTCGAGCTTCGCCTGCGACTGCGGCTGCGGGGCAAAGAGCTCGAGCTCGATTTCGCGGGAAGCTCGCCTGCCTCCGGCCGAGGCATCAATGTCGTCCTCAACTACACGACGGCTTACGCCGTTTTCGGCGTCAACTGCGTCTTGAGTCCCGACATCCCCTGCAATCACGGCAGCCTGACGCCCGTGAAGGTGCTGGCGCCGCCCGGCTGCATTCTCAACGCCCAGCGTCCCTCGCCCGTCTCCGCGCGGCACATGATCGGGCATATGCTGCCCGATCTGGTGCTTGGCGCTCTTCACCAGGTCATGCCTTCGCAAGTTCCCGCCGAAGGTGCGGGCCTGATCTGGAATCCGAGCATCCGCGGCGCCTCCCATGACGGACCCGCTTTCGCGACGGTCACCTTCAATGCGGGCGGCGGGGGCGCCCATCGCGATCGCGACGGTTGGAACACGACGGCCTTCCCTTCCGGCGTGAAGTCGATGCCGATCGAAGCCGTGGAGGGGACAGTCCCCGTGCTGTTCCTGCGCAAGGAGCTGCGCCCGGACTCGGGTGGCCCCGGGGCCTTCCGTGGCGGGCTCGGTCAAACCATCGAGTTCAAGTCGAGGGATGGCCGAGCCCTCCTCATCAACGCGATGTTCGACCGCGTGACCCATGGCGCGAGCGGTCGTGAAGGCGGGGGCGAGGGAGCGACCGGCGATGTGCGCTTGCGGTCCGCCGGGGCCATCGCGCCGAAAGGCCTGCAAGAGATACCGGCCGATGACAGTATCATTCTCGCGCTTCCGGGCGGCGGCGGCTTCGGCGATCCGAGCGAACGCAGCCGGGAGCGCGTTCACGCCGATCTTCGCGGCGGCTACGTCTCGCCCGAGATGGCGCGATCGATTTACAAGCTCCAAGGCTGACGCATCGCCGCGCCATTGTCGGCGCCGTATTCGGGGACCGGTGCCACCGAAAACGCCTTCTACGCCGGATTCTCCAGGCTGAAGGCGTCGGTCTGTTCGTCATAGGCGAAGACCTCGCCGTAACGGCCCCAGGAGACGGTGGCATGCAGCGTGTCTTTCGCGAATTCCGGCGACATATAGTCCTCGAGCTCCTCCTGGAATCGCGTCGCAGGTGCGTGGTGGCTGGGGCGCTCGTCGAGGACGCGGCGGATATGGCCGACGATCGGCACATAGGTCAGGAGGTGCTCGCCGAACAGGCGCTTGCGATCGTCGACCTCGCCATGCGCGAAGCGGCGCCCGGCCGGCGTGAGCCGGATGTCGCCTTCCTCGATTTCGGCGAAGCGCAGGAGCTGCAATGTCTCGGCAGCCGGGAAGAGGTCGTCGATCTCCATCTGCAGAGCTTGCGCGATGTGAGGCAGATCGGCCTTGCCGTCATAAGGCTTGGCGTCGACCGCCTCCAACAGGCCGGCCAGCGTGTTGCTGGACACATGCTTGAGGGCCATGCCGAGCCCCGTGCCCGGGAAGACGCCCTCGCGAGCCGGCTTGCCCGCCGTTCGCTTCGTCATGATCCCGTAGATGCGGTCGACGAGCTCGCGGAAGGCCGGCTCCATGCGGCTTCGCGGCCGGGGCAGGTCGACCTTGATCTCGGCGGCGATCCGCCCGGGATTTGAGGAGAAGACCAGCACCCGGTCGCACATCAGCACGGCTTCCTCGATATTGTGGGTCACCATCAGGATCGACTTGATCGGCATCCGGCCTTCCGACCACAGATCGATGAGGTCGGTGCGCAAGGTCTCCGCCGTGAGCACATCGAGCGCCGAGAACGGCTCGTCCATCAACAGCACCTTCGGATGCACCACGAGGGCGCGCGCCAGGCCGACCCGTTGACGCATGCCGCCGGACAGCTCCTTCGGATAGGCGTTCTCGAAGCCGTCGAGACCGATGAGGTCGATGGCCGCGAGCGCGCTCTTGCGCCGGTCGGCCGCCGGGACGCCGCGCGCCTCGAGCCCGATCTCCACATTCTCGAGAACCGTGAGCCATGGAAACAGCGCGAAGGACTGGAACACCATCGCGACGCCTTCGTTGCAACCCACTACCGGGGCGCCCCCGAAGGTGATGCTGCCGTCGGTCGGTCGCAGAAGGCCGGCGATCGAGCGCAGCAGCGTCGATTTGCCGGAGCCGGAGCGGCCGAGCAGACCGACGATCTCGCTCTCGCACAAGGTCATCTCCACCCCGTCCAGGACGACGAGATCCGGCGTCGATCCCTTATGGTAGAGGTGGCGCAGCCCCTTCACCTCGATGAGCGGCGCGCGGGTGCTGCTGGTCTGGGGGGTCATCAGCATGATGGCTATGCCTCTTTCGGGAGTGGGCGCGGAAAGGGATTTCCGCCTCTCCGTGGATGCGGAGAGCGGCCTCGATCAGTCGAGCCGCGTGCGTTCGGCGGCAAAGGCGTAGAGCTTGCGCCAGACGAAACGGTTGAAGACGATCACGAACACCGACATGGCCGTAATGCCGAGCACCACGCGTGGATAGTCGCCATCGGTGGTTGCCTGGGCGATATAGGCGCCGATGCCGCGGGCCTTCAGCGTCGTGTCGCCCCATTTGACGATCTCGGCGACGACGCTCGCATTCCAGGCGCCGCCCGAGGCGGTCAGCGCGCCGGTGACGTAGTAGGGGAAGATGCCCGGCAGGATGACTTTGCGCCACCAGTTCCAGGATCTGAGCCCCAGCACCGAGGCCGCTTCCTTGAGGTCGTTCGGGAAGACGCTCGCCCCGGCGATGACATTGAAAAGGATGTACCATTGCGCGCCGAGCATGATGAGCAAGGTCAGCCAGATGTCCGGATTGAGGTCGAAGCGCACGATCACGATGACCGCGATCGGGTAGAGGACATTCGCCGGGAAAGCCGCCAGGAACTGCGCCAGCGGCTGGACGCGCTCCGTCCAGGCCGGGCGCAATCCGACCCAGACGCCGATCGGTACCCAGATCAGCGTCGAGAGCGCGATGAGGGCGAGGACGCGCAGGAGCGTGAGCGAAGCAAGACCGAGCGCCGTCCATAGATCCGCGGCCGTGAGCGTCTCGCTGACGTAGCGGTAAGCGGTCCAAAATCCCCATGCGGCCGCCGCCAGCACGATCGCGATCCAGATCCAGTCGAGCGCCTTGGCGAGCAAGCTCCGCGGCGCGGCCGCGCTGGTGCCGCCGCCCGATCCTGGCGCTTGCCGCAGGCCGAGGCTCGGCAACCGCGCCATCGACAAGCCGCTCAGCGCCTCGCTCACCGGGCCGGTCACCGCATGGATCAGGCGCGTGCGCCGCGCGAGGTCGTAGATCCAGGATCTCGGGCGTGACTGGCTGGCCGTCGTCTCGACCCGGAATTTGTCGGCCCAGGCGACGATCGGGCGGAAGAGGAATTGGTCGTAAAGGAGAATGACGATCGCCATGGCGCCGACTGCGTAGAGCACGGCCTTGACGTCCGCCTGATCGATGGCGAGCGAGAGATAGGCGCCGATGCCCGGCAGCTTGATCGTCGTGTCGCCGACCGAGATCGCTTCCGACGCCACGATGAAGAACCAGGCGCCGGACATCGACAGCATCGTATTCCAGACGAGGCCCGGCGTCGCAAAGGGCACTTCGAGCCGCCAGAAGCGCTGCCAGCCGGTCAGCCGCAGCGACAGCGATACCTCCTCCAGGTCTCGGGGTACGGCGCGTAGCGACTGGTAGAAGCTGAAGGCCATGTTCCAGACCTGCGCGTCGAAGATCGCGAAGATCACGGCGAGCTCGGCGCCGAGCTGGCTTTGGGGGAACAGGCCGAGGAAGAACGTGACCGTGAAGGTGAGGAAGCCGAGCACCGGGATCGACTGCAAGATGTCGAGCGAAGGGAGGATGACGATCTCGGCCTTGCGGCTCTTGGCGGCAAGCGTCGCGAAGATGAAGGTGAAGAGCAGCGAGGCAATGACACCCGCGAACATGCGCAACACCGTGCGCAACGCATAGGCGGGCAGGTTCCAGGGATCGAGCGTGATCGGCGCGATGTCGAGATTGGCCATCGGCGCCGTCATCTGCCGGCCGCCTGCGACCACCAGCACGAGCCCCGCGAGGATCAGCGCGATTGCCGCCACATCATATTGGTTGGGGAAGAATCCACGGCGCTCGACGGCGCCGGTCGCGCGATATCCCGACAACCCGGCGGCTTTCGAGAACTCTCTCATGGCCGATCCCTATTCGCTGACCACTCGCGGCCGGTTGCCGTCGTTTGCGCTGGACCAAAGCCTTCGGAATTGCAAGCTCGGAAAATCGCACCCGCAACGGCCACATCCGCGTCAGAAGGCCGCATTTCCGCGGGCGCCTGGGAAATCGGGTTGCCGCCGCCGATTCTCGTTTCGTAATCGGCACCTATGTCGATTGCGTGACGGTATGTCGGGCGGCGACACATGCCCAGTCCTGACCGGCTCTCGCCCCGATCAGGACTGGCGAGGCGCGGTCGACGGCGTCGGGGCTCCGATCATCAGAAATGCTTGCGGCTCAGACGCGGTCGAGGTCGCGCAGGAAATCCGCGACATGGGCCGCCATGGCGCCTCCCGCCTCGGCATGTTTCAACAAGGGGATCCCATGGGGACCTCGCCATTTCCGCGCGTCCGGAATGGCCTCGAGCGTAGCCCGGACGATCTCCAGATGCCCGAGCATAGCCGCAGCGAAGATATCGAGCCGCGCCCCGTTTTCGAGAAGGCAGAGCGCGATATCCCTTCGCCCGACATGCGCGGCTGCTCCCAGTCCGGTCTCCCAATCGCCATTGCCCCAATCCCACGCCGCGTTCACCAGCGCCGGCTGCTGCTGGAAGAGATCGCGGACGCGCCCGAGATCACTATGGGCGTTGCTGACGAAATCGCGGACGAGCTCAGGGTCGAGGCGTGGCGCGTCTCCCATGCAGTCCTCCTGTCGCGGCCGAATCACGTGGGTCTCATCGAGACGTTTTCGTCATGGCCGCGGGCCAAGCCCTGCCATGGCGGGAAAGGTCAGCCCATGATCATATTAGACCCTAATTCTCTCCGAAGCGGGCGGCAAACCGCCGATGCGAGATATTCGTCACGGAGCCTTGTGATGTGTCGGCCGCGCCGGCCTGACACCTCGACTGAAGCTGCTTGACGCGGCGCGTCGCTACCATTAGATACATCGTACGATATATATCGTAAAATGCATCGAGTGAACGAGAGGACCCAGCATGTATCATCGTTATTTCCGCGAATGGGGGCACAGCGCCGAATGCGGACCGCGCCATTTCGGCCGGCATGGCTTCGGCCGTTTCGCCGGCGGCTTCGCCGATGCGGGCGAGATGGGCGGGCGCGGCTTCCGCACCGGCCGCAAGCTTGCGGGCAGCGATTTGCAGCTCGTCATCCTGGCGCTGATCGCCGAGAAGCCGAGCCATGGCTACGAGATCATCAAGGCGTTGGAGGAGCGCTCGAACGGCTTCTACGCGCCGAGCCCCGGCGTCATCTATCCGGCGCTCACCTATCTCGAGGAGATCGGCTACGCGACGGTGGCGGCGGATGCTTCGCGCAAGCTCTATACCCCGACCGAAGCTGGGCTCGCCTTTTTGAAGGAGCGCAAGGATGTCGCCGACGCGATCCTGTCGCAGATCGAGCGCGTGGGGCAGAAGATGGAGCGCGTGCGTCGGGCCTTCTCGGGGGACGAATGGCGTTCTCCCGAGATGCAGGCTGCCCGACGCCTGTTGCGCTCGGCGCTCGACGAGAAGCGCGACGCCTCCCCCGAGCAGCAGCGCCGGATCGCCGAGATCCTGGCGCGTGCCGCGAAGGATATCAGCGGCAACTGATCGCGCCCTGTGCAGCGAATCCGAAATTCGCATCACCTTGGAGCAACGCGCGGGGCGAATTCCGGATTCAAGAGCTGCACCAGCAAGTTATTGTTTCTAGTGTGGTTTTCGAATTTGAAGTTCCTATCGCGCGCATGCCATCCATGTGGTAGGAACTTCAAATTCACCACACTGGCTCTCCACGCAGGCTAGCTTCGCAAGGGAATGAGCGTGCGCAACCGCTCATCGCGCAGGAAGAGCCCACCCCAGACCAACAAGCCGAGATAGAAGCCGAAGAAGATATGGGTGAAGATAGGACTGCCGACGCGCAGATGGGTTGCGATCGCGCCTCCAAGATAGCCCGTCAGCAGGATCGCCCCGAGAACGGAGGTCCGCGAAATCGCATAGAGCGCCGTGCACACCAGCGTGAGGATTCCGAGGCCGCGAGCCAGGCTAGGGCTCGCACCGTATCCAATCTGTTCCATGGCCTCGGTGACGGGCGCGATCGGAACCAATTTCATGGCGCCGTCGAAGAGCAGGAACAGTACGACGAGTGTGCTCATGATCCGTCCGGCCCAGAGCATCGTCTTCGAGGTCGCAGCCCCCTGAGTCATCGTTTGCATGGCTTTTTCTCCTACGTCTCAGGCGGTCTTGTCTCTGGCAGTCTTGGCCGGGGCGCCCAGCGACCAGTTCACCTGGAACGGGTCGCGCAACTTGCCATATTTGTCGCCCCAGAACATCACCGCCAGCGGCAAGGTCACCTCGCAGCCGGCCTCGACCGCGCGCTTCCACCAGCCATCCACGTCGTCCACCTGCAGGTGCATGGTGAAGCTCTTGGAAGGCTCGATCCCGGACCCCCTTTCCGGGAAGCAGTCGCTCAGCATCAAGGCGCCGCCGTTGATCTCGAGGTGGCAATGCATCAGCCGCTTGCCGTCCCCTGCGGGTATGCGGGCGAGCTCCTTCGCCCCGAAAGCGCACTGGTAGAAGGCCGAGGCTTCGCCGGCGCCTTCGATGTTGACATACGGAACGACGCCGGTGACAGGCGCCTGGCTTTGGGTTTCGTTGGCCATCGAGGCCTCCTCGTCTGGATGCTTCAGGACATCGTCTTGTCCGACACCCCAAGGACGAAGGACGGGACGGCGATCCGACAGGGGAGGGGAAATTCTTCTTGATTGTTATCGAGAGGCCTTGATGTCGCCTCCCGGCGCGCTGTCCTTGGCGAGGCGATCGAGGTGCAGCCGGATATGGGCTGCTTCCGCCGCCGTGTTGGCGAGCGCGATGGCTTGGTCGAAGGCGATGCGGGCCTCCTGGGCGCGCCCGAGCTGCATGAGCAGCCCGCCCTTCAGCCCGAAGAAGTGGAAATAGCCCGAGAGGCGAGGGGCGAGCGGCTCGATCATGGTGAGCGCCGCCGCCGCACCGCGGGTCTTGGACACGGCGACCGCCCGATTGAGCGTGACGACGGGCGACGGCTGCAACCTCTCGAGCGTCGCGTAGAGCAGATCGATCTCCGCCCAATCGGTGTCCTCGGGCGAGCGGGCACGGGCATGCAGCGCCGCGATGGCGGCTTGCACTTGGTAAGGGCCCGGCCGCCTATGGCGCATCGCCTTGTCGATCAGCGCCAACCCCTCGGCGATCATCGCTCCGTCCCAGAGGCCGCGGTCCTGGTCCTCCAGCAGAACGATGGAACCGTTCGCATCGAAGCGGGCCGGGGCGCGCGCATGCTGCAAGAGCGCCAGGGCGGTCAGGCCCATGATCTCGGGCTCGCCCGGGAACAGCCGCAGCAACAGCCTTGCGAGCCGGATCGCCTCCTCGCAGAGCGGCGCGCGCCTTTGGGCGTCCCCGCCGCTTGCCGAGTAGCCCTCGTTGAAAATGAGGTAGATCATGGCGGCGACCGCGGCGAGCCGCTCGGCGCGCTCCGCCGCGCCCGGCGTCTCGAAAGGCACATCGGCCTCGGCGATGCGGCCCTTCGCCCTGGTTATGCGCTGCTCCATGGCGCTCTCGCCGACCAGGAAGGCTCGCGCGATCTGCTTGACCGACAGGCCGCAGACGATGCGCAAGGCGAGCGCGATCTGCTGGGTCGCCGGCAGGTCGGGATGGCAGCAGATGAACAAGAGGCGCAGGATGTCGTCGCGGTAATGCGCGCCGTCGAGCCGCTCGGCGAGCGCGGCCTCGGCGTCGTTCAGATCCGAGATCACCTCCTCGGCCGGCAGCGGCTCCTGCTTGCTCCGGCGCCGCGTCGCGTCGATCGCAGCGTTTCGCCCGACCATGATGAGCCAGGCCGCCGGGTCGCGCGGCGGACCGTTTTGCGGCCAGGCCTTCAGCGCCCGCAGGCACGCGTCCTGGAACGCCTCCTCGGCGGAGTCGAGGTCGCGGAAATAGCGCAGCAGCGCGCCCAGCGCCTGAGGGCGGGCGGATGCCAGCGCCGCAGCGATCCAGGCGATCTCGGTCACGTCGCGCCGCTTGCCGGGTGGAAGGCGGCGATCGGGCGAATTTCGTAGGCGCCAGTCCCGGGATTGGCGTCAGCCAGCTCCCGGGCGGTCCCGATCGCCTCGTCGAGCGTCGAGCAATCGACGACATAGAAGCCGAGCAGCTGCTCCTTGGTCTCGGCGAAAGGCCCGTCGATCACCAAGGGCTCGTCGCGGCCTTTCCTGAGGGTGGTCGCGGCGGTCGTCGGCAACAGGCGGGCGACCGGGCCGAGCCTGCCTGTCTTGGCGAGCTTCTGCTGCACGACCGCGAGCCTCGTCATGGTCGCATCGTGCTGCTCCTTGGTCCAGGAGCCGACGGCGTCCTCGGAATTGTAGCAAAGGATGGCGTAGAGCATGGCGGCGTTCCCGATCGACCTGAGGACGAATGAGCCTGCCCATATCCGACAAGGCGCCGGCGACTGGGCGCGCAATCGTAGCTTTTCCGCCCAGGCTATGGAATCTGTTACCATGAAAGGAACAGCCCGTTCCTCGTCAGCCTCGAACAACAGGGGTCTAGCCCATGAGCGGTTCTCGTCGCCTTCGGATGCTGCGGATAGCGGCCGGCGTCGCATTGGGCGCGCTCGTCGCCAGCCCGGTTGCTGCCGCCAATTTCAGATTTGCGGGGCCGCTCGATGCTTACACGCTCGACCCGCATGCGGTGAGCAACACCTTCATTTTCGCGATTCTGAGCAATGTCTATGAGCCGTTGGTGCGTCGCGGCGCCGACCTGACGCTGGAGCCCGCGCTCGCCACGTCGTGGAAGCAGGTCGACGGCACGACCTGGCGGTTCGATCTGCGCAAAGGGGTGCGGTTCCAGGACGGAGGCGCCTTCACGGCGGACGACGTGGTGTTCTCGTTCGACCGCGCCAAGGCAGGCGGTGTGAAGACCAATCTTTCGACCTTGGAGAGCGCGAAGGCGATCGACGACTACACCGTCGAGATCAAGACGAAGGGCATCGATCCGATCGTTCCGATGGAAATCACCAATTGGTACATCATGGAGCGCGCCTGGGCCGAGAGGAACGGCGCCGTCCGGCCCGGATCGGCCGACAACAAGACCGAGACCTTTGCCAACCGCAGCACGAACGGCACCGGCCCCTACAAGATCGTGGCGCGAGATCCGGGCCTGAAAATCGAGTTCGAGAAGAATCCCGACTGGTGGGACAAGTTGGCCGGCAATATCGACAAGGCGACCTTTCTCGTCATCGCCAACCCGTCGACCCGCGTCTCGGCTCTCATCTCCGGCGAAGTCGACATGATCGACTCGCTGCCGCCGCAAGACGCGCCCCGCATCGAAGCGACCAAAGGATTGAAGGTCCAGGCCGGCCCCGATCTTCGGGTGATCTATTTTCAGCCCGACGTTGCGCGCGACGAGCTGCTGTATAGCGACGTCAAGGGCAAGAACCCCTTCAAGGACAAGCGCGTCCGTCAGGCCATGCAGCTGGCGCTCGACCTCGAAGCGATCAAATCGAAGGTCATGCGCGGCTATTCCATTCCGACCGGCACCCCGATCGCCAAGGAGGTCAACGGTTACGACCCCGAGATCGGCAAGTCCGTGCCGCCGGATATCGACAAGGCCAAAGCCCTGATGGCCGATGCCGGGTATCCGAACGGTTTTTCGGTCACGCTCGACTGCACCAATGATCGCTTCATGAATGACGAGGCGACCTGCGTCGCCATTTCGGGCTTTCTCAGCCGCATCGGGATCAAGGCGGAGACGCGCGCCCAGACCACCGGCAAATGGGCGCAGCAGATCAATCCGCCCGGATACAATACGAGCCTCGTGCTCGTCGGCTATTCGCCCTTCACTTATGACGCGCACATCTTCCTGGCGTCGATCATCGCGACGCGCGATGCCCAGTCAGGGCGCGGCACCTTCAATATCGGGGGCTATTCCGATCCGAAAATCGATGAGCTGATCGCCAAGATTCAATCCGATATCGACGCCGACGAGCGGCGAGCCTTGATCAAGCAGGCCCTTTCTATGGTCAAGGAGTCGGCGGCCTATATCCCCATCCACCAGCTCGAGATCTTGTGGGGCGTGAAAGAAAATGTCAGCGTCGTGCAGCCCGCCGATCTCGCCTTTCCTCTCCGGCTGTTTTCAATCAAATGATGGTGCCTGGAGAGGCGTGCGCCGCGTGAGGGCGAGGTCAGCCTGCGGAACGTTCCCAGGCCCTGGTTTCGAGATGCCGCTCGGCCATCCGCCCCAAAAAGAAAAGCAGAGCCTCGGCTCTGCTTTCAGGAATTTCTTATTCGTCGATTCCGCCTGTCGCGTGGCGAGAGGGGACGACGTTCCTCCCAAGACTCGGGCCGCTGGCTTGCTGAATGCATAGCCAGTCTGCGTAAATGCATAGCACCGCGTTGCACGCTTGTCACGCAGATGGAAGCCTTCCGTGAAATTTTTTTCTCGACGGAGCCGCCGAGGGGCAAAAGGCGCGTTTGCGGCCCGGTCGTGCCGCATCTTTGCGGCCTTGATCGAGCCCGACTTGTGTTTGAGGAGCGCTTGGGCTTTGTGAGGCGGCGCGGCGCCATCGGCCGCGCCGTGATTCTCGCTTCACTAGGATATTCATGCGTCTTTCCCGCTACTTCCTGCCGATCTTGCGCGAGACGCCCAAGGACGCCGAGATCGTTTCGCACCGGCTGATGCTGCGGGCCGGAATGGTGCGGCAAGAGAGCGCGGGCATCTATGCCTGGCTGCCCTTCGGTTATCGCGTTCTCGCCAAGATCTCGCAGATCGTGCGCGAGGAGCAGAACCGCGCCGGCGCGCTCGAGCTCGTGATGCCGACCGTCCAGTCCGCCGATCTGTGGCGCGAGAGCGGCCGCTACGACGCCTATGGCAAGGAGATGCTGCGCCTCACCGACCGGCATGAGCGCGACATGCTCTATGGGCCGACCAATGAGGAGATGGTCACCGAAATCTTCCGCGCCTATGTGCGCTCCTACAAGCAGCTTCCGCTGAACCTCTACCATATCCAATGGAAGTTCCGCGACGAGATCAGGCCGCGCTTCGGCACCATGCGCTCGCGCGAATTCCTGATGAAGGACGCCTATTCCTTCGACCTCGACCAGGACGGGGCGCGCCACTCCTACAACAAGATGTTCGTCGCCTATCTGCGCACCTTCGAGCGGCTCGGCCTCAAATCGATCCCGATGCGGGCCGAGTCCGGGCCGATCGGCGGCGATATGAGCCATGAGTTCATCATCCTTGCCTCGACCGGAGAGAGCGAGGTCTATTGTCACAAGGATTATCTCGGCTTCGGCGTGCCGCCGCCCGACACCGATTTCGACGATGCGGCGGCGCTGAAGACCATCGTCGCCAAATGGACCTCGCTCTACGCCGCAACCTCGGAGAAGCATGATGCCGATGCATTCCAGGCGGTGCCGGCGGACAAGAAGCTCACGGCGCGCGGCATCGAGGTCGGGCATATCTTCTATTTCGGCACGAAATATTCCGAGCCGATGAAGGCCGTGGTCGCAGGCCCCGACGGGACCGAGCGGCCCGTTCATATGGGTTCCTACGGCATCGGCCCCTCTCGCCTCGTCGCCGCCGTGATCGAGGCCTCCCATGACGAGGCTGGAATCGTCTGGCCCGACGCGGTTGCGCCCTTCGACGTCTCGATCCTGAACTTGCGGCCGGGCGATGGCGGCTGCGACAAGGCTTCGGCCGCGCTCGACGCACTGCTCGCGGCGAAGGGCAAGGAGGCGCTGATCGACGACACCGAAGAGCGCCCCGGCGCCAAGTTCGCCGCCGCCGACCTCATCGGCCTGCCCTGGCAGATCATCGTCGGGCCGAAGGGCCTCGCCGAAGGCAAGGTCGAGGTCAAGCGCCGCGCCACCGGGGAGCGCAAATCCGTCTCGATCGAGGATGCGGTGCCGATGGTGACGCAGGGATGATCACGCCGACACGGACGCATCCTCACCACTCCCGCAAGGCGATCATTCCGAGGCTTGCCATTTGCGCACGCCCCCTTCCGCTCATGCCCGCGAAAGCGGGGATCCAGACTCTTTCGGTCGCTCCACACCGCTGGATTCCCGCTTTCGCGGGCATGAGCGGATATGGACTTGCCGGGCGCATCCGTGGCGATCGTTTCTTGCGAAGTTCTCGCAAGGGGCGAGGTAGCCCTTGCTGCCGCGACAGGAGAAGGCCGCAGCCATGAGCGAATTCTCCCCGCCGCGCGCCTTCTCGGCCATCGAGCGCATGTTGGCGCTGCGCTATCTGCGCGCCCGCGGCAAGGACAGCGTCATCTCCGCCATCGCCATCTTCTCCTTCATCGGGGTGATGCTCGGCGTCGCGACCTTGATCATCGTCATGTCGGTGATGAACGGCTTCCGCAAGGAGCTCTACGCCAAGTTCCTCGGCCTCAACGGCCATGTTCTGATCCACCCGATCGAGTCCCCGCTCACCGACTACAAGGACGTGGTGGCGCGGCTGTTGCAAACGCCCGGCGTCGTTTCGGCGAAAGGCTTCATCGAGGGCGAGGGGCTCGCCTCCTCGCCCGCGGGCGCGGCCTTCGCCCTGGTGCGCGGCATGTCCGGCGCCGATCTCGAGAAGGTGCCGGGCGTCGCGAGCAATATCCGCTCGGGCGGGCTCCAGGATTTCGACGACGCGCCCGATATCGTCATCGGCGCACGGCTCGCCAGCCAGCTCGGCGTCGGCGTCGGCGACAAGGTCACGCTGATAGCGCCGCGCGGCGCGACGACGCCCATGGGCGTGGTGCCGCGCCTCAAGGCCTATACGGTCGTCGCCATATTCGAGATCGGCATGTCGCTGCTCGATTCCTCCAACGTCTTCATCCCATTCCAGGAGGCCGACAACTTCTTCGACAAGAACGGCGAGGCGAGCGTCATCGAGGTGTTCATCGACGATCCCGACCGCATCGACGAGATGCGGCCGATCATCGAGAAGGCGGCCGGAAGACCCGTGCTGCTCACCGATTGGCGGCAGAGCAACCGTCCCTTCTTCAGCGCGCTCGCGGTCGAGCGCAACGTCATGTTCCTGATCTTGATGCTGATCGTCGTGGTCGCCGCTCTCAATATCGTCTCCGGCATGATCATGCTGGTGAAGGACAAGGGTACGGCGATCGCCATCCTGCGGACCATGGGCGCGACGCAAGGCACGATCCTGCGCGTCTTCCTGTTGACGGGAGGAGCGATCGGGGTCGTGGGCACCATCGCGGGCTTCGGGCTTGGTCTCCTGATCACCTTGAATGTCGAGGCGATCCGCCAATTCCTGTCGCGCTTGACCAGCACGCCGCTGTTTTCGCCGGAGCTCTATTTCCTGTCGCAACTGCCGGCCGAGCTCGATTGGCACGAGGTGGCGACGATCACCGTGACCGCCTTCGTCCTGTCGCTGCTGGCGACGCTCTATCCGGCCTGGAAGGCAGCCTCGCTCGATCCCGTGGAGCAGTTGCGCCGTGGCTGACGCCAAGGCGGCGCAGGCGCCGCTGAGACTCGTCGGCGTCGAGCGTCATTACGCGCAAGGCGACGAGCGGCTCCATATCCTGACCGGCGCCGACCTCGTCTTGGGCGCGGGCGAGATGGTGGCGCTCGTCGCCCCGTCGGGAGCCGGCAAATCGACGCTTCTCCACATCGCCGGCCTGTTGGAGCGGCCCGACGGCGGCGACGTCATCGTCGACGGGCTGGCCTCTGCCGAGCTCGATGACGGCGCGCGCACCAGGCTTCGCCGCGAGAGCATCGGCTTCGTCTACCAGGCGCATTATCTCCTGGGCGAGTTCTCGGCGATCGAGAATGTGATGCTGCCGCAGATGCTCAGGGGCCTGCCGCGCGGCGAGGCGCGCAAGCGCTCGGCCGAGCTGCTTCGTCTCCTCGGCCTCGCCGAGCGGGCGAGCCATCGCCCGGCCGCTCTCTCGGGAGGAGAGCAGCAGCGCGTCGCCATCGCGCGCGCCATCGCCAACGCTCCGCGCGTGCTGCTCGCCGATGAGCCGACCGGCAATCTCGATCCCGCGACGGCCGAGCGCGTCTTTTCCATGCTCGGCGCCATCGTGCGCCACACGGGCCTTGCCGCTCTCGTCGCGACCCATAACGTCGAGCTCGCCTCGCGCATGGACCGGCGCGTCACCTTGCGCGACGGCAAGATCGTGGATGGAGGATAGCGGAGGACGGAGGACGGACGACGGAGGACGGAGGAGCTGACGACGAAGCGGGTGCATCTGTCGTCCGTCCTCTGTCCTCAAACGCCCTTGATCTTGGCGCGATGCCGATGCGCCTTGGCGCGATTGCCGCATTGGCTCATCGAGCACCAGCGGCGATTGCCGCTCTTGCTGTCGTCGAGGAAGAGCCAAAGGCAGCGATCATTGCCGCAGCGGCGCACGCGATCGAGGCGCTTGCCGGTGAGAAGATCGGCCGCCGACCACAGCACCGGCGCGAGAAGCAAGCCGATGCCGGGCTCCGGCCGCGCGATCTGCCAGACATAGCGGGCGTCCTTGCGGGTGATGCGTGATCGGGGCGGCGTCGCGGCGAGCGCCGCGTCGAAGATGGTCAGGTCCTCGTCCTCGGGCTTGCCGCCCTCGGCCACCGCCCTGAAAATACGGACGAGCATTTCCCGCAAGGCGATGGCGGCCGCGAACCAGCCCTCCGCGCGCCTTGGATTTCGGCTGAGGCGGTCTCGGGCAAGCCCCAAGAGCTCGGGCGAGATGCCGCCTTGCGACCCGCACCAGGCGATCAGGTCCTCGAAACCATGCAGCTCCTCGGTCGGTGCCTCCGTGCCGCGCCAATACCGGGTGTTGGCGAAGGCGAGGCACAGATCTTCCGGCGGCGCCGAGATCGCGAAACCGGCCGGGATGGGGGAGGTCGTCACCATGTCCACATAATAACCGGCATGGGGGTTGACAACCACGGCGTCTATCGTGGTAAATAACCGGCATGGGGGTTGACAACCACGGCGTCTATCGTGGTAAATAACCGTCATGATGGTTATCAGCAAGGAGCAAGCCATGATCGACCATGTCTCCATCGGCGTGCGCGACATCAAGGGCTCGCGCCGTTTCTACGACGCCGCCCTTTCGCCGCTCGGCTATAGCTGCCGCAGCCCTGGCGAGACCTCGCTGGGCTATGGCCGCGACCGCGAGGATTTCTGGGTGCTGGCGGCAGAGCACCCGGTCGTCGCCGACAAGGCTTCGGGCCTGCATCTATGTTTCAAGGCCGATGGCCGGGCCGCGGTCGACGCCTTCCATGCGGCGGCGCTGAAATCGGGCGGCAAGGACAACGGCCCTCCAGGCCTGCGTGCCGATTACAGCGCCGGCTACTACGCCGCCTTCGTGGTCGATCCGGACGGCTATCGCCTGGAGGCCCATGCGGAGCTCGGCGTTTGATTTCCCTCTCTCAAATCAGAGATGAGATTTCTCGAGCGCCTGCGCCACCTTCTCCAGCAAAGCGCGGGAGAAGGTGGCGCGCAATCGGGCGCGCAAATATTTCCCCACTTACGTGAACCTTCGCCCTTGCCACCTCGACCAATGAGCACCTGGCCCGAATGACCGGGCCTCGCGATCAACAAGGAGAGGTGTCATGGCGCTTTACGGTGTTGTTGCAATCCTTGTGATTGCCCAGATTTTCCAGTTCATCAGCAACTACTGCATTGCTAGCGCGCTCGAAAAGCAGGACTGACCAGCACCCTTATCCCCTGACGATTTTCGCCGCAGCAAAGGGCTAGGACGGGCACCGGAAGGGTCCGTCCTAGCCTGCGTTGGTTCGAGACTGCCTGGCTGCTTGTGAGCGCCGAGAGGGGAGCAAGTCGGCCTTGGTGCATCTATTCCTCTTGAAGTCGTAGATCTGGCCCCTGGCGCAGACGGACGGACGCGCGATCGGGTCGGGATCGCCGCCTCCTCCACCTCCGCCT
>JBIOEJ010000008.1:0-72410 GCA_044445965.1 Hyphomicrobiales bacterium
GCCGCCGCCGGTGTTCAGGCCGGCGCCGCCTCCCCCGCCTCCTCCCAGGCCAGCGCCACCGCCTCCACCCGTGGTCAGGCCGGCGCCTCCGCCTCCTCCGGCGGCCAGGCCCGCACCACCGCCGCCGGCTGGCCCGAGGAAGCCTTGCACGCCCCAGGAGCACGCCCAGGGCAAGTGCTGAGCTCGAAACTTTGGCGATGATGGCCCCGCCGCGGTGCGGCGGGGCGGCAGCTCACCCTTCCAGGCGGGCGATCAGGGACGAGGTATCCCATCTACGGCCGCCGAGTTTCTGCACTTCGGCGTAGAATTGATCGACGAGCGCGGAAACCGGCAGCTGCGCGCCGTTGCGGCGCGCTTCGGCAATGCAGATCGACAGGTCCTTGCGCATCCAGTCGACCGCGAAACCGAAATCGAACTTGCCCTGATTCATCGTCTTGCCGCGATTTTCCATTTGCCAGGAGCCTGCCGCACCCTTCGAGATCACCTCCAGCACGGCTTCGACATCGAGCTTCGCGCGCTTGGCGAAATGAATACCCTCGGCGAGGCCCTGGACGAGGCCCGCGATGCAGATCTGGTTCACCATCTTCGTCAATTGGCCGGCGCCTGGCGCTCCGATGAGACGACATGAGCGTGCATAGGACGCGATCACCGGTTCGGCCTTGGCATATTGGGTCCCGTCCCCGCCGCACATGACGGTGAGGACGCCGTTCTCGGCGCCAGCCTGGCCTCCCGAGACCGGCGCGTCGACGAAGCCTATTCCGGCCTTGCCGGCAACGCCATGCAGCTCGCGGGCGATCTCGGCCGAGGCGGTCGTGTGATCGACGAAGATCGCGCCCTTGGCCATGCCGCCGAAAGCGCCGTCGGGACCCATGGTGACGGCGCGCAGATCATCGTCATTGCCGACGCAGGCGAAGACGATGTCACGTCCCTTGGCGGCTTCGCGCGGTGTCGGCGCGCTCGAGCCGCCATGCTTCTTCACCCAGGCATCGGCCTTGGCCGCGGTGCGGTTATAGACCGTGACCTCATGCCCTTTGGCTTTGAGGTGACCCGCCATGGGAAAGCCCATGACTCCCAGCCCGAGAAATGCGGTTTTCATCTTGACCTCGTGTCTGCGTTTCAGCCGTTCCGACCACGAGATGCCGCGAACATGACCGCTCGATCAAGTCCCAAACGCGACGGATGATCTCGACGATGACCAGATAGATGATCGACGCATAGACATAGATCAGGAAATCGAAGGTGCGCGCGAAAATGAAGCGCGTTTGCCCGAATAGATCGAGCAAGGTCACGATGGCCGCGAGCGCGCTCGCCTTGATCATGGCGATCAGCTCGTTGCCGAAGGGCCGCAAAGCCACGAGAAAGGCCTGCGGCCAGACCACGTGGCGGGCGATGCGGTATTTGGAGAGGCCGAGCGAGGCTGCGGCTTCGCTCTGGCCCTTCGGCACGGAGTTGAGGGCGCCGCGCATGATCTCGGCCTGATAGGCCGCGGTGTTGAGCGAGAAGGCGAAGATGCAACAGAAGAAGGCTTCGCGGAACAGCCACCACAGGCCCATATCGGTCAGGAAGGGGCGGATCTCGCCGGCGCCGTAATAGACGAGGTAGAGCTGGCAGAGCAGCGGCGTGCCGCGGAAGAAGGTCACGTAGGCGATGGCCGCGCCCGAGAGGATCTTGCTGCGCGACATGCGCGCCCGGCAGATGGGATAGGCGATGAGGAAGCCGAGGAGGACCGAGAGCACCACTACCTGGATCGTGATCCACAGCCCATCGACGAGCCGCAAGCCGTAGCGAGACATCATCTCGAAATTGAGGAGTGTCGCGAGCCCATCCCAGAGACCTTGCGGCATCTCAGGCAAAGCCCCTGTTGGCGTGCCGTTCGAGGCGGCTCTGGACGAGGCCCGATGCGATGCTGAAGACGAGGTAGATCGCCGCCGCCGCCGAATAGAACAGGATCGGTCGCGTCGTGTTCCGCGAGGCTTCGGTCGCCGCGCGCAGGAGATCCATCACGGCGAGCGTCGAGATCAGGGAGGTGTCCTTCAGCAGCACCATCCAGATATTCCCGAGGCCGGGGAGCGCGATGCGCAGGAGCTGTGGCATCAGCACGAGCCGGAAGGTCTTCTTGGGATCGAGGCCGAGCGATCTCGCCGCCTCGCTCTGGCCTCTCGGCACCGCCTTCAGAGCCGCGATCCAGACCTCACTCGAATAAGCGGTCATCACCACGCTCAGCGCGATGACACCGGCGACGAAGGCGTTGAGCTCGAGATGCGTCTCGAGCCCGAAAACCTTGCTCAGGCGGTCGATGAGCGCCTGCAGGCCGAAATAGACGATGAACAACGAGAGGAGATCGGGGATGCCACGGAAGAATGTCGTATAGGCGTTGCAGAAGAGCCGCACTCCGCGATTGGCGGAGAGCTTCAGGACGGCGAGCAGCAAGCCCGCGCCGAAGCCGAAAGGCACCGTCGTCACGGCAAGCAGGATCGTCGCCACGGCGCCCTTGAGGAGCAGGCCGCCCCAGCCAGTCGGGCCGAAGAGGAGGCTGAAGGAGTCCATCAGGCCTTGCCCGCTAGAGCCGCTGACCTTCACCTCTCCCCTTGGCCCGGATCCTAGTCCGGGCCTTGCGGGAGAGATGGGAGAACACTCTGCGCAGCGAAGCAGGTGTGCGCATTATTTCCCGCGGATCGAGTCCTTGAAGTATTTCGCCTCGAGCTTCTTGTAGGTGCCGTCGGCGTCGAGCTCGCCGATCGCCTTGTTGAGCATGTCGCGAAGATCGGTGTCCTCGGGTCGGAAGGCCGCGCCGACACCGATACCGTGGATTTCCGGGACGCGCTGGATCTTGGCGATGACGCGGCAGCAGCCATTGCCCTTCTTGTCGATGAAGTCCTGCTCGACCAAGCCGTCGCCGACCACATAGTCGATGCGACCGCTCGCGAGATCGAGATTGGGCTCGTCCTGGGTCGGATAGAGCTTGATCTGCGAATCCTTGTAGAATTTCTCGAGGAAATTGGCGTGGATGGTCGAAGATTGCGTGCCGATGGTCTTGCCTTTGAGGGCTGCCGGCGAAACATCGTCGCTCTTATTCGATGCCTGGCCGGCGAAGACCGGCGACGTCGCATAGTACATATCCGAGAAGATGACCTTCTTCTTGCGCTCGTCGGTGATGTTCATGCTCGAGAAGATGACGTCGAACTTGCCGCCGAGCAGCGCCGGGATGACGCCGTCCCAATCCTGGTTCTGGAAGGTGCAGGTGAGCTTCATGCGCTCGCATAGCGCCATGCCGTAATCGACTTCCCAACCGACGATTTTGCCGGAGGGATCCACGCTCTCGAATGGCGCATAAGTCGCGTCCGTGCCGAAGCGTACCGTCTTCCATTCCTTGGCGCCCGCGGACGACACCGCAAGACAGGCCGCCAATCCCAGCAAGGCCGATAGTTTCGCTTTTCTCATTGTTCACTCCTCGGTCTCATTCTCGCCGTTGCGGACGGCGTGCCGCATCGTATCCATCCCGTTCAGGCCATTAGACGCCCTCGCAAAACCGATGCCAAGCCGGAGCGAGGAAAGTTGTCGGGAGCGAGGAAAGTTTGATCCCTGAACCCCCGTCCGCCGCCGCCTATAGGGGGTCGAAATCGAAATATCTATGGGCGATCGCCGCATAGCTTCCGTCGGCGCGCACCTCCTTGAGCGCCGCATCGATCTTCGCCTTGAGACCGTCCTCGCCTTGGCGCATCACCACCGCGAAGCCTTCCCCCGCAATTCGCCCCGGATCGTCGACGCGCCCCACTGCGGTGCAGCAACTCGCTTCCGGGGCAGTCTTCAGCCAGTCGCGCAAGCTCATCTCGTCGCCGATCACGAGATCGGTACGGTCGGCGGCGAGATCGAGATTGGCCTCGATCTGCGTCGCGTAGGTGGTGAGCTGCGAATTCGGGAAACGCTCTTCGGCGAGCGTCGCAAAGGGGCTGTCGCGCAGCGCCCCGATCGAGTGGTCGGCAAGCGCTTCCGGGGTGAGAGCCTTGAAGCTCGCATCCTTGCGGGCGATGAAGATCGCCGGCATGCGGAAATAGGGCTCCGACAGCGTAAACTTCTCCCGACGCTCATCGGTGATCTCGAAGCTCGACACGATGGCGTCACCCTTGCCGCTGACCAGCGATGGTATGAGACGATCGAAATCACGATGCTTGAATAGGCACGAACGCTTGATGCGCACGCACATGGCGTTCATCAGATCGATCTCGAAGCCGGTCATTTCGCCCTTCGCCCCCCAATAGGCGTAAGGAGGATGGGCGGCCTCGGTGAGGAGCACGAGCGGCGCGTCCTGTATCTTGGAGGGATCGCCCGGCGCGCCATTGACGGTCGAGGCAAAGACGAAGGCCAGGCCGACAAGCACGACGCCGATGGCGGCGCGCCACGGCCCTCGTCCTTGCGCCGAGATCGGGCCGCGATCGAAGGCCGACGTTACAGAGTGGATCGGCAGCGGACAGACCTCCCGGCCCCGGATTTAGCTCGCGATGCTCGTTGCCTATAACGATAAAGCCAGGACGGTGCCAAATTGGCAACCGGCGCCGCCGTTCGTGGCGCGCACGATCGCGTGTGCGATCGCGTTTGCTTGTGGTGGCGCGCCATAGCTTCTAGACCGGCGGCCGGAGGTTCGAGCATGTTGACGAAGGATGAGGTCATCGCGGCGCTGGCAACCGTCGCCGGACCCGATGGAGCGACCCCCCTGGCGCGCTCGGACGCCCTCTCCGATGTGTTGATCTCGGGCGGAAAGGTCACCTTTTCGATCACCGGCGATCCGGCGCATTCGGTCGAGCTCGAGGCGGTCCGGCTCGCGGCCGAGCGCGCCGTGAAGGCGCTGCAGGGCGTCGAGACCGTGCTCGTGACGCTGACGGCCGAGCGGCCGGCACAAGCCTCGGCCCCGGCGGCACGGCCGAGCGGGCAGCCGGCGCGGGTTCGAACCGGAGCGATGCGCGCCCGCACCCCGATCGTCGGCGTCGAGCGCGTCATCGCGGTTGCGAGCGGCAAGGGCGGGGTCGGAAAATCGACGACAGCCGCCAATCTCGCGCTCGCCCTGGCGGGCGAGGGATTTCGCGTCGGCATCCTCGACGCCGACATCTATGGACCCTCGATGCCGCGCCTGTTCGGCCTCACGGCGAAGCCTGAGGTCAGCGAGGGCAGAATAATCCAGCCGCTGCAAGCCCATGGCCTGAAGATCATGTCGATGGGCTTCCTCGTCTCCGAGCAGACCGCCATGGTGTGGCGCGGGCCGATGGTCGCCGGCGCCGTCCAGCAAATGCTGCGCGAGGTCGCCTGGGAGCCGCTCGACGTGCTCGTGGTCGACATGCCGCCAGGAACCGGAGATGCGCAGCTGACGCTCGCCCAATCGGTGGCGCTCTCGGGCGCGGTGATCGTTTCGACGCCCCAGGATCTCGCCCTGATCGATGCGCGGCGTGGGGTGGAGATGTTCCGCAAGGTCGATGCGCCGATCCTCGGCATCATCGAGAATATGAGCACCTTCATCTGCCCGAATTGCGGGGCGCGGCACGATATTTTCGGGCATGGCGGGGCGCGCAAGGAGGCGGCGCGGATGGGGATCCCCTTCCTCGGCGAGATCCCGCTCGAACTAGCGCTGAGGGAGACTTCTGATGCCGGGCGCCCGATTGTGGTTTCGCAGCCTTCGAGCCCGATCACCACCGCCTATCGCAATATCGCGCGGCGAGTGAAGGCCGCGATCGAATGACCCGCCGCAATCGCGCCGCGAAGTCATGACTTGTTCATCTCGCCCGGCGAGGAGATTGGCCGCTGGTGCCGGAGCACGTCAAAACCGGAACACGGGAATGGCATCTATGATGAAACGCCGTCAGTTTCTCGCGGCCGCAACGCTCGGCGCGACGGCTTCAGGTCTCGCCACGCCTGCTCTCGCCGAGAACGCGCCGGAGCTCAAATGGCGCCTCACATCGAGCTTCCCCAAGGCGTTCGACATCATGCAGGAGACGATCAAGGTGTTTGCGAGCGCCGTTGCCGGCGCCACCGACGGGCGCTTTCAGATCGACGTTTTCGCCTCCGGCGAGATCAAATCCGGCCTGCAGGCGCTCGAGGCCGTGCAAAACGGCGAGGTCGAAATGGCGCACACCGCGCTCAGCCTATTTGCCACGCGCCAGCCCGCGCTCGCTTTCGCCACGGGCGTGCCTTTCGGCCTCGATGCCCGCCAGCAGGCGGCCTGGTGGGCCGAAGGCGGCGGGCAGGATCTGATGGGCGAAGTGTTGCGTCCTTTCGGGGTGGCCGCGCTCGCTTGCGGCAATACCGGGGCGCAGATGGGCGGCTGGTTTCGCAAGGACGTGAAGACACCGGCCGACTTCAACTCGTTGAAGATGCGCATCGGCGGACTCTCGGGCAAGGTGCTCGAAAAGCTCGGCGGCACGGCGGTCGCGACCGCTGCCGGCGAGATCAAGGCGGCGCTCGAGAGCGGGGCGCTCGACGCTGCCCAATGGGCCGGTCCCCATGACGATGAGCGGCTCGGCTTGCAGAAGGTGGCGCCGTCCTACTATTTTCCCGGTTGGCAGCAAGGCTCGAACGCGCTGCACATTCTGATCAATCAGGCGAAATGGAGCGAGCTGCCGGCCAATTACCAGGCGATCCTGACAGCGGCTGCTTCGCTTGCCGGCACCTCGATGCAGGCGAAATACGATGCGCGCAATCCCGACGCCTTGAAGAAGCTCGTGGTCGACGGGGCGAGGTTGAAGCCCTTCGGGGCCGAGATCATGGACGCGGCGAATGCGGCCGCCAATGCGGTCTACGCCGAGATCGCCGCCGATAATCCGCAGTTCTCCAAGATCTTGTCGGCCTATATGGCCTTCCGCAATGATGAATACCTGTGGTTCCAGGTGGGCGAGGTCGCCTATGACAACTACCTCGTGCGGGCGCGCGCAAAGGGGTAGGCGGGGTAAGAGACCCCCACCTCATTCCTCCCCCTTTTTTGGGCGGAGGACGGACGCCTAGCCGATACCGTCAGTGCATTTTCGCAAGCGCGGTGTCGCGCGCGACCCTGCTCCCTCCCCTCAAAAAGGGATGGCCGGGGCGGGGATCAATCTCGCAAAGGTCTCAATGCCGAAAAAGGGAGAGAGCACAAGCACTTGATCAGCGTTGCGGCAGCGCGGCCGGCCCGAACTCCTGGTCGAGCCTGTCGATGCGCTCCTGCTGGCTCTGGCCTTCCGCCGCCGGTCGCGTCACCTCGCCGCCGCGCGAGACGAGTCCCGGCCAGGCGATGATGGCGATCACCATGACGACCTGCAGGATGACGAAGGGAACCGCGCCCCAATAGATATCGAGCGTCGTCAAGGGCGCGATGATCTTCCCGGTCACGCGGTCCCGATAAGGTTCTTCAGGGGCGACCGAGCGCAGATAGAAAAGCGAATAGCCGAAAGGCGGATGCATGAAGCTCGTCTGGATATTGACGCCGATCAAGACGGCGAGCCAGACGAGATCGATGCCGAGCTTGACCGCGGCCGAGGCGATCAGCGGCACCAGGATGAAGGCGATCTCGAAGAATTCGAGGAAGAAGGCGAGGACGAAGATCAGCGCGTTGACGAACAGGAGAAATCCGGTCGCTCCGCCCGGCAAGGCGATCAGCAGCCCCTCGACCCATTTATGGCCATTGACCCCGAAGAAGGTCAGCGAGAAGACGCGCGAGCCGATCAGGATGAAGATCGCGAAGGAAGCGAGCCGCGCGGTCCTCTGGGTCGCCTGGCGCAGGAGGCCTAGGCTGAGCCGCCGCTTGGCGAGCGCCAGCAGCAGCGCCCCGCCTGCGCCCATGGCTCCCCCTTCGGTCGGCGTGGCGACGCCGAAGAAGATCGTGCCGAGCACCAAAAGCATGAGGGCGAGCGGGGGCAGCATTGCCAGCAGCACGCGGCGCGCCAGCCGCGCGCCGCTGATCTTCGCGGGCACGGCCGGCATGGCGCTCGGCTTCACGATGGATACCGCGAAGACATAAAGCGCATAAAGCAGTGCGAGGAGAGCCGCCGGCCGCAGCGCCGCCGCGAAGATGTCGATCACCGAGACGCTGAGCTGGTCGGCGAGGACGATCAGCACGATGCCCGGCGGGATAACCTGGGCGAGGGTGCCCGAGGCCGTGATCACCCCTGCGGCAAGCGGCCGATCATAGCCATGGCGCATCATGATCGGCAGCGAGATCAGGCCCATCGATATCACCGAGGCGGCGACTACGCCGGTCATGGCGGCGAGCAGCGCGCCGACAAAGATCACCGCATAGCCGAGACCGCCCCGTACCGGGCCGAAGAGTTGGCCCATCGTCTCGAGCAGATCCTCCGCCAGGCCCGAGCGCTCGAGGATCATACCCATGAATGTGAAGAACGGGATGGCGAGCAAGATCTCGGAATTCATGACGCCGAGCACGCGCTCGGGCAGGGCGTTGAGGAAATCGGGCCGGAACAGGCCAAGCGAGATGCCGATGACCGCGAACAGCAATCCGACCCCCGCCAGCGTGAAGGCAACGGGATAACCGGCGATCAGCAGCGTGACGAGCGCAACGAACATGACGGGCGCCATGTTGGTGGAAAGCCAGGTGGCGAAAGGTTGCGCCGTCCCTTCGGGGCCCGCGGCCATGGCCATGAAGGGCGCATAGCAGATCGCGCAGGCAAGCGCTGCAGCTGCAAGACGGCGCGAAGCGGCGAGCACGCGTCAGGGCGCTCCGCTCGAACGCAGCGACGCAACGGGATCGTCGAGATTCAGGCGGCCGGTCGGCGATCCGGCTTCGAGGCCTCGCGCGACCGCAACGGATTTCACGAGCTCCGACAAGGCCTGGACGAAGAGGAGCGCGAAAGCCGCGGGGATGAGCGCCTTCGCCGGCCATTGCGGCAAGCCGCCAGGGGTGACCGAGCCTTCGCCGATGGTCCATGCGCTCGCAAAGAATGGCACGCCCTCTGCCAGCATGACGACGCACAACGGCACGAGGAATAGGAGATTGCCGATGATGTCGAGAACGGCGCGCCTGCGGGCGCCGAGCGATCGGAACAGGATATCGACGCGGATATGGCTGTTCTCGGCCAGCGTCAGAGGAGCGCCGCAAAGGACGATGCCCGCGAACAAGAGCACGGGGAGATCGAGCAGCAAGGGATGCGCGAAATGGGCGCCGTACCGCATTAAGGCGTTGAAAATCGACAAGAGGCAGGCCGCGAGCACGAGCCAAGCGGCCAATCTGCCGATGGCGGCTGTCGCCGCGTCGACGACGCGCGAAGCCGGCAGAAGCAGGGTTCTCAGCGCATGGTCCATGCCGTCCTTCCGGGCTTCGGCCGTTCTTGCAAATGGCTCTCGATGTGGACGGGGGTGCTGGCCGCCGCGAGACGATGGCGCATGCGTTCGCGATGCATGGTATAGACGCCGCTGCCCATGATCAGGGCGATGCCGCATATCGATAGGGTATCGGGGAGATCTCCGAAGATCGTATAGCCCAGCGGCAGTGCCATCAGGATCCCGAAATAGCGGAACGGCGCGACAACGCCCACTTCGGCGTTGCGATAGGCGATCACGATCGACAAATTGCCGAGCGTCACCAATATGCCGGCCATGATGAGGTAGAGGGTCGGCGCGACTACTACCGGTCTCCATTCCTCCGTGGCGCCGAGCGCCAGGCCGGCGAGCCCGCCGGCGACCGTCGTCATCAAGGCGATGATGGGCGAGGGGATGACCGGATCGATGTAGCGCGTGAGGAGATCGCGCGCCGCCACGAGCGCGGCCGACATGACGGCGAAGGCGGCATAGACGGTGAGCCCCTCAGCCGAGGGCTTGATGATGAGCACGACTCCCGAGAACCCCACCAATATGGCCAGAAAGCGCCGCCACCCGATACGCTCCATCCCCAAGGCTGCCGCCATCAGCGTCATGATGATCGGGGTCGCCTGCGAAATCGCCGTGATATTGGCGAGCTGCATATAGGGGAGCGCCTTGTAGAAAGTGAGGACGACCGCCGCATCGAGTAGGGCGCGGATCAACGTCACCGGCCGCAGGAAAAGGGGCGCCCCATGCCACAACATCCGCCCATGCCCTGTGGCGATCACGACGCCGACCGCAAGGGTGACGGCGAACACGCCACGGACCGCCATTATCTCGCCGGTCGGGAACACCTCGCTCGCCAGCTTGCCGCAGGCGTCATTGCAGATCCAGAAAACGCCGGCGACCAGCGTCGCGAGGATGCCGCGTCGATTGACGGCAGGTTCGGCCATGACGGCTCCGCGAGAGAATGGACCGGTCCCTCAACCGCCTGTCACGCTCATATGGCGCGCGACGGCGGGTTCCGGCCGGCGGCGCTCGATGACGAAATCATGGCCCTTGGGCTTGCGCGAAATCGCCTCGGTGATCGCCTGGTCGAGCAGCACATCCTCGGGCGAGGCGCGCAAGGCGCCGCGCAGATCGGCCGCGTCTTCTTGACCAAGGCACATATAGAGCGTGCCCGTGCAGGTGACGCGGACGCGATTGCAGCTCTCGCAGAAATTATGCGTCAACGGCGTTATGAAGCCCAATAGGCCGCCCGTTTCCCCGACCCGGACATAGCGGGCCGGGCCGCCGCTCGAATGGTCGAGGTCCTCCAGCGTGAACTCCCTGGCGAGCCGGGCGCGCACCAACGACAGAGGCAAATATTGGTCGGCGCGCATCGTCGAGAGCTCGCCGAGCGGCATCACCTCGATCAAGGTGAGCGCATGCCCTTCGCCATGGGCCCAACGCATGAGCTCGGCGAGCTCGTGCTCGTTCTCGCCTTTCAGCGCGACTGCGTTGATCTTGATCTCGAGCCCGGCGGAGCGGGCTGCCTCGATCCCTTCGAGCACCTTGGGGAGTTCGCCCCAGCGCGTCAGGCGCCGGAAGCGCGCCGGATCGAGCGTATCGAGCGAGACGTTGACCCGCTTGACGCCGTGATCGGCAAGCTCCCGGGCATGGCGTGCCAGCAGCGTGCCGTTGGTCGTCAGCGTCAATTCCTCGAGCGCCCCGCTCGCGAGATGCCGCGACAGCGAGCCGAACAGGCGCATGACATCGCGTCGCACCAGCGGTTCGCCCCCGGTGATGCGCAATTTCGTGGTGCCGCGTCGCACGAAGGCGGTGCACAATCGATCGAGTTCCTCGAGCGTGAGAAGATCGCGCTTCGGCAGGAAGCTCATCTCCTCGCTCATGCAATAGACGCAGCGCAAATCGCAGCGATCCGTGACCGACACACGCAGATAGGTAATGGGGCGCCGATAAGGGTCGACGAGCGGCGCGGGAACGGGCATGCGCGACAAAGACTGAACACCGCCGTCGGCATCCGGCCGGTCGCGGTCGATCTTGTCGCTCCATTGCATCGCCGTGCCGATCATCATTTGCCAAGGCTCGTGAGAGAAAGGCCTTGCCCTTTCCGGTCAACATAAGCGCCCCTGCACGGGGTGCAAGCTTTGTTCACTAGGCTTTGGGGCATGGCTGCCGGGCGAGGCCGCTATCGGCTGCTTCGCAATCCGCAGTACGACGCCAAGAAAAAGGCCGGCGCAAGGCCGGCCTTCATCATGAAATGCGGCAGCCTGGCCGTCAGCGCAGTACGACCACCCGCGTGCCGATCTTCACGCGCTCATAGAGGTCGGTCACATCGTCATTGGTCATGCGGATGCAACCTGACGACACGGCTTGGCCGATCGTCTCCGGCTCGTTGGAGCCGTGGATGCGAAACAGCGTCGAGCCGAGATACATGGCGCGCGCACCGAGCGGGTTGTCGAGGCCGCCGGCCATATGACGCGGCAGATCCGGACGGCGGCGCAACATCTGCGCCGGAGGCGTCCATTCGGGCCATTCCTTCTTCATCGAGATGGCGTTGATGCCACCCCAGGAAAATCCGGGCCGGCCGACCCCGACGCCGTATTTCATCGCCCGGTGATCCGCCAAAATGTAATAGAGCCGCCGCTCCTCGGTGGAAATGACGATCGTGCCGGGTGCGTAGGGGCCCGTATAGGCCACTTCCTCGCGCGGGATCGGCGTATAGGCGACACGGCTGTCGGCAGCGATCTCCGCCAGCGGGAGATGCGTCAGCGGGTCAATATCATAGGCGCTCGCGGCGGTCGCGAACGAGACACCACAAGCCAAGGCGGCGCAAGCAACGAAACGTCTCATGGGCGCACTTCCATCATGTCGAGAACCAGCCAGATCGCCCGGAGAGCCCGCCACGCCTGATTTGCGGCATGAATCGGACAGTTCCGTGCTGGAAATGCGCTACCCCGAACACGGCTGCGCCGCAATGCGCATTCGCGCCTTTGTGAGGGACGAAACGCTATCTTGGTAAAGCCGTGTCTTTCGCGCCACACTCCTTGCCGAGCGCGATGCGAACGCCGTGGCGGCCTGCCAAATCCTGGACGAATTGCCAAGCGACGCGGCCGGACCGCGCGCCGCGAGTTGTCGCCCATTCCAGGGCTTGAGCCTGCAGAGTGGTTTGATCGATGCTGAGATTAAAATCGAAGTAACTGATATAACCATCTATCATTGCGAGATATTCATCCTGTCCGCATCTATGGAATCCAAGCCAGAGACCGAAGCGGTCGGAGAGCGACACCTTTTCCTCCACGGCCTCGCCGGGATTGATCGCGGTCGAGCGCTCATTCTCCATCATGTCGCGCGGCATGAGGTGCCGGCGGTTGGAAGTGGCGTAGAACAGCACATTGGCGGGACGGCCCTCGATCCCGCCCTCGAGCGCGGCCTTGAGCGATTTGTAGGACGCATCCCCCGCGTCGAACGACAAATCGTCGCAGAAAACGAGCGTTTGGTGCGGAACGCCGCGCAGCAGCCCCATCAGCAACGGCAGCGCTTCGATGTCCTCGCGATGGATCTCGATGAGCTTCAGTCGTGCACCCGGCCGCTCGGTCGCGAGCCGGCGATTGATCTCCGCATGCACCGCCTTGACCAGGGAGGATTTTCCCATGCCGCGTGCGCCCCAAAGCAGCGCATTGTTGGCCGGCAGGGCGCGCGCGAAGCGCTCGGTATTGTCGAGGAGCAGATCGCGCGCCTGGTCGATGCCCTTCAACAGCAGCAGCTCGACGCGATTGACATGGAGAACCGGCTCCAGCCTCTCGAGATCCGAGTGCCACAGATAGGCGTCGGCGGCCGATAGATCGGCCGCCTCGAGCACCGGCGGCGCGAGACGGTCCAGCGCAGCGGCGATGCGTTCGAGCGCCTCGACGGCGCGGGCGTCGAAAAGGGAAGGGTGGGCGGTGCGATTGCGGTCGTTCACGTCGGGAGCCCTCGAGCGGCGAACTCCTCATATATCAAGGGTCGACGAAGTCGAAGCTGGGGCTTGCGCGACGCTGCCGTTCCTGGGACCATGGCCGGGTGCGGCGCCGTGGCGTCCGGCGACCGTTCGCGAAAAACGAGGCGGGAGGCCGGTCATGGTCGGAGCAAATGGGTCGACACATCGAGAGAGAGGGGCGGGGCCGCGGCTGATCGCGATCGTCGGCCCCTTCCAAAGCGGCAAGACCACATTGCTCGAAGCCATTCTGGCGCGCTCCGGCGCCATCACCCGCCAAGGCAGCGTGAGCGAGGGATCGACCATCGGTGACGCCAGCCCCGAGGCGCGCGCCCATGCGATGAGCGTCGAGGCGAATATCGCGACCGCCGAATTCCTCGAGGAGCGCTACACCTTCGTCGATTGCCCCGGCTCGGTCGAATTCGTGCATGAGATACGCAACATTCTTCCGGTCTGCGATGCGGCGATCGTCGTCTGCGAGGCCGATGCGAAGAAGACGCCTGCGCTGCAGGTGATCTTGCGCGAGATCGAGGATATCGGCCTGCCGCGCATCCTGTTCCTCAACAAGATCGACGCCGCGGCCGCGCGTGTCCGCGACACGCTCGCCATGCTGCAGCCGGCATCGCGCACGCCGCTCCTGTTGCGCCAGATTCCGATCTGGAAGGACGATATCGCCACCGGCTTCATCGACCTCGCGCTGGAACGGGCCTTCATCTATCGCGAGCATGCGGCCTCGACCGTCGTCGATCTGCCCGCGACCGAGCTCGATCGCGAGAAGGAGGCGCGTTTTTCCATGCTCGAGCGCCTCGCCGACTATGACGATGGGCTCATGGAGGAGTTGATCTCCGATATCGAGCCGTCTCGCGACAAAATCTTCGACGATATGGTCAAGGAGCTGCGCGCCGGGCATCTCGTTCCTCTGATGATCGGCTCGGCGGAACGCGGCAACGGGGTCACGCGGCTCTTGAAGGCGCTGCGGCACGAAGTGCCGGGCATCGAGCGCACGCGCGAGCGGCTCGGCCTGCCGTCGAAGGGGCCGGCGCTCGCCCATGTCATGCGCACCATTCACACGGCCCATGGCGGCAAGCTGTCCTTCGCGCGCGTGCTGCGCGGCAGCTTTTCGGACGGGATGACGGTCACGGGTTCGAGCGGCGCGGAAGAGCGCATCGCCGGATTGTCGCGTCTGATGGGGTCGAGCGCGACCAAGATGACGCGCGCCGAAACCGGCGAGGCGCTCGCCTTCCTGCGGCTAGACCATATCGCGACCGGAGACTGCTTCACCGACGCCAAGGAGGCGCCCGCCCGGCTCGAGCGCCCTGAGCCGGCTCAGCCCGTGCAGGTCTTCGCCCTCTCGGTGAAGGACCGCAAGGACGAGGTGCGATTGGCGGCGGCGCTGGCAAAGCTCGTCGACGAGGATCCCTCGCTCTGTTTCACTCAGGACCAGGAAACCGGCGAATTGCGTCTCGCGGGCCAGGGCGAGATGCATTTGCGCTTTGCGCTCGAGCGGCTCAGCTCGCGTTTCGGCGTCACGGCGGAGGGGAGGAAGCCGAACGTCGCCTATCGCGAGACGATCAAGGAGGCCGTATCGGTGCGCGGCCGGCACAAAAAGCAGTCGGGCGGCCATGGCCAGTTCGGCGACGTCGTGATCGACGTGAAGCCGCGCCGACGCGGCGACGGCTTCGCCTTCGACGAGAAGGTGCATGGCGGCACCGTACCCCGCCAGTATTTCTCCTCGGTCGAGGCTGGGGTGAAGGATGCCCTCAACCGCGGGCCGCTCGGCTTCCCGGTGGTCGATGTCGCGGTAACGCTCACCGACGGCTCTTATCATTCGGTCGATTCCTCCGACATGGCGTTCCGGGCGGCCGCGAAGATCGCCATCGGGGAGGCGCTGCCCAAGGCGCGCCCGGTGCTGCTCGAGCCGATCCTGTCGGTCGATATCGCGGTGCCGTCGGATGCGATGTCGCGCGCCACGGGCCTGGTCTCGGCGCGCAGGGGCCAGATCCTCGGCTATGATTCGCGCCCGGGTTGGGAGGGCTGGGACGTATTGAAGGCCCAGATACCCGAAGCCGAGATCGGCGACCTGATCGTCGAGCTGCGTTCCGCGACCGCGGGCGTCGGCAGCTACGCGTCGCATTTCGACCATCTCGCCGAGGTCAACGGCAAGCCAGCGGATGCCATCATCGCCCAACAAAGGGCGCATCGGGCCGAATAGGGGGCTGGCCCTTCCTTCTCCCGCGAAGAGCGGGACAAGGAAGGCGTGCCCGCGCAAGGGCGGCATGTCGCCGAGACACTTGTTTCGACGAGATTTTCCTCCGACATGTTTCGCAGGGGAAAAGCTTGTGTCGCGGAGGCTTGGCGCGAAGCATGCATATCGCACCGACCGAGCAAAGGGGAGATCGTGCGGATGCAGGACGACAGCCGCGGCGCCAATGGGTGGCCGGCCAATTACACCATTACGCGCGATCGCCTGCGCGACGGGTCGCATCTTGCCCAACTGCGCGCCCGCGCGCTTCCCGGTTTTCCGATCCGCTCGGACGCGGAGATCGCGGCATCGCTCGAAAAGGCGCTCGCCGGCCGGCCTGCCACCGGCGATGTCTGGGTGTTCGGCTACGGCTCGCTCATCTGGAACCCCGCCTTCGAGTTCGCGGAGAAGCAGGTCGCGCTCGTGCGCGGCTGGCATCGGCGTTTCTGCCTATGGCTCAAGGCAGGGCGCGGCACGCCGGAATTGCCGGGGCTGATGCTGGCCCTCGATCGCGGCGGGTGCTGCAGGGGCATCGCCTTTCGCCTCGACGAGCGGCAGGTCGAGGAAGAGCTTCTGATCCTGTGGCGGCGCGAGATGCTGAGCGGCTCCTACGAGGCGCGCTGGGTCGACGCGCATTCGGCGCAAGGCCCGGTAAGGGCCGTCACCTTCGTCGCCAACAGAAGCCATGACCGCTTCACCAATCTGTTGTCGGACGACGAGGTGGCCGACCGGATCTCGGTGGCCCGGGGGCCGCTGGGAAGTTGCGCCGAATATCTGTTGAACACGGTCGAGCATCTCGAGGCGCTCGGCTTTCGCGATGCGAGCCTCGAGCGCATCAGGCGGCGCGTCGAGATGCGCGAGCGCGCTCCTATGGCTGCTTCGTGAGGATCAGCACGTCGAGATCGCCGCTCGGCACGTAATCCGATTTCCGCACCTCGAACTGCGTCGGCGAGATCTTTCTCACGCCATCCGCGCAAAAGCTGACGAGGTTGTCGGGACCGCCTTTGTCGACGACGAGCCGGAATGCCTTGATCGGACCGGCCCAATTGCCGGCGGTTTTCAGGATGTAGGAGACGCGCTGCTCCTGAAGCGGCGGGAAATCGCTCTTCGCGACCTGCTTGGCGCGCTCGATTGCGCCGAGAAATGACGGGTCCATGCAATATTTGCGCAGGTAATCCTGGTACCAGCTCTCCTTGGCGGCTTGTTTTTGGCCGAGACTCGTCCCGGCCGATGCGCCGACGCTCGGCTTGTAGCGGTGCTCCACGGCGAGTTCCCGGCCGGCGGGAAAGCTCTGCTCCCAGAAATAGGTCGTCTTCAGCGTCCAGCGTGCCTCGAGGTGCTTTTGCATCCCCTTGCCGGCATCGTATTCCTCGGTTTCGGCAAGACCGAGCCTGATGAGCTCGCCCCATTGGGATTGAGGCAGTGCGTCGAGAGCCTTGTTCGTCGCTTGCAGCTGAGGCTGCAGCGGGATGCCGAGCTTGCGCAGGACATCGGTCCGATCGATCCCCTTGACGAACACCTTCTGCTCGACGCGGCTCGCCACGGGCCTGCCATCGACCGTGGTCGAGAAGTCGAGGATGTTCTCGGGATTCTCTGTCGGCACCGAGATGTTGTCGTCCGGGCCCGAGATGGTGATGTCGGGCATCGGGAAGGCCACGGTGACCGTCTTGTCCTGCACGGCCCTGTTGAAGAAGCGATAGCTGACCCTGATCTCGGTCGTCGAGACGAAGAGGTCCTCCGACCGCATCTCGATATCGGTGCTCTTTGTGAGAATAAGGCCGCCGGTCGCCAGCTCCGCGCTCGAGTCATTGGCGAGCGCCGCGTGTTGAACCGTCGCGATTGCCAGAAGCGACAGGCCTGCCGAGAGAAACTTATGCGTTCGCAAGGTCGATCTCCGCTGCTGTCGGCCGGTGAAATTGCAACCGGCGAGGTCAGTTCATCGAAGAAGGGCAGGCATTGCAAGCCTCGTCCGCGCGATCGCCGGGCCTCGAGCTCGGTCTGCTACCAGCCCACGAGGAGCCGCAACAACAAAGCGATGACCACGACGATAAGTGAAAGCGCACCGGTTATCGCAACTTTGCGCCGTATCCGGCGCTGGCGGGCGGCGGATAGTGCCGGCGCCGTCCAATCCGCAGCCTTTGTTCCCCAGACACCCAGCACCCCACCGCGGCCCTCGATCATGCCGAGATCGCGAATCGGCGCGGCCGCCCGCCTGGCGATGTCAGCCACGAGCTTTGGAAAGACCGAGCTCGCGAGCGGCGTTCCGATTGCCCGGTCCTCGAAGAGGAAAATCAATTCTCCATTCCTGCGCCGCAGGACATAGGCGCGCTGCATGCTCTGCATCCCGAGGCTGGGATACGCCTCGAGCCGGGTTTCGATCGCTTCGATATCCGCATACAAGATCTTCGCATGTTGCGAAGCTGCCCGGCGGATCAGCGACCGGCCGGCCGGCAAATCGAGGAGGAGGTGGTCCTTTTCCAGGACGACACGCAATCCCCATTTGCCCCTCGAATCCCGGGCGACATAAGCGGTAAGGCCGGCCAGGAGACATGCCAGTGCAATGACGAGCATGCTCAGCGCCCATTGCCTGTTGAGCAACAAGAGAACGGTGAAAAGCGTCATGAGCGCGCTTGCGCCGCCGAGGACAAGGACGGCGCAGAGCGACAGGAGACGCTGGCCTAGCGGTGTCTGGAAAACCATCGGGGCCGGTGTGCCATCGCGGGGCGCCTTTTTCGCGGCAATCGCCATGAACGAAACGGAGGGCTCGCGCCTCGCGCACCACCAAAAGCCGGTACGGCGATCCGACCGAGGGGCGGCGAGACGCCGCCCCTCGGGTGCTCGTCACTACCATTCATATCCCGTCTTATAGGCCTTCAGGGAGAAGGAGAGCGGCATCGCCACCTGCCCGTCGGGCAAGCGATAAAAGCGGTCTCCGGTCTCGACCATCATCGGCAGCCGCTGCCAAGGCAGCACTTCGTGCTCGTGGAAGAAGTCGAGCCGCAGGCCCGCATCCAGCACGCTGCCGATGATCTCGGATAGCGGGTGCTCCCACTCGTGCAGGCGGTTGTTCACCAATGGCGTGGGGTCTCCCGTGTAGCACGTGGCAGCCTCCGTCACGACTGGACGATCGCTCGGCGTGCGCCAGGGGAATCCAGGCTCGATCCAGCCATCGACCTCGCGCATCGTGGAAAGATAAGGGTGCTGCTCGGCGAGGTAGAGAAACCCACCTGGCGCCAACAGGCCCGACACGATTTCAGCCCAGCGGGGGATGTCGGGCAGCCAGTTCAACGATCCCCAATTCACGAAGACCGCATCGAAGCCTCCCTCGAGCACGCGCTCAGCGTCATAGACATTGGCCTGGACGAAATGCGCCTCGAGCTCGGCCTCTTCCGCGAGCTCCTGGGCGGCCTTGATCGCCTCGCCGGAAAAATCCAGCCCCGTGACGATCGCCCCGCGCCGCGCCAGGCTCAATATATCGAGGCCGAGATGGCATTGCAGATGCAACACGTGCTTGCCGCTGACATCCCCGATCTCGGCTGATTCGATCCCCATCAATACGTCTTCGCCCGCCCGGAAGCGGTCGAGCGCGTAAAACCCCTCTTGGTCGCGCATGTGGAGCGCGGCGCGCTCATCCCAGGTCGATCGGTTTTCCTGGACCCAACTGCCCGAAGCGCTGTGACCATCCATGACATAGCTTCCTTTCTTGCCATTTGGCCCTCGAGGCCAAGAAGGCGCTGAACCCAAGAGCATTTTCGGTGACCATCCTCCGCGCGGTTGCGAACCAGACGGCGGAAATGGCGCGGATCGAACGATGCCCCCAGCACCGGCCATTGGTGGCCGGGCAGGGGGCTTCACAAGCTTGGTCGGGCGAGCCCGCCCATTGGTTCATGCGAATGACGCATCGGGAATAAGTTACGGCGGCAAGCTCCAGCCTGTGAACCGAGATGCGTCCCGTTGCGACACAATGGGGTGCACGCGCTCCGCGGCACGTAACCCAACCGGCTCATGACATTGGAGAGTTGAGATGGATGCGGCAGTGAAGCTCGTGACGAGTGACAGCGATGATGGTCGATCGGCCATGGAGTTCCTGCCTCAGATCGGCCGTGACGAATTGACGGTCGCCCCGGCGAACGAGGACAGCCCATATAATCGTGATTGTCTCGAGTTCTGGGAGTCCGAGCAGACGCGCCCCGCGCATGTGTCGGCGGGCGCAAGCCAGATTCCGGCGCCGTTCAATGCGTCGTTGGAGTCGTATCTCGACCGCTGCATGGAGCATCCTTATCTGCCGCAGTCGGTCATCAAGGAGCAGCAGCTCGCCCGCATCAAGCAGCTCGTCGAGCTCGCCTATAACGACATCCCCGTCTATCGCGACAAATATCAGGCAGCCGGCTTCAGCCCGTCGGACCTGAACACTTATGAGGACATTCAGAAGATCCCGGTCATCACCAAGGCCGAGCTGATCGCGGCTTTCCCCGGTCGCTGCGTGAATTCGCGCTATCAAAGCGAAGATCTGTTCCCGACGCGGTCCTCCGGATCATCGGGCCAGACGCTGCTGATCCGCGTCGATTACGACGCCATCCTGACCGACACCATCCAGGGCGTGCGGCAATTCGCCATGCAGAGCGGCGGCAAATACAGCCGCGACGACCTCTTGGCCCATGTCTACACCGTGCCTTGGTGGTTCTCCTCGCTCGACGGCGCCTATCAGACGGCGTTCATCTCGAATCTCTTGCCGCCGTCGCGCGTCGCCAAGCACCTGCGCAAGATCGCGCCGCAGATTCTCTCGTGCTATCCCTCGAACCTCGAGGCGCTGCTGCCGCATGCGCAGGAGTTCAATTCGTCCCTACGCCTCGCGGTCACGCATTCGGAATATTCGTCGCGCGCCGCGCGCCAGGCCTGGTCCAAGCAATTGGGCATCCCGGTGCTCGACGAGTACAGCTCCGAGGAGGCGACGAGGATCGCCCTCGAGCTCCCCTGCGGCCACTATCATGTCTGCGAGGACACGGTGCACCTCGACGTGCTCGATCCGGAGACCATGCAGCCGCAAATCCCCGGCCGCTCGGGCCTCGCGGTGATCACCAATCTGCTCAACGAGGCCATGCCCTTCATCAGGTATGTCCAGGGCGACTACGTGACCAGGCCGGAGAACCCCGAACCCTGCGACGTGCAATGGTCGCAGATCGCCAGCATCGATGGCCGCATGAACGATGCCTTCATCAATCTCTTCGATCGCAAGGTGCCGGCCGGAAGCGTGCTCGACATCACCTATCGCTGGATGTTCGACAGCGACCTGCACCTCGCGCAATTCGAGCTGGTGCAGAAGCGCGCCGATCTGATCGAGACCACCTTCGTGCTCGGCAATGGAGTAGCCGAGAAGCGGCTGCGCGACGTGCTCCCGCATCTCGAGGATCTGCTGTCGTTGTGCCTGGAGCATCCGGTCCGCGTGAAGGCCAATGTCGTCGAGGCCTTCCCGCCCAAGACCGGCAAGCGTCGGCCGATCCGCCGCGACATCACGGGATAAGCGAGGAGCCAACCGGCTCCTCCCCTCTTCTTCCCGCAGCCGGCCGATAAAGGGACTAGTCCGATGGGTAATTCGCTCGCTCGCATCGCCGCCATGACGCTGCGCTACTGGTACTTGCTGCGGGCCTCGTGGCCGAGGCTCCTGGAGGCCGTCTACTGGCCCGCCATGACCATCGTCGTCTGGGGATTTCTGCAGCTCTATTTGTCGGGCAGCAAATCGGGGCTGGCGGGAGCCGCTGGAATCCTGCTCGGAGCGGTCTTGCTCTGGGATATTCTGTTTCGCGGCCAGCTCGGCTTCACCTTCTCGTTCCTCGAGGAGATCTGGTCCCGCAATATCGCCAATCTGATGATGAGCCCGCTACGGCCTGCGGAGCTCGCCGTCGCGTTGATGCTGATGAGCTTTGTGCGGCTGGTGATCGGCACGATCCCGGTGACGATCTTGGCCTACGCTTTGTTCGGCTTCAACATCTACGGTTTGGGCTTGGGGGTCGCGGCCTTCTTCGCGAATCTGGTGATCACCGGCTGGGCGCTCGGGCTCGTCGTTTCCGGCGTCGTGCTGCGCAACGGGCTCGGGGCGGAGAGCCTCGCCTATTCGATGATGATCGTGCTCCTGCCGATCTCCTGCGTCTACTACCCGGCGACGGTCCTGCCCGTCTGGTTGCAGCCGATCGCCTGGTGCCTGCCGCCGACCTACGTGTTCGAGGGGCTAAGGGCCATTCTGCTCGACGGCGTATTTCGCGGCGATCTGATGCTCGAATGCCTGGCGCTGAACCTCATCTATCTCGGCCTCGGCTTCGCAAGCTTCATTCTGCTCATGCGCAGCGCCCGTCACAACGGCGCCATCCTCACGATGGGCGAATGACGGCGACATCGCATGCCATCGCGCTCAACCTTAGGAACCAACACCATGGACCGCATCGAAGAATTCTCGCACGAGGCCGGAAGCGACAGCCATCCGACCGGCGACGCCGCATGGGAAAGCAAAGGCAGCCTCGTTCCGGTCACGCCGGATCTGCCGGTCGTGTCCAACCTGCCGGCCGTGTTTGCGTCCGATGTCGCGCCCGCCATCGTCGTGGAGAATCTCAGCAAGAAATACGGATCGGATTTTGCCGTCGAGGATGTCAGCTTCTCGGTGCCGCGCGGCGCGACCGTAGGGCTGCTCGGCGGCAACGGGGCCGGCAAGACGACGACCATCGCCATGATCATGGGGCTCGTCATCCCGACCTCCGGCAGGGCCTGCGTGCTCGGCCAGGATATGGCAACCGCGCGCCATAAGGTGCTCGGCCGGATGAATTTCGAGAGCCCTTACGTGGCCATGCCGGCGAAGCTCACCGTGCGCGAGAACCTGAACGTCTTCGGGCGTCTTTACGGCGTCCGTAATCTCAAGGCCCGCATCGCCGAGCTCGTGGAAGAATTCGATCTCGGTGACGTGCTCGATCGCGCCACCGGCCAGCTTTCGGCCGGCCAGAAGACGCGGGCGGCGTTGGCCAAGGCGCTGCTCAACGATCCCGAAGTCCTGGTGCTGGACGAGCCGACCGCCTCGCTCGACCCGGACCGGGCGGGATGGGTGCGCGGCTGCCTGCAGGCCTATCAGCGTCGCCGCAACGCGGCGATCCTCCTCTCTTCCCACAACATGCAGGAGGTCGAGGAGCTGTGCGACTTCGTCGTGATCATGAGCTATGGCAGCATCGTCGAAAGCGGCGCTCCGCAGGAGCTCATCAGCCGCTATGAATGCGAAGGCCTCGACGAGGTCTTCGCCGTCATCGCCCGCGAGGAAGAGGAATATTGGTGGGCGGAGGAGGAGGAATCCGGCTCGGAAACCTGATTTCCGCCGATTGGTCAGCGGTCGGCGCAGTTCCTCGAAGACGCCAAGCCTTCGCGGGTCTCGCCGTCAGCGCGATGCGCGGCTGATGCGTCGGCCGTTGTCAAGGGAGCGGCGATGGTGTCTTCCGGGGGCCCATCTCTCGTCCAGTCGGGTCTGTCTCGAGTACCGACTCGTGCAAACCGTCGATATTTCCCAAGACTTTTCCGTCGCCGTCGATCTGGACGAGAGCCCAGCCGAGATCGGCGACCTCCGGTTCAACTTTCCCCGGGTCTTCCAAGAGGTAACAGAAACTGAACAGAAGCTCGGCCTGCATGCCGCGAACGACGTCAGTGATATCGTCGTCGGTCGCGCCGAGGGCTCGAAGCTTCTTCAACGCGTGACCCACACCCGCATATGGTTCGTCGGGGTGGGTCTGGGCGCGCGCGATGGAGCTTCCTATCCACCGCGTATCATCCTCGCTCACCACCTCCCGCCATGCTTGCCGCAGGAATAGAAATCGAGCGAGCTGAGGGATTCCCTCCTGGATCTGGGAGCGCGCCCAGCCTTCAGGGTCTTGGGCACCCAGGCGTCGAAAGAGTGCCGTCAATTCTTCTTGGTTCATGCTGGGTCGACCTCCTGATTGATGGATGCGGACGTGCGAAACTACAGCCGCTCGCGGACGAGCAATGCGCGCGGCATGACGCGGTTGCGCCTGAGCGCTATGATCAGCACGCCGATCAGCGTAATGACGGCGCCCCCGACCATGCGCAGATCGAGCCGGTCGCCGAGAAGCGCAACGCCGAAACCGATGGTGAAGACGGGCGTCAGGAGCATGAGAGGCGCCACGAGATTGGCCTCGTAGCGGCGGATCAGCCAATAATAGGCGGTGTGGGCGACGACCGAGACGACAAGCGCGGAGAAGGCGAGGCAGGCGATGAAGGTCCAGCCGCCGCTCCAGGCTTTCGCCATCTGTCCGCTCTCCAGCAGCGCCGACGCAAGGGCCAGCGGAACGACCGCGCTGAGCCCGGCCCATGCCTGAAACTGGAGCGGGCGCACGCCCTTGATCTGCTTCATCAGGATCGCGCCCAGCGAGCCTGATGCAGAAGACAGCACCACGAAGAGCAGGCCTTTCGACAGGGCGAGGCCGGCAGGGTCCCAGATCACCAGGATGGTGCCGCCGAGGGTAAGAGCCATGCCGAGCGCGCGGCGCCAGCGGATCGTCTCGCCCAGCATCACGATCGACAGGAATGTCGTGATCGGGAGGCCGACCTGGCTGACGATCGCCGCGCTCGAGGCAGTCGCATCGCGCAAACCGACGAAATAGATGCCGAAGCTGCCGCCGCCGATGAGAAACGACGCGGCGACGAGCCGCAGCCTCGGTTGCGGCATGGGATAGAGCCATGGGAAAACGGCGAGCGTGATCAGCACGCAGCGCAACGCTCCGTAGAAGAGCGGCGGCACGCCGAGCTCGGACACGACGATCTTGCTGACGATCGCGTTCATGCCCCAGATCAGGCAGATGGCCACGACGATGGCGAGATCGCGTAAGTACATGGGATGCGCGGATCAGGGTGAGCCTTGGCCGCCGGACAGTCTCCACGACAGATGGCGGCCATCGACGGTCATCTCCAGGGTCAGCTCGCCGAATGATGCAGGCAGAACCGGCGCGACGGTCCGCTCGCCGAAATGACGGCGAAGACCGAGCGCGTGGCGCATCAAGATGTTGGTGAACAGCCCCGGTCCGCTCGAATAGATACGCCAGCCGCCGTCGACCGCGATTTGCCCCGCCTTGACGCGCTCCCAGGCGGCGTTCGCCTCGTAGCGATCGCGGAAGGAGGCGTCGCTGCTGCTGAAATAGCTGTTGCGCTGCCGCGGCGAGGCGTAAGCGAGGCGATCGGTGACGGTGATCGGATTGGCCACGGCGAGCGCGTCCCAAAGCGCCTCCGCCTCTCCGAGGACCGCCATGGCCTCCGCGTAGCGCAGATGCGCATGGACATACATGAGCCCGATCTCGCGGCCGAAGAAGGACGAGGATTCGGCGCGCCGGAAGATCGCTTGCGGCCCGCCCCGATAGGTGACCGGCCTGTCCATCAACCGCACTCCATCCGGAAAGAGGAGATGCTCGCGGATGATGGCGAGATGGTGCCTCGCCTGATCGGGCGTGAACAGGCCGGCGATGATGCCTTGCGTCATAGGCAGCAGGGAATAGCTGAGCCCGGTGCGGCGGTCGCTCGGGTGCAGCAGCACTTCGCATTCGCCTTCGCCGAAGATCGCGTAGCCCGCCACGGTCCCGTCACGCACGAGATGGCGGTTGAAATCGACCGCCATCTCGGCCGCAAGCCCCTCGAGCTCCGCGGCCGCCGGGGCGCGGCCGGCGCGGCGCAGCACCTCAGCATAGCGGTTGAGCTGCTGGAACAGGAGGGCGACCGTCCAGCTGCTCACCATCCTGTCATGCATCGCCGGGTCGACGGGTTGCAGGCTGTCGTTCCAGTCCCCTTCGCCATAGCGGATGAGACGGGTGCCGGGGATGAACCGTTCCTTCACCGTGGCGATGAGCTTGTCGATATGGGCAGCGATGCTATCTCGCCGCTCGGTCTTGGCGAGGTCGTCCTCGCGCCGCCAGGCGACCGCTTCGTCCAGAAAGCCGACATCGTCCGTCGCTTCGACATAATCGCATAATGCCTTGAGCGGCCAGACGATCACGTCGCCGTGGGAATGCTTGTCCTGGATGAACGAATAAGGCTCCAACATGAACCATTGCGGCCAGTCGCCGCCACGCTCGTATTGCTGCGCGAAGAGGATGCGCAGGATGTTTTTCACCGGCGCGTCATGGCCGAGCGAGAGGAAGAACTCGACCGGGCCCTGGCACACGTCGCGGGTGCCCCAGGCAGCGCCGGTATATTGCTCGAGGCCGTGCGGCACCGTCAGGTGCATCATGGCGTTATGGGCGAACCAGGGCAGGATCGTCTCGATCGCCGCCAGATCCACGCCTGCCTGGCCGGGGCCGCTGGCGCGCAGCCGCAGGGGAGGAGACAGATGCGTCCAGTATCCTGCCGCGGGCGTCAGCATCGCCTCGGCCTCGATGCCGCTCTCATAGGCTTGCACCAGACGCTCGGCTTCCACGGCATCCGTCATGGAGCCGACGACCGCGAAGCCGAAACTCGTCGTCGCGCGTGTCCGCAACGCGATATAGCCGCCGTTGCGGGCGAGGCCGTCTTCGTACAGCAGCTCGTCGCCGCCGATCGTCTCGATGGCCTGCGGGGCGCCGGTGACGAGGTGATAGACGGCGTCCGGATAATGCTCCGCCCACAACCATTTTGGGTCCGGGCGGAAGGAGAACTGCTTACGCCCAGGGTCGATGGCGATGCGGCTCGCATGGTCGAGCTCGCGCTCGCCGAGGACGAGATGCGCGAAGACGAGGAACCGGCAGGGCTCGCCGGTGACATTCACTTTCCACTGCATGGCGGCGTGCTCGCCGGAGGCGATGGCCCGCACGGTGATGATGCGGTGATCGAGATGGTAGCTCCAACAGCAATCGCCGAGCCCCATATCGAATACGGACGGCACCGCCAGCAGGCGCCATGCGCCCGAAAGCTCGACCAGGATGCGCAGGCCGCTCGCCCGCGTGATGTTGTAGGGGTCCCGCGATACCGAGAACAGCTTGTGGAACGAGGTGTTGCCGATGGTGAGCTGAGCGGCGAAGACACCATGCATCCAGCCCGTCGCGCATAGCGTCGCGTCATCGGGGAGCATGGCCTTTCCGCTGCGCAGCAAGGTGCCGTGGCGGCGCGCAACCATCAGCTCCTTGTCGCGCAGCACGACATGGCGGTTATGCGGCCCATCATCAGGGGTGAAGAAGGACAGGAGACGCCCTCGCGAGCGCTCGTCGTGCAGGCGCTCGTCGAATGCTTTCGCCACCTCCTCCTCGCCGAGGGAGCGGGCGATGATGGGCGAGGCGTCCTGGACGATGCTGCGTAGCGCAGGCTCGAGCGGGATCTCCGCAGGCTCGAACTCCGCCTGGGCTCGCCATACGAGGTCGAGCCTTTCGAGGTCGGCATCGCTCGAGGCTGGGCCATGGTCCGGCTCGTAGAGGCCGAAGAACGTCCATGTCACGGTCCTGCCAGCAACCAGCGCGGCGGGGCGCGACTGGATCGCCGGACAGGCGACCTCGTGCTGGAGGCGCTCTCCAGGAAGATCGGTGCCGAAACCGAGGGTGAGGCCGGCTGCGTCGCGGAAGCCGGGTCCGAAGAGTTGCAGGGCGTCGGTGGCGAAGCTTGCCGCGCCGTCGAGACAGCCATGCGTCACCCACGGATGCCCATCACCCTGGCTCAGATTCTGTCGGCTCATCACCACCAGCCCGGCTTTGGGGTGCCTCGCGATATGATGGTCGATATATTGCGAGGCATAGGCCTCGTTGCTCATGAGAAAGGCGCGCTCGGCCAAGCCGACATCCTGCACCAGGATGATGTCGCAGGGCAGGGCGCGATCGCTCGTCACCTCGACATGCCATAGCCAGACATTGCTGCCTGGATGGAGCCACAGGGTGGCTCGGTGGTCGATGCCGTCCGCCTTTCCGGCCCAGACGATGCGATCCGTGCCGACACCGACATCGACCTTGGCGGCCGGGCCGGTGAGTTCGAGGTTCCTTGGCCGCAGCCCGCCGAGGCGAAGCACCAGCCGGCCGATGCCGCCATGGAGCGGCGAGCCCAGCACCTGGTTGATCATGATGCGGCGACCGTCATGCTCATGCTCGATCGCCAGGATCGCCCCGTTTGGAAGGATGCTGACGGAGAGGCCCGTTGCGTTGGCGATGCGGCGCAGCCCGAGATCGCCGTCGCGGGGGGTAGCGAAGCTGCGCAGGCCGGAACGCGTCATCGCTGAATCTCTCCTGATACCGGGGCTTAGCCAAACCGATTTCAGATTACCGCTTGTATGATCCGCCTGCTATCGATGATCCGCGTGGACGAGGATCGCGCCACCGACGACAAGGGGCCCGGCCGGGCTCGATGAGCTGATAAGGAGAAACTGCGTGACGAATAGTGCCGATGGAAGCCACAAGCTCGCGGGTCAGCGCGTTCTCGTGACCGCCGGCGCCGGAGGGATCGGGCTCGCCATCGCCGAACGGCTCATTGCCGATGGCGCTCGGCTGTTCGTCTGCGATGTCGCCGATCAGGCATTGCGCGAATTCTCGGCGCGCTTTCCCGAACATGGCTCGATCAACGCCGATGTCGCCGACGAAGGGGATGTCGAACGCTTGTTCCGGGAAGCCCGCGCCCGTCTCGGCGGGCTCGACGCCTTGATCAACAATGCCGGCATCGCCGGGCCGACTGGCGGCGTCGACGAGATCGCGCCCGTGGACTGGCGCCGCTGCATCGATGTCTGCCTGACCGGACAATTCCTCTGCGCCCGCCTCGCCGTGCCCTTGCTGCGCGAAGCGGGCGGCGGCTCGATCGTCAACATGTCGTCCGCCGCCGGAAAACATGGCTATGCGTTCCGCACGCCCTATTCAGCGGCGAAGTTCGGGGTCATCGGCCTGACGCAGAGCCTCGCCAAGGAGCTCGGCCCGCAAGCCATCAGGGTGAACGCCATCCTGCCGGGCATCGTCGAAGGCCCGCGCATGGCAGGCGTGATCCGCTCGCGCGCCGCCCAGCTCGGCGTGAGCGACCAGGAGATGGAGAGGCGCTATCTCGAGCGCGTCTCGCTGCGCAGGATGGTCACCGCGGGGGATGTCGCCAACATGGTCGCCTTCCTGCTCTCCGCTGGCGGATGCAACATTTCGGGTCAGTCGATCGGCGTCGACGGCAATGTGGAAACCTTGTGAGGGAGTGCTGTCGGACATGGCGCGCGTAGCGGTTATCGGATCAGGCTTCATCGGCCGTGCTTGGGCGATCTCCTATGCGCGCGCAGGGCATCATGTGACGCTCTGGGACGAATTCCCCGAGGCTCCTCGCAAGGCGATGGAGTTCATCGGCAAGGCGGTGCCGGAGCTCGCGGCGAACGGCCTTCTCGGCGGCCGCACGCCCGAGGCTTTGCTGGCGCTGATCGGCATCGAGCCCGATCTCGGCGCGGCGCTCGAAGGCGCCGTCCATGTCCAGGAAAGCACGCCCGAGCGCGTCGAGCTCAAGAGGGAGGTCTTCGCGCGGCTCGACCGCTTGGCGCCTGCGGATGCCGTGCTGGCGAGCTCGACCTCGGCGATCCTGCCGTCGTTCTTCACCGAGCATGTGCCGGGACGCCATCGCTGCCTCGTCGTGCACCCGATCAACCCGCCTTATCTCGTGCCGGCGGCCGAGGTCGTGCCGGCGCCCTGGACCTCGCCGGAGATCGTCGAGCGCACGCGCCGATTTCTCGTGGCGGCCGGCCACGCCCCGATCGTGATGAAGCGCGAATTGACCGGCTTCGTCATGAACCGCATGCAAGGCGCTCTCCTCGAAGAGGCGTTCCGCCTGGTCGCGGAGGGCTATGCGAGCATCGAGGATGTCGATGTCGGCATTCGCGAGGGACTAGCCTTGCGCTGGTCGTTCATGGGGCCGTTCGAGACGATCGACCTCAATGCGCCGGAGGGCGTGCGCGACTACGTGATGCGCTACAAGGGTATTTACGAGGAGCTGTTCCCGCAGATGCAATGGCGCGCCGACTGGGCGGGCGAGGTCCTCGATGTCATCGAGCGCGAGCGCAGGGCGCTTCTGCCGAAGGAGAAGCTCGGCGAGCGCGCCCTGTGGCGCGACCGGCGCCTGATGGCGCTCGCAGCCCATAAGCGCAAGGCGGAAGAGGAGATCGGCTGACGCTGGGGTGGAACGCGGCAGCAAACGGCCAAGTTCGCCTTTTCTTTTCTGGATTTGGATGTCATATCGAAGCCAACCCATGCCGATGCATGCTGGGGCAGCCCGAGTTTGAATTCGGGCTCTCAAATCAAAGCGGGCAATCGCGAGCGGCGGCAAGTTATGGACGAGCGTCTTCCCTTCCTCGCCGAGCTCGAACGTAAGGTGCTGTGGCTCTCCACCTGGACGATCCACAACGCCAACCATTTGCGCGCCAGCGAGGATGGGCTGAAGGTCGGTGGCCATCAGGCTTCCTCGGCCTCGCTGTCGACTATCCTCACCGCGCTTTATTTCGCGGTGCTGCGTCCGCAGGACCGCGTGGCCGTGAAGCCGCATGCGAGCCCCATCTTCCACGCCATCCAATATCTCCTCGGCAACCAGACGCGTGACAAGCTCGAGAATTTCCGCGGCTATAAGGGCGCCCAGTCCTATCCCTCGCGCACCAAGGATGTGGACGATGTCGATTTCTCGACGGGGTCCGTCGGATTGGGGGTCGCCCAGACGCTCTTCGCGAGCCTCGTCCAGGATTACGTCAAGGCGCATGGCTGGGCGAAGGATCGGCCTGAGGGCCGCATGGTGGCCCTCGTCGGCGACGCCGAGATGGACGAAGGCAACATCTTCGAGGCGCTGCTCGAAGGCTGGAAGCAGGGCCTGAGGAATTGCTGGTGGATCATCGACTATAACCGCCAGAGCCTCGATGCCGTGATCCGCGAAGGTCTCTATGCGCGTTTCGAGGCGATCTTCCGCGCCTTCGGCTGGGATGTGGTGATCCTCAAATACGGTTCGCTGCAGCAAGCGGCCTTCCGGGAGCCCGGCGGCGGGAAGCTGCGCGAATGGATCGACACCGCGCCGAACCAGCTCTACTCGGCCCTGACCTTCCAAGGGGGCGCGGCTTGGCGCAAGCGCCTGCTGGACGATCTCGGCGACCAAGGCGACGTGACGCGCCTGATCGAAAGCCGCTCCGACCAGGAACTTGCCCGCCTCATGACCAATCTCGGGGGCCATGATCTCCCCGGACTGCTGCAGGCCTTCGAATCGATCGATCATGATCGCCCGACCGTGTTCATCGCCTATACGATCAAGGGATTCGGACTGCCGCTCGCCGGCCACAAGGACAACCACGCCGGCCTCCTCACGCCGAAGCAGCTCGAACTCTATCGCGACGGCATCGGAGTGAGGGCAGGCCATGAATGGGACGCGTTCGAAGGCTTGAAGCTCGCTCCCGAAGCGCTGCGGAGCTTTCTCCGCGAGGTGCCTTTCGCCGCCGAAGGCACGCGCCGATTGAGTGCGCCGCGCTTGCCGGTTCCGACCGAGCTTGCGGTGCCCCAGCAGCCGCGCATGTCGACGCAACAGGGCTTCGGCCTCCTGCTGAACGAGCTCGGCCGCTCCAGCGAAAAGCTCGCGGACCGCATCGTCACGGCATCGCCGGATGTCACGGTCTCGACCAATCTCGGCGCCTTCGTCAATCGGCGCGGCCTCTTCGCGCGTCAGGACATGAAGGATCTGTTCAAGGCCGAGCGCATTCCCTCGACCTTCACCTGGGACTTCTCGCCCAAGGGGCAGCATCTCGAGCTCGGCATCGCCGAGATGAATCTGTTCATCTTGCTTTCGGCGCTCGGCCTCTCGCATTCCCTGTTCGGCGAGCGTCTGATCCCCATCGGCACGCTCTACGACCCTTTCATCGCGCGTGGCCTCGATGCCCTGAATTATGCCTGCTATCAGGATGCCCGTTTCATCCTGGTCGCCACGCCCTCCGGCGTCACGCTGGCGCCGGAAGGCGGGGCGCATCAATCGATCGGAACGCCGCTGATCGGGCTGGCGCAGGACGGACTCGCGGCCTTCGAGCCGGCCTTCGTCGACGAGCTCGCCGTGATCTTGCGCTTCGCCTTCGACTATCTGCAGCGCTCCGGCGGGGCCGAGCCCAGCGAGCGCAGCTGGTTGCGCGACGAGACGGGCGGTTCGATCTATCTGCGGCTCTCGACGCGCTCCATCGAGCAGCCGCAGCGGCAGATCGCGCCGCCGCTCGGCGACGACATCATCGACGGCGCCTATTGGCTGCGCAAGCCCGGGCCCAACGCCCAGGTCGTCATCGCCTATACCGGCGCCGTCGCGTCGGAAGCAATCGAGGCGGTCGGCCTGATCGCCGAGGACCGGCGTGATGTGGGCCTGCTTGCCGTCACCTCGGCCGATCGGCTCAATGCCGGCTGGACGGCGGCCCAGCGTGCCCGCGAGCGCGGGCTGGTGCACGCCAGAAGCCATATCGAGCGCCTGTTCGCGGACGTGCCGCCGCATTGCGGGCTCGTCACCGTGCTCGACGGCCATCCCGCGACGCTCGCCTGGCTCGGCTCCGTGATGGGCCATCGCACGCGCTCGCTCGGCGTCGAGCATTTCGGGCAGACGGGCACCATCGCCGATCTCTATCGCCATTTCGGCATCGATGCGCAGGCCATCATCGCTGCCGCGCAGATGATCGCGCCCGGCCGCCCCATCAGGCATTTGCGGGCAGTCGAGGGTTAGCGGAGGGGCGGCGACGCGCACCTTCCAAGAGATCCTCACTCCGCCCAATCGAGAGCGCGCGTCACGGCCTTGTTCCATCGCCCGTAGAGGCGGGAGCGCTCGGCCTCCGGCATGCCGGCGTGCCAACGCTTATCGACGCGCCAGTTCTCGCTGATCTCGTCGGTGCTTTTCCAGTAGCCGGTCGCCAATCCGGCGGCGTAGGCGGCGCCGAGCGCCGTCGTCTCGATGACCTTCGGACGAACCACCGGCACGCTCAGGATATCGGCCTGGAACTGCATGAGCAGCTCATTGACCACCATGCCGCCGTCGGCGCGCAGTTCCTTGATCTGGACCTTCGAGTCCTTGACCATCGCATCGAGCACGTCGCGCACCTGGAAGGCCGTCGCCTCGAGCGCGGCGCGCGCGATATGCCCCTTATTGGCGTAGCGCGTGAGGCCGGCGATGACGCCGCGCGCGCTTTCTTGCCAGTAAGGCGCGTAGAGGCCCGAAAAGGCCGGCACGAAATAGACATCGCCATTGCTCTCGACGCTGGCCGCCAACGCCTCCACCTCCGCGCTCGTCCGGATGATGCCGAGATTGTCGCGCAGCCATTGGACGAGGGCGCCCGTGATCGCGATCGAGCCCTCGAGCGCATAGATCGCCTTGCCGGAGCCGAGCTTGTAGCCGAGCGTCGTCAGAAGGCCTGCTGTCGACGCGGACGGCTTCTCGCCGGTGTTCATCAGCATGAAGCAGCCGGTGCCATAGGTGTTCTTGGCTTCGCCCGGCCGCAGGCAGGCTTGGCCGAACAGCGCCGCCTGCTGGTCGCCGAGAATGCCGGCGACCACGAGACCTTTCGGCGGCACGGCAGTCTCGCCATAGACCTCGCTCGAGGATTTGATGGCCGGCAGGCAGGCCGGCGGAATATCGAACAGGTCGAGGATGTCTCGGTCCCAATCGAGCGTCTCGAGGTTCATCAACTGGGTGCGCGAGGCATTGGTCACATCGGTGACGTGAACGCCTCCTTTGACGCCGCCGGTGAGGTTCCAGACGAGCCAGCTGTCGATATTGCCGAACAGTACATCGCCCGCCTCGGCCTTGGCGCGCGCGCCCGGCACGTTGTCGAGGAGCCAGCGCAGCTTGAGGCCGGAGAAATAGGTCGCGAGCGGCAAGCCCGTCTTGGCGCGCAACCGGTCCTGACCGCCCGCTTTCGAGAAATGCGCCACCAATCGATCCGTGCGCGTATCCTGCCACACGAGCGCATTGTGCAGCGGCGCGCCCGTCCCGCGCTCCCAGATCACCGTCGTCTCGCGCTGATTGGTGATGCCGATCGATACGAGGTCCTTCGGGCCGAGGCCCGCCTTCTTCAGAGCGCCGGCGACGACGCTTTGCGTATTGCGCCAGATCTCGAGCGCGTCATGCTCGACCCAGCCGGGCCTTGGATAGATCTGCTCATGTTCCTTCTGGTCGACGGCGATGATGTCGCCCTTGCGATCGAAGATGATGAAGCGCGTGCTCGTCGTGCCCTGGTCGATCGATCCTACGAATTTGGACAAGGTTTCCTGCCTTCGAGGTAGCCGGCGATGTCGGCGGCCGCGCTCCGCGGCAGATGCAGCCCGAGCTTGCTGCGGCGCCACAGAATATCATCGGCGGTCATGGCCCATTCGCAAGCCACGAGATAGTCGATTTCCGCCTCGGTCAATCCCTTGCCGAAATCGCGCCCGAGATCCTTGGCCGAGCCCGCCTTGCCGATGAACCTGTCGACACGCGTTCCATATGCCCTCGCGAGACGGTGCGCCACGGCGGGATCGAGGAAGGGCTTGCGGGCCTCGAGATCGGCGACGAAGCCTTCGAAATCGCCGTTCGGGATATCGCCGCCCGGCAGCGCGGCGGTCTTCGTCCAGGCCGGCCTCATTTCCGGAAAGAAGCGCGCAAGCTCATCCATGGCGTGCTCGGCGAGCCGGCGGAAGGTGGTGATCTTGCCGCCGAAGACCGACAGGGCAGGGGGCGCGCCGGGAGGCGCTTCGAGATCGAAGACGTAATCGCGGGTGACCACCGAAGCCGTGATGGAGCCGTCGTCGAAGAGCGGGCGCACCCCCGCATAGCTCCAGACGACATCCTTCGGATCGACGGCGAGGCGGAAGCAATGGGAGACGCTGTCGCAGAGATAGCGCGTCTCCTCATCGCTTATCCTGACCGTGTGCGGCTCCTCGTCATAGGGAATGTCCGTCGTCCCGATCAGGGTGAAGTCCTGCTCATAGGGAATGGTGAAGACGATGCGCTTGTCGGCGTTCTGCAGGATATAAGCGTGGTCGCCCTCATAGAGGCGAGCCACGACGATATGGCTGCCCTTGATCAGGCGGACCCTCTTCGAGGAGTTCACGCCGAGCCGCGATCCGAGCACATCGGCGACCCAGGGCCCGGCCGCATTGACGAGCGCCCGCGCCCGGACCTTGCGCTTCTCACCGCTGCCCGCGTCCTCGAGCGTTACGTCCCAGTTGTCCGCCTCGCGCCGAGCGGCGACGAATCGCGTCCGCGTAGCGATCTCGGCGCCGCGCTCCTCGGCGTCCATCGCGGCGAGCACGACGAGGCGACTATCCTCGACCCAGCAATCCGAATAGGCGAAGCCGATCTTGTATTCGCCCTTCAAGGGACGGCCATAAGGATGGTTCCTGAAGCGGATCGTCTCGCATCCCGGCAAGCGCTTGCGCGGCGCGATATGATCGTAAAGGAACAGCCCGAGCCGGACCATCCAGGCTGGGCGGATGCCGCGGTCATGGGGAAGCACGAAGCGCAGCGGCCAGATGATGTGGGGCGCAACCGCAAGCAGACGCTCGCGCTCCATCAACGCCTCGCGCACCAGGCGGAATTCGAATTGCTCGAGATAGCGCAAGCCGCCATGGATGAGCTTGGTCGAGGCCGACGATGTGCCTCCCGCCAAGTCGCCCTGCTCGACCAGCATGACGGACAGCCCGCGCCCGGTGGCGTCGCGGGCGATGCCGCAACCGTTGATGCCGCCGCCGATGACGATGATATCGATGGGATGCGGCACGCTTTGCTCCGGACCCGAGACCTCGTCAGGCCCTGCCACGGCGCGATTTCTCGGGCCTGACCCTGAGCGAGATCCAGTTGCGCAGCTCCGTCAGCCGCAGTTCCGTATCGAGGAGCTCGGGCGCTATGCCGAGCCGCCAGGCGATGTCGCCGCGCGTCCGGTCGCCGTCGAGCGCTCGAAGCTCCGCGCAATAGGCCTTGCCTTGAGCCCCATCGGCAAACATGCCTTCCTGGACGAAAAGATCGGTCCGGCGATCGATGATCGCGGCCAATTCGGTGAGCGTGAACTCGGGATGGTATTGCACGCCCCAGAACATGCCGCCGGCATGGCGGATCTCGGCTGCCTGCACGATCGAGAAACGATTGGCGGCAAGGATAGTGGTCTCGCCGGGCGGAACGGCGACGACATCGAGATGGATGCAAGGGGCATCGAAGGCCGCCGGCCGGCCTGCGAGCAACGGATGCCCTGCGCCGGCTTCGGTCAGGGCGATATTGCGGGCAATGCCGACCTCGCGCCCCAGCGGGTTCTTGACCACGCTGCCGCCGCTGGCCACCGCCGCGAGCTGCAATCCCCAACAGGAGCCGAAGAAGGCGGTCTTAGCGGCATAAACCGCTCTGGCGAGCTCGAGCTGGCGCTCGACCGCCTCCCCGCCGTCATAGATGTTGAGTGCAGAACCCGTGACCGCGACGCCATCATAATCCTCGAGCCCTTGGCTGTTCGGCAAATTCGCGCCCGGATCGGCGGGAAAGCAGATGTCGCAAATGACGTCGGGCGCGATGCTCTTCAGCGTATCGGCATAGGATTGGGAGGGGGTCTTGCCGAAGCTCGATTTGTGGCGTTCGCGCGCCGCACGCGGATTGCCTTCGACCACCAGAAGCCTCAGCGACATGTCATCTTTGCCCTGGTTGGATGGACGCCGGCGGGTTGGCCGCGAGAATTCGGCGGCGCATCAGCAATTAGCCGACGCGAAGGCTATCAGCTATAGCGAAACCGGTCATCATTACCCCTCCTCGAGGCCTCGACCACAACCCGGAAAGAACCCATGCCGAATATCGATCGCATCGACAGCTACGCCGAGGAGCTCACCGCCATTCGCCGCGACATCCATGCGTATCCCGAGATCGGCTTCGAGGAAAAGCGCACCTCATCCCTCGTCGCAGAGAAACTCGGCGCCTGGGGCATCGAGGTGCATCGCGGCGTCGGCGGAACGGGTGTCGTCGGCGTGGTGAAGGGGCGCACGGATAACGGCCGCCGCATCGGCCTTCGAGCCGACATGGACGCCTTGCCGATGGAAGAGAACACCAATCTGCCATGGCGCTCCACCATTCCCAACCGCTTCCATGGCTGCGGCCATGACGGTCATACGACGATGCTCCTGGGCGCGGCTCGCTATCTCGCCGAGACGCGCAATTTCGACGGCGCCGCCGTCCTCATCTTCCAGCCGGCCGAGGAAGGTCTGGGCGGGGCGCGGGCCATGCTGGGCGATGGCCTTTTCCGGAAATTCCCTTGCGATGAAATCTACGGGTTGCACAATGACCCTTCCCTGGAGCCGGGGCAGCTCACGGTCTTGCCGGGGCCGGCCATGGCGGGAGCCGATTTCTTCGACATCGCCGTCAGGGGCTATGGCAGCCATGGCGCCATGCCGCATTTCTCGAAGGATCCGATCGTCGCGGCGATGACGCTCGGTCAGGCGCTGCAGACGATCGTGAGCCGTAATGCCGATCCGCTCGAGGCCGCGGTGGTCTCGATCACGCAATTCCATGCGGGCTCGGCCTATAACGTCATTCCCGACGATGCTCGCCTCGCCGGCACGATTCGCGCTTTCTCCGACGAGGTGCGCGCCCTGGCTCGCGAGCGCATGCGCGCCATCGCGGCCGGCATCGCGACCTCGTTCGGGGTCGAGGTCGCGGTCGATATCCGCGACATTTTCACGGTGCTCGATAATCGCCAGGAACAGGCCGAGGCCGTTGCCAGGGCGGCGAGCGAAATCCTGGGGGCGGAGAACGTCTCCTTGTCGCCCGCCCCGAAGATGGGGAGCGAGGACTTCGCCGATATGCTGCGCGCGGTTCCGGGCGCCTATTTCTGGCTCGGCCATGAAGGTTCGGTGCCCGTGCACAATCCGGGCTTCATCCTCGACGACGCCATCCTGCCCGTCGGCGCGAGCCTGTTCGCGCGCATCGTCGAGACCCGCATGCCGTTGGGGTGAGCCCATGGCCCGGCCACGAATTCGTGATCCGCGTTGGAGGCTGCCTTCGGCCTGGATGGGCGATTACCTCGCCCTAGCTATCTGGTATAGACGCAATCCATGGTGCGCCTGGGTGCCGCAACGGCAGCCGATGGCAGAAGCTGAAAGGACCATGCCGTGAAGCCTCCCCGGATCGGCGCCATCGATTGCGACATCCATCCGGCGTTGCCCGCGCTTGCCAATCTGCTCCCTTATCTGTCGGAGCATTGGCGCGAGATGGTCGTGCAGGCGGGGCTGCACGAGCTCGACACGATGAGCTATCCGCCCGGCGCCCCGATCAGCGCGCGCGCCGACTGGCGTCCGTCGAGCGGCAAGGCGGGGAGCACGCTGGAGCAGCTCCGCGCTGAGGCGCTCGATCCTTGGGACACGAGCGTCGCGATCTGCAATTGTCTCTACGGCGTGCAATTGCTCTTCAGCGAGGACATGGCTGCCGGGATTGCGCGCGCCATCAATCATTGGATGGCGCGCGAATGGCTCGACCCCGAGCCGCGCCTGCGCGCTTCCATCGTGGTTCCGATGCAGAGCCCGGAGCTCGCCGTCGAGGAGATCGAGTATTGGGCTCACGACCAGCGCTTCGTCCAGGTCCTGATGCTGGTCACCGGGGATGCTCCGCTCGGCAAGCGTCACTATTGGCCGATCTACGCGGCGGCCGCCCGGCATGGCTTGCCGGTCGGCATCCATGCGGGAAGCAGCTTTCGCTACCCGATGACGCCGGTCGGCTGGACCTCCTATTACGCGGAGGACTATGTCAACCAGTCGCAAGCCTTCCAGACGCAGCTCACCAGCCTGATCTGCGAGGGCGTCTTCGCCAAATTTCCCGAGCTGCGGGTCGTGCTGCTCGAATCGGGCTTTACTTGGCTACCCGCCCATTTGTGGCACCTCGGAAAATTCTGGCGCGGCCTGCGGATGGAAGTTCCCTGGGTCGACCGGTCGCCTTTCGAGATCGTACGCGATCAGGTGCGGCTTACGTTGCAGCCGGTCGACGCGCCGCCGCGGCGCGACGAGCTCGAGCGCTTGCTCGACCATATGGGCTCGGACAAGCTGTTGCTGTTCTCGACGGATTATCCGCACTGGCAGTTCGACGGCGACCAGGCTCTGCCTGACGGCCTGCCGGAAAAGCTCATCCGGAAGATCCTTGTCGACAATCCCCGCGAGACCTATCCGCGCCTGATGGAGACGGTGCAATGAACATCCATGCCACGCCGAGGAGCGAGATCGAGCTCGGTCGAGCCACGCGGTTTCCCGTCGCCGATTGCGACCTCCACCCGGTGCCCAACACGATCAGGGACCTCTTTCCCTATATGGAAAAGCGCTGGCGCGACCATTTCGAGAGCTTCGGCGTGCGTCGCAGGCAGGGGGTGTTTCAGGGCCCCGTCTATCCGAAAGGACAGCCTGACGCCGCCAGGCGCGATGCTTGGCCGCCGGAAGGGGGCAGGCCGGGGAGCCGTCTCGATTTCATGCAGCGCCAGCATCTCGACCCGAACAATGTCGAGCTCGGCGTCTTGACCGTCATCGGCCCGCATCCGGGGAATTATCAGAACCCGGATCAGAGCATTGCCATGTGCCGCGCGGTCAACGATTGGCAGGTCGCCGAATGGATCGAGAAGGATTCCCGCCTCAAAGGCTCGATCCTGACGGCTTACGAGCACGGTGCCGCGGCGGTCGCCGAGATCGACCGGCTCGCGGGAGACCCCGATTTCGTGCAGGTGTTCTTCCTCAGCCGCACGGCGCAGCCGCTGGGCAACCGCTGCTACTGGCCGATCTACGAGGCCGCGACCCGCGCCAATCTTCCGGTCGGCGTCCACGCCTTCGGCAATAGCGGCTTTCCGATCACCTCGAGCGGCTGGCCATCCTACTATGTCGAGGAGATGGCGGGCCACGCTCAGACTTGCCAATCGCAAGTGACGAGCCTGGTCCTGGAAGGGGTATTCGAGAAATTCCCGGCGCTGCGCGTCGTCTTCATCGAGGGAGGATTTGGCTGGTTGCCGCCATTGACTTGGCGTCTCGACGCCCAATGGAAGAAGTTGCGAAGCGAGAACCCCGATCTCAAGCGGCTGCCTTCCGAATATATTCGCGACCATGTCTGGGTGACGACGCAGCCGATGGAAGAGCCCGAGAAACCGCGCCATCTCTTGGATCTTTTCGAGTGGATCGGCTGGGACCGCGTCCTCTATTCATCCGACTATCCGCATTGGGATTTCGACGACCCGGCGCGCTGCCTTCCGGCAGGCGCGACCGAGGAGCAGCGCCGCAAGCTGTTCCTCACCAATGCCTTGGATTTGTATGGAATTAAGTAGATGGCAAAGCATGTGGTGGCGCCGCTCGACGAGCTGCCGCCAGGGTCTCGCAAGCGCGTTACGGTGAAGGGCCGGCCGATCGCCATCTTCAATGTCGGAGGAGAATTGTTCGCGCTCGTCGACCGCTGTCCGCATCGCGGGGGCAGCCTCTGCGAGGGCAAGCTCACCGGCCTCGTCGAGTCGGCCGAGCCCGGTCAATACGAATTTTCGCGACCGGGGGAGATTCTGCGTTGCCCCTGGCACGGATGGGAGTTCGATATTCGCACCGGCAAATCCTGGTGCGATCCGGAAAGGGTGAGGGCGATGAGCTATCCGGTTGCCGTCGAGCCTGGAGGCGAGCTCGCCGGAGGCCCATATACGCTTGAGACATTCGAGGTTTCGGTGGAGCAGGACTATGTCGTTTTGACGATGTAGGAGCGTCTATCCGTTGCTTCGCCTGTAGTCGAGAGCGCAGAACGAGACGAGGCGAACGCATGTTCAGAGCGAACCCGATAACGATCAAATCGTTCTTCGTCACCTCATTGCTGATGTATCTCCAGCCGATGAGTGCGCTCGCTCAATCGGCCGGTCCTGCGCCGCCCGTGGTCACCGTGGCGAAGCCGATCGTCAAGGACGTGCAGGAGTGGGACGAGTTCATCGGCCGCTTCGACGCCACCGCGCAGGTCGATATCAGGTCGCGCGTGCCAGGCTACCTCGACAAGGTGCAATTCGTCGATGGCGCCCTGGTGAAGGAGGGCGATCTCCTGTTCACGATCGATCAGCGTCCCTACCAGACGGCGCTCGAGCAGGCCGAAGCGGATCTGAAGTCGGCGCAGGCGCGTCTCGAATTCGCACAGACCGATCTCGCGCGCGCCGAGTCGTTGCGCAAGACGGGTAATATATCGGAGCAGATATTCGACGAGCGCCGCCAGACATTGTTGACGACGCGCGCCGAGGCCGACCGCGCCCAGGCGACGCTCGACCGTGCCAAGCTCGACATGGTGTTCACCGAAATACGGGCGCCGCTAGGCGGGCGCATCTCGCGCCACCTGATCTCGCCGGGCAATCTCGTCAACGCCAACGACACGCTCCTCACCAATATCGTGGCCATCGATCCGATCTATTTCTATTTCGACGTCGACGAGCGCTCCTATCTCGACTATCTGGCGGCCGGGTTGAACGGCACGCGCACCTCGAACGAGACCGGCGTCGTCTATGTGGCCTTGACCAATGAGCAGACCCCGACGCGCAAGGGCAAGCTCGACTTCCTCGACAACCGGATCGATCAGGCGAGCGGCACGATCCGCGGCCGCGCCGTCTTCGACAACAAGAGCGGGCAGCTCACGCCAGGCCTGTTCGGCCGCGTCCGCATCCTCGGCGCCGCCGAGCATCGCGGCGTTCTGCTGCCGGAGGAGGCATTGGGGACGGACCAGGACCGGCGGATCGTCTATGTCGTGGGCCCCGACAACAAGATCGCGGCGAAGACGGTACGTATCGGGCCGCATATCGACGGTTATCGCATCGTGCGCGACGGTCTCACGGGAGACGAGACGGTCGTCATCAACGGGCTGATGCGGGTGCGCCCGGGCGTCACCGTCGATCCGAAGATGACTGTCTTGCCCCTGGTGCGCGAACGCGCCGGCGGCTGACGCATCATGCGCTTTTCCCATTTCTTCATCGACCGTCCGATCTTCGCGACGGTGATCGCCACCGTGATCCTGATCCTCGGTGCGGTCGCCTATACGGGTCTTCCGGTCGCCCAATATCCAGAGATCGCCCCGCCCACGATCGTGGTGCGCGCCTCCTATCCGGGCGCCAATGCCGAGACCGTGGCCACGACCGTCGCGACGCCGATCGAAGAGCAGGTCAACGGCGTCGAGGACATGCTCTACATGTCCTCCTATTCCACCGGCGACGGCAATATGTCGCTCACCATCACCTTCAAGCTCGGCACCGATCTCGACAAGGCGCAGGTGCTGGTCCAGAACCGCGTCGCGATCGCGACGCCGCGCCTGCCGGACGACGTGAAGCGGCTCGGCGTGACGACGCTGAAGAGCTCGCCCGACCTGATGATGGTCGTGCATATGCTCTCCCCCGACGACACCTACGATCAGCTCTATGTCTCGAACTATGCCCGCAACAACGTCCGCGACGAGCTCTTGCGTCTCAACGGCGTCGGCGACCTGACCATCTTCGGCGAACGGCAATATTCGCTGCGCATCTGGCTCGATCCCGAGAAGCTCGCGACCTTCGGCCTCACCGCCGGCGACGTGACCCGCGCCATCCAGGAGCAGAATGTCCAAGTCTCAGGCGGCGCGCTCGGACAGGAGCCCGTGCCTTCGGGCAGCGCCTTCCAATTGACGGTGACCACGCAAGGGCGGCTCGAGGACCCGAGGCAGTTCCGGCAGATCATCGTGCGCTCGACGCCCGACGGCCGGCTGGTCCGCGTCCAGGACGTCGCCCGCGTGGAGCTCGGCGCGCAAGATTATTTCACGAACTCCTACCTCAACGGCAAGCCGGCCGTGGCGCTGGTGATCTTCCAGCGCCCCAACACCAATGCGCTGCAAGCCGCGACCGAAATCCAGAAGACCATGCGGCGCTTGAAGGAGAACTTCCCGCCCGGCATCGACTACACCATCGTCTACAACCCGACCGAGTTCATCGCACAATCCGTCGACGCCGTGTACCACTCGCTGTTCGAGGCGGTGCTGCTCGTCATCCTGGTGATCCTCGTCTTCCTGCAGAGCTGGCGGACGGCGATCATCCCGATCGTCGCCATACCGGTGTCGCTCATCGGCACCTTCGCGGTCATGGCCGCCTTCGGCTTCTCGCTCAACAACCTCACTTTGTTCGGCATGGTGCTCGCCATCGGCATCGTGGTCGACGACGCCATCGTCGTCGTCGAAAATGTCGAGCGCAACATCTCGCAAGGCATGTCGCCGCGCGACGCCGCCCATGAGACCATGGACGAGGTCGGCACGGCGCTGATCGCCATCGCGCTCGTGCTCTCCGCGGTCTTCGTGCCCACGGCCTTCATTCCGGGCCTCAGCGGCCAATTCTATCGCCAATTCGCCTTGACGATCGCGGTCTCGACCCTGATCTCCGCCTTCCTGTCGCTCACCTTGTCGCCGGCGCTCGCAGCCCTCCTGCTGAAGCCGCATACGCATCGGCGAAGCCGCAATCCGATTGCGCGTTTCGGGAGCTTTCTCGCCAACGGTTTCAACCGCGGCTTCGCCGGCATGGCGAACGGCTATGCGGGAGCGGTCGGAGTGCTGGCGAGGCGCAAGGGCATGGTGCTGCCGGTCTATGCGCTGTTGATCGGCGCCACCGTCTGGATCGCCATGCGGGTGCCGCAAGGCTTCATCCCGACGCTCGACCAAGGCTACGCCATCGTCATCGCCCAGCTTCCGGACGGTGCGTCGTTGTCGCGTACCGACGCCGTCACGCGCCGCATCAGCGACATCGTGCAGAAGACGCCGGGCGCCGTCAATGCGGTCGCCTTCGCGGGCTTTTCGGCCGCGACCTTCACCAATGCGACGAATTCAGCCGCGGTCTTCGTGGGGTTCAGGCCCTTCGACGAAAGGGTGAAGGAGGGCAGGGACGCAGCCTCCATCATTAAGGATCTGACGGCGCGGCTCCAGGAGATACAGGAAGCCTTCATCATCGTCATTCCGCCGCCTCCGGTGCGCGGCATCGGCAATGCCGGCGGCTTCAAGCTGCAGCTCCAGGATCGGGTCGGCGCGGATATCCGGCCCGTGCTTGCCAGGGCCTATGAGATGATGGGTCGCGCCCGCCAGGACCCGAAGCTCTCGCGCGTGTTCACGACCTCCTCGGCCGGCTCCCCGCAGATCTATCTCGACATCGATCGCCAGAAGGCTCAGATCCTCAACGTGCCGATCGGCAACATATTCGAGACGCTCCAGGACAATCTCGGCGTTGCTTACGTCAATGATTTCAATGTTTTCGGCCGCGTCTACCAGGTGCGTGCCCAGGCCGATCAGCGTTTCCGCCTGGATGCCGAGGACATCAACCGGCTGCGGGTCCGCTCCTCCACCGGCGCGCTCGTGCCGATGGGCACGCTCGCCGAACCGCGCGAGGTGAGCGGGCCCGACCTCGTCCAGCGCTACAATATGTACGTCTCGGTGCCCTTGCAGGGCGACGCCGCGCCCGGCGTCTCGTCGGGCGTCGCGCTCTCGGAAATGGAGGCGCTCGCCGGCGAAATCCTGCCGCGCGGCATGAGCTATGAATGGACCGATCTTGCCTACCAGCAACGCGCCACCGGCAACAACGCGGTCTATGTGTTCGCGCTGTCTGTCGTCTTCGTCTTCCTCGTGCTCGCGGCCCAGTATGAAAGCTGGGCCCTGCCGCTCGCGATCGTGCTCATCGTGCCCATGAGCGTGCTCGCGGCGCTCGCCGGCGTCTTGCTGCGCGGCATGGACAACAACATCCTCACGCAGATCGGGCTCGTGGTGCTGATCGGCCTCGCCGCCAAGAACGCCATCCTCATCGTCGAGTTCGCGAGGGAAGCCGAGATCAGAGACGGCAAGGATCCGATAGCCGCAGCGGTCGAGGCTTGCCGGCTGCGTCTTCGCCCGATCCTCATGACCGCGCTCGCCTTCACCTTCGGCGTCGTGCCGCTGGTGATCGCGACTGGTCCGGGGGCGGAAATGCGGCAGGCGCTCGGCACCGCCGTATTCTTCGGCATGCTGGGCGTGACCATCTTCGGGCTGTTCTTCACGCCGATATTTTACGTCGCGATCCGCTCGGTCGTGCTGTGGCTGCGCAAGCAGCCTCCGCGCGACAAGGCCCCCGGCGAAACACGCGATATTCCGGATGAGACGCGCGAAAGCCCTTCGGCGGCGAGCGTTCGATGAGCAGCCGGCCGCCGGAGGGGAAGAGAGCTCGGCGCGTTCCTCCTCAGTCGACCACGCAGTTGCAGGCGGCGAGCCCGGCCGGCAGCGGTTTGCCCCATTGCTTCAACCGCTTGGCGCTGATGACGGGGGTGGAATCCGCCGCGCTCGGCCGGTAATTCGGCAGCTCGGAGGGTTTCGCGCCTTCCATCACCTTGGCCGCGAGCAGACCCGCCTGGTAGCCGACCTTCGTCCAGGAGACGGACATGGCGGCCAATACCAGATGCTCCTGCGCGCCCTGAGGCGAGGAGCTGATCACGGGGATCTTCATGCGGTCGGCGGTGGCGACGATGGCCGGCAGGGCCGGCATCAGCAGGCTTGACGGGATGGCATAGATGAAGTCGACGCCCTGCAGCGCGGTGGTGCGCTGGGGAATGTCGCTGGCGACGTCGACGCCCATGGCCTTCAGCTCGATTCCCCTGGCTTTGGCGGCGGCCTCGGCGATGGACTTGCCGGCGATGTCATTGGCGTCGCCCGGGTTGTAGAGCACCCCGAACGCCTTGACGTCGCCGAGGAGGTCGTGGGCGAAGTCCAGGACCGCCTCCACCGGCTGCATGTTCGAGGCGCCGACGAAGCGCGTCGAGCCGTGTTGCCAGTCCGGCACGAGACCGGCCGCCACCGGATCGGTGACCGGGGCGAAGATGATCGGCAGCGACTGGTCGCGGACGAGCTTCACGGCCGCTTGCGTCATCGGCGTGGTGACCGTCAGCATGAGATCGGGCTTGGTCGATTCGAGCTTCGAGAGCACCTGCGGGATGAGCGAGGGATCGAAGTTGCAGTCGCTGTACTCGTAGACGACGGACTTGCCTTCCACATAACCCTTGTCGGCGAGCGCCGATTTGAAGCCGGCGATCACCTGCTCGAGCGATCCATGCGGGCCGAAATTGGCGATGGCCACCTTCTTGGGGTCGGCATGAGCCGGGCCGACCGCCGCGCTGAAGGAGGCCAGCATCGCGCTCATGATCAGAAGCCAGCGTCGCGTCATCATGCTCTCCGGCATACGAGGAACACCGCCGCCAAGATTTGGTCACACGAAATCGATGCTGTCGAGCGTTCCGGTCGCCTTCAGCACTGAACGCAGCGTCGACTGGATCATCTCGGTTCCGGATACGCCGACCGCGGGCTGGCGTTTCACCGTCGACAGATAGGAGCCGTCCCGCCCCCACGCCTCGACCTCGGCGACCGCATGGTCGAGCCGGCGATCGGCGACCAGGCGCCCGCGGCAGCGATCGAGGCCGATAGTCGCGAGCGCGCAGGTCACCATCGTGTTGACGTTGCGCGGATAGAGAGCGGCGATGCCACGCACCGGGCCGGCATAGAGGACGGTCTCCTCGCCGATCTCTGGCGCCGCTCGATCGGCGCGCGCGAAATCGAGGTTCCGCGGGTGCTTGCGGAAGGTGATCGTCACGTCGCGCCACATATGCCGCCATTGGAACAGGGCGTCCGTGCCGACGAGGGCGCCCCGCGGCAGCAAAATTCGGTGTCCGCTGGCGGCGGCAGTCGAGACCAGCGCCTCGCGCAGGGCGTCGTCCGCAAGCGCCGTCACCGAAAGCGGCATGTAGTCGGCGTTCGAGAGGATCGAGGCGCCATGCGCGATCGTGATGTCCGGATGGGCGCTCTCGATGATGAGATCCGCGCCGCGGCGCGTCGCTTCCGCGAGGTCGGCAAGCACCAGGGCGGGCGGGAGCTCGGCAAGCCGTTCCCGCGTGCGGTTCCAGACGAAGGCGATCTCGAGGCCGGGATGCTCGCCCGCCGCGATCGCCCGCCAAAGCGCTGCGCCGATGAAGCCGAAACCGATGAGGCCGATACGCTTCATGCCGTGACGCTCGAGTTCATATGGGAAGCCGAGCCGGTGGAGAAGCGCGCAACGCCGAACGGCTCGATCGGCATGTTCGTGCGCCCGGTCGCGACCAGCTCCGCCATCACGGCGCCGGCGCCCGGCCCGAGCTGGAAGCCATGTCCCGAAAAGCCGAACTGGTGGAACACGCCCGGGCTCGTGCCGCTGGGCCCGAACACAGGTATCTCGTCGGGCATGCGCGCCTCGATCCCCGCCCAGGCGCGCAGGATGCTCGCAGTGCGCATGATCGGGAACACCTCATGGACCGTGCGGGCGCTGCTGCCGAGCTTCATCCAGTCGAGCACCGTGACGTTCTCGTCACGCAGCGCCTGGCCGAGATGGCCGCCGCCGATCAGCACGGTGCCGTTGGCGTATTGCTTGAACGACAGCTTGCGGCCGCGCAGGATGACGACCGGCTTGATGAAGGCCGGCATGCGCGCCGTGATCATCAGCATAGGCGCGATCACCTCAAGCGGCACCGGCTCGCCGAGCAATGCCGCGATGCGATCCGCCCAGGCGCCTGCCGCATTCACCACCTTGGCGGAGCGACAGATGCCCTTGTCGGTCTCGACCGCCCAGCCCGTTCCATCGCGTTTCAGGCCGGTCACGCGCGTGCCTTCGAGGATGACGGCCCCGAGGGCCTCGGCCTTGCGGCGAAAGGCCTGCGTCGCGCGAAACGGGATGGCGGCGCCGTCACGGCGAGATACGATGCCGCCCGGACACGCCTCGGCTACCGCGGGCACGAGACGGCGCAGTTCGGGGGCGTCGATCAGCTCCTCATGATGGAAGCCTTTCGCTTGCAGCTCGGCGACGCGCTCCTTGAAGCCTGCGAACTCGGCTTGCGTCTCGGCGACCAGCACTTGTCCTTCCGAGGTGAAGCCGCAATCATCGTCGACCACCTCCGCGATGCGGTGCCAGATATCCATCGAAAGGGCGGAGAGCGGTATTTCCGCGACGTGGCGCGCGAGCTGACGCACGCCGCCCGCATTGACGCCCGAGGCATGGCGCCCGGCATGGTCCTTCTCGATGAGGATGACGCTGAGGCCGCGAAGCCGGCAATGCAGTGCCGTCGAGCAGCCATGGATGCCGCCGCCGATGACGATGACATCGGCGGCGTTGGCAAACGCCCCCACGGTCACCGTAGCACGGCCTTCTCGGCGGCCTGCGTCCGCGGCAGGGCCGCGATCTCGGCGAGAGTCACGGGCTTAACGGGCGGACGCAAGCGGTAATAGCCGATCTCGGCTGGGGAAAGGCCGCGCTCGGTCGCGATCATCTCGGTCACGGTGAGGCCGCAGAGCCGTCCCTGGCAAGGACCCATGCCGCAACGCACGAACGCCTTCATCTGGTTGGGGCCGGCGACGCCGAGCGCCAGCGTCTCTCGGATCGTCTTCGCCGTCACCTCCTCGCAGCGGCAAACGATGGTGGTGTCGTCTTGCGGCACGCGGAAGGCCTTCGCCGGGCGATAGAGGAGGTCGAGGAAGCGACGCCCCCGCGACAGGCGGGCGAGCGCCCGGCGGGCCGGGCGAGCCTCCCTGTCGCGCCGCGCCGCATCGATCCGTCCGAACCGGTGAGCCGCGCCGAGCGCCGCGATCCGCCCGCTCTCGGCCGCGCTCTCGGCGCCTGCGATGCCTGCCCCATCGCCGGCGATCGCGACGCCGGCGACGCTGCTCGCGAACCAGGCGTCGAGACGCGGCCGGAAGGCGAGCTGCTCCTCGTCCCAGTCATGCGCGCAGCCGATCGCGTTCGAGAGGTTGATGTTCGGCACGACGCCTTGATGGAGCAACAGCAGGTCGCAATCGAGCCGTTCGTCGCGGCCTCCTCGCGCATAGACGACGGCGCGGATAGAGCCGTCCCCTTCGGCGCCGAGCGAGGTCACGCCGGTGATCACCCGCGACCGGCTGCGGACCTTGGTAATGAGCTTCAGCCCCTTCGCGAGATAGGGTGAACGCAGGAACCCCGGCAAGGCTGCGAGCGCCGGCCGCCAATTGCCGCGCGGCGTCGTGTCGAGGATGGCCGTAATGGGAGCGCCGGCCGCCAGGAGCTGCGCGGCGAGGAGATAGAGCAGCGGCCCCGTGCCTGCGATCACCGTTCGCCCATTCGGCACGAGGCCCGCGCTCTTCAACGCGATCTGCGCGGCCCCGGCCGTCATGACGCCGGGCAGCGTCCAGCCGGGCACTGGAAATGGCCGCTCCTGGGCGCCGGTCGCAAGGATCACCTGCCGCGCGCCGATCAAGCGCGCCCGCCCGCCTTGCGAGACGCCGATCTCGAAATCCTCGCCCGACCCGCTATCGGTGAAGGCGCGCGCCACGTTCCAGACAGTGGTGCGCGGCGCGTAGGCGGCTTGCGAGGCGGCGAAATCGCGCGCCGGCGCCTGGCCCTTCCAATAATCCTCGCCCAAAATGTCGGGCCTCGTGACGGGCGTCGTCGTGACCGCGCGATAGATCTGGCCGCCTGGCGTCGCATTCTCGTCGAGCACCACGACATCGACGCCGAGCCCGGCGGTCGTCAGCGCGGCCGCGATTCCGGCGGGACCGGCGCCGATGATGGCGAGATCATAATGGCCGGCGAAGGCTTCGGCGCTCTCGATCCTCCTCACGCGGATTCTCCCTTCGCGATGCCGGGCATCGGCGCTCCAAATTGCGTTTCGACGCGCATGCCCTCCTCGAGCGGCACGAGGCAGGCCTGGCGGTTGCCGGCGCCATCGATGGTCACCAGGCAGTCGAAGCACACGCCCATCATGCAATAGGGGCCGCGCGCCGCGTTGGAGACGGGCGTCGTGCGGCAGGCGAGGACGCCCGCGGCGAGGAGCGCCGCGGCGACCGTATCGCCACGCCGTCCCGTCATCTCGCGGCCGTCGAAGGTGAAGCGGATGGGAGCCTCCACGAGATCAGGCAAGCGACGGAACATGGAACCTCCGCGATGTGACACCGGCCACTGTTCGCGGCCTAACCGCTGCTGGGGTTCTTGGACACTCGTGGAACTGCCCGCGTCGCTCCTTCGCTGGAAATTCGACAGACATTTTAGGTGCTTCGTTGGAAGCGCGTTCAGGCATATTGCTGAATATCGGTGTGGGTGAAGTCGGAGCCCTTGAACAGAAGCGGCACCTTCAACACCTTCGCCAGGGCATAGGCAGCGCAGTCGCCGAGGTTCAAACGCGCTTTCGGATCGATTCCCTTGCCGAAGCGGCTATAGGCGTCCAGCGCTTGTGAAATATAGGGCTCGGCGAAGGGCACGATCTCTACGCCGAGTTCGTCGAGGAAGCTCATCATTTCCGCAGCGCCCTCGCGCCCGCGCCGCACGCCGATGACGATGCCGGTCTCATTGACCGAGACTGCACTGACGAGGCGGCGCGGCGCATCGCGAATGGCGACCAGGAATTTCTCAGCTTCGGGTTCCTGCTCGAGAACGGCGATCAGGGCCGAGCTATCGACGACGATCATCCGCGGCGCCCCAGGCCTGTTCGAGGATCTCTCGCGGCGGGCGCGGATCAAGAAGGGGGCGGGAAGCAACGCGCTTGGCGATTTCCCGGGCGCGCACGATATCGGCGCGCGGAGGCCGGCCAGCCTCCTCGGCGAGGGCGACGCCGGCTATATATGCCACTGTCTCGACGCCTTCTTTCAGCACCTCGTCAAGCGTCTTGCCGCTGCGTGCGGCGACGCGGCGGGCGAGCCGCTCAGTCTCGGGGTTCAAAGTGGTGCTCAACGGTATCCTCCGGGGATTGCTCCGGCAATTCCCTTGATCAAAGATAACCAGTTCGAGGCCTCCCGACAATGATCCCGTTGCGGACATGATCCCGTTGCGGACAGCAAAGCGGCGTTTAGGGCGGAGATCGCCCGTCTTCAGATTCATGAGGGCCATCACGGAATGGGGTATCGAACAATGATGGTCCGCCGCGTCCTAAGTTAGGCTAAGGACACCCGGCAATTTGACCGCTCCGAATTGCAGCCGCCCGCCACATGGGGTCCGAGCGCCAACCGATTCACTTGATGTGTCAGGTGTCCTAACCTCAAGGATCGCATCGTGCAGCTGTCAACGAAAGTAGTCATCCCGAAGGACCTGCTTCAAGCGGCAGATCACTTGCGGCCGCTCGGCAACGACGCTGCTCACATTGAGGCGAAGACTTGTCAGGCGACTGGCGAGCAGAAGTTAGAATTGCGATCGATCTGACCAAGGAACTCTTGAAAGGCGCTTACCAATATAAAGGGCTCTTGAGCCGGCTGACCGCGTTGCAGAAGCCGGCCACGCCCTGAATGCGAGGCGCCGTTTCCAGGTCCGTCGACGGCTCGGCCTTTGTCCCACCCGTGGCACCCGTCTGACTGTCACGTGGCTGGGGGACTAGGATTCGAACCTAGACAGGCAGAGTCAGAGTCTGCAGTCCTACCGTTAGACGATCCCCCAACGGGACGCCTTCGCGGCCTCGCGGCGGCACGAGGCAGGAGCGGCTTCGCGTGGAGTTACAGACTTTGGGCGTGCTTGTCCATGGTGTCGGCGAAGTGGCGAATGGCAGGAAAAGGACAGAGCCTCCGGCGGCCGTCCCCACTCGCCATTCGCCTCCCGCTACTGCGCCTTCATCTCCCCGAGATAGGCCTGCTGCACCATCTCGTTGTCGCGCAGACTCTGCGCCGAGCCTTGCAGCACCACCTCGCCGGTCTGCAGCACGTAGCCGTGATCGGCGATCGAGAGCGCCATATTGGCGTTCTGCTCCACCATGAAGATCGAGGTGCCCTGTTTGTTGATCGTCTGGATGATGTCGAAGACCTGCTCGACATAGGCCGGCGAAAGCCCCATCGAAGGCTCGTCCATGCACAAGAGCTTCGGGCGCGCCATCAGGGCTCGGCCCATCGCCACCATCTGCTGCTCGCCGCCCGACAATGTCCCGGCCGTCTGCTTGAGCCTTTCCTTGACGCGCGGGAACAAGGCGAAGACGCGTTCCTTGTCGGCCTCGATCTCGCTCGTATCGTCGCGGGTGAAGGCCCCCATCTCGAGATTTTCGAGCACCGTCATGCGCGGAAAAAGGCGACGCGCCTCCGGCACCGGCGCGATGCCGCGCTTGACTCGGTCGGCGGTCGGCATGTCGTTGATCGTCTCTCCCGCATAGATGACGACGCCGGTCTTCGGCGTCACGATGCCGAGGATCGTCTTCATCGTCGTCGATTTGCCCGAGGCGTTGCCGCCGAGCAGGCAGACGATCTCGCCGTCACCCACCCGGTAGTTCACGCCCTTGAGGACGTGAAGCTCGCCGTAATAGGTGTTGACGTCGTTGAACTCAAGAAGCGGCGGCCGCCTCTGCGACTGCGTCTGTGGTGCGTCCGAGATAGGCACGCAGGACTTCCTTGTTCGAGTGGACTTGCTTCGGGGTACCCTCGGCGATCTTCTCGCCATGGTCGAGGACGATCACTTTGTCGGCGATCTGGTTCACGACCGCGAGCTTATGCTCGATCATCAAGATGGTGATGCCGCGATCGCGCAGATGCCGGATCTGATCGGTGAGCTCGAGCGTCTCGGTCGGGTTCATGCCGGCGGTCGGCTCGTCGAGCAGCAGCAGTATCGGCTCGGAGACGAAGGCGCGGGTGATCTCCAGCCGGCGTCGGTTGGCATAGGAGAGGGTGCGGGCAAGGTGCTCGATGCGCGGCATCAGCCGGTTGCCGAAGATCCGTAACGCCTCGAGCACGCGCTCGCGCGCCGCGGCCTCCTCGCGCCTGACCTTGGGCGTGCGCAGCACCGCGCCGATGGCATTGGTCGAGGTCCGCGAATGGGTGCCGACAAGCACATTCTCCATCACCGTCATATTGGCGAAAAGCCGCAGATTCTGGAAGGTACGCGCGATGCCGCGCTCGACGATGACGTGGGGCAGGAGGCCGGTCACATCCTCGCCGGCGAGCCGCACCTTGCCGCCGTCAGGCTGAGTGAGGCCCGTCACCAGATTGAAGAAAGTCGTCTTGCCGGAGCCATTCGGGCCGATGATGCCGACGATCGAGCCCGGCATCACCGTCAAGTCGAGGTCACGCACGGCCCGAATGCCGCCAAAGGATTTGGAGAGGCCCTTTATCTCGAGCAGCGGTTTCGTCGGGTCGATCGTCCTGCGGTGCAGCGGCGCAAGGCCGCCCTGGATGCCGCCGCGCGAAGGCGTCGCGGTCTGTTGGGCATGGGTCAGCGCCGTGACCGCGGCGCGCTCGGGTATGAGACCTTGTCGTCTGAAGCGCATCATCACCACGAGGATGATGCCGAAGATCAGCTCGATCGACTGCACGAGGTCCAGCTTCTGGAAATATTCGATGCCGGTGAGATTGCCGAAGGCGTGGATCCATTGCGACATGTCCTGCAGGAACCAGGACTGCAGGAGCTGCAGGATCAAGGCGCCGAGCACGACGCCGGCGACGCTGCCCATGCCGCCAAGCACGATCATGACGAGCAGCATGACCGAGACGGGGAACATGAACATTTCCGGCGAGGCGGTCTGCAGCTTCGCGACATAAAAGGTGCCGGTCGCGCCGGCGAAGGCGGCGCCGATCGCGAAGGCGAGCAGCTTCAGCTTGACGCGGTTGACGCCCATCGCTTCCGCCGCGACCTCGTCCTCGCGAATGGCGAGCCAGGCGCGGCCGATGCGCGAATTCTTGAGACGCAGGCTGACGAAAATGAGCAATGCCGCGAGCGCTAGGCCGAGATAGAAGAAGGGTGTCGATTTGACGCCGAAAACGTAGCCGAACAGCGAGGGTGAGGCGACCCCGTTCAACCCCATGGCGCCATTCGTCAGATAGGGCGTGTTGCGCGCCACGATCGGCACGATCTCGCCGAAGCCCAAGGTCACGATGGCGAGGTAGTCGCCCTTGAGGCGCAAGGTCGGGGCGCCGAACAAGACGCCGAAGAAGGCGGTGATGAGCGCCGAGATCGGCAGCATCAGCCAGAACGAAACCGTGAAATGCACGGTGCCCGGCCCATCCCCTTGCTGGAGGTGCTGGACGAGGCCAAGCCATTGGAAAACCTCCCAGAAGCTCGACCATTCCGGCTGCACCTGGTAGGAGGAAAAAATGCCGTAGGCGTAAGCGCCGATGGCGAAGAAGGCCGCGTAGCCGAGGTCGAGCAGGCCCGCGAAGCCGACCACGATATTGAGGCCGAGCGCCAGGATGGCGAAGGCTAGCGCGTTCGCCGCGGCGTCGATATCGCCCTCGTTGCCGTCGATGAGCGGGAACAGCACGCCGAGCACCATGAGCGAGACGATGAAGGCGCGTCGTCCGCCCGCACCCTTGGCGCGATCCCAAATGGCCGGAATGAAGCTCGCTCCGCGGCCCATGGCCGGCGGGGCGGCCGTCTCGGAAGGCTGAAGCTGAGGCCGGGGCATGGGGATGTCCCTTCAGGATTTGCTCGGCGCCGCGCGGCCGAGCAGGCCTGTCGGCCTGAAGACCAGCACCAGCACCAGGATCGAGAAGATGATCACGTCGGTCCAGCGCACTTCGAGATACTGGCCGCCGAGCGATTCGATGAGCCCGATCAACACTCCGCCCAGCATGGCGCCCGGGATATTGCCGATGCCGCCGAGCACAGCCGCCGTAAAGGCGCGAAGGCCAGCTGTATAACCGATAATGAAGCTCGTATAATTGTAATAGAGCCCGAAAATAAAGCCGGCAGCGCCGGCAAGCGCCGAGCCGAGAAAGAAGGTGATGATGACCACCCGGTCGACATCGACGCCGACCATGCGCGCCGCTTCCTGGTCCTGGGCGGTGGCCTGCATGGCCTTGCCCATCTTGGTGTGGCGGACGAAATAGTGAAGCGCGATCATGAGCGCGATCGAGAGGGCCCAGAGCAGGACCTCGCGCAGGCGCAGCACCGCCTCGCCGATCTCCCAGCGGATATTCGGCATCGGATTGGAATAGTTCTTGGAGTCGGCGCCGGTGGTCAGCAGGATCACGTTGAACAGGATGTAGGAGAGGCCGATGGTCGTGATCATCGGCGCCGTTCCCGATACGCCGCGCAGCGCCCGCAGCGTGAAGCGCTCGATGAGCGCGCCGAGCAGCCCGGTACCCAACATGGTGACGACGAGCACCAGCACCAGCAGGCCGATCAGGGGCAAGCCATAGAGAATATGGCTCTGGCCCACGAACCCCATGGCCTGCATCATCCACAACGCGATGAAGGAGCCCACCATGAAGATGTTGAAATGGGCGAAGTTGATCAGCTCGATAATGCCGTAGACCATGGTGAACCCGAGCGCGAGAAGCGAATACATCGCGCCCAGGCTCACCCCATTGATGACCTGCTGAAGCAGGATATCCCCAAATTCCACGCTAGGACTCCCGTTTCAGCATCAAATCAAGTGCAATCAGGACTGGGGAGCGACCCCGATATACGGATTCTGATGCGTGAGGTCATCGTCGGGATACTTGGCGTTGTGCTTGTATTGGAAGACGCTGACGGTGCGGTCCTTGATGTCGCCGTTCTCGTCGAACGAGATCACGCCTTGCAAGGTCTTGAGGTTGGTGGTCTGCATGGCGTCGCGCACATTCGAGCGAGTCAGCTCCTTTTTGCTGTCCACGACGCGCTTGATGGCGTCGAGGACGACGAGCGCCGCGTCATAAGCGGTGATCGAGTAGTCGCTCGGTACGTCCTTGTACTTGTCCGTGAAGGTCTTGACGAAGGCCGCCGCCGCCGGATCCTCGGTGAGATGGGGGCCGGCATTGGTGGAATACCACCCCTCGATCGCCGGGAAGCCGCCGCCTTTCAGGAAGCTGCCGCCCTGGACGCCGTCGCCGCCGCCCTTGGGCATGGCCGGAATGACGTCATAGGCTTGCTTGGCAAGCTTGACGCCCGCCTGCGCCACGCCGCCATAATAGAGGGCATCGGGCTTCAGACCTTTGATCTTGGTCAGGATGGTCGTGTAGTCGGCCTCCTTGGGGTTGAGCTGATCGCGGCCCAAGATCTTGATGCCGTCTTTTTCGGCCTGCTTTTGGAACGAGTCCGCGATGCCGACCCCGTATGCGCCCGAGTCGTCGAGGACGTAGACCGACTTCGCCTTGAGGGTCTGGGCGAAGAAATTCGCCATGTTCGGGCCTTGGTAGGCGTCCGTCGTCACTGTACGGAAATAGATGGCGCGCCCCTTGGGCTTGAATTGCCCTGCCATCTTCGGATCGGTGATGTCGGGATTGGTCGAGCTCGGCGTGATCGTGGCGAGGTCAGCCTCGCTCAGGATCGGCGTCATCGCCTTGCCTTCCCCGCTCATTTCCGGACCGAGATTGGCGATGACCGCCGGATCGGAGATCAGCTTCTTGGTATTGGTCGCGGCTTGCGCGGGATCATATTGGCCGGCCGTCGCGGTGCCGCTGTCATAAGTCACGACCTCGATCTTGTAGCCCGCGACGCCGCCCTTGGCGTTCGCCTCGTCGATCGCGATCTGGAAGCCGTGCGCGATCTTCGAGGTGTCATCGGCGTCCGCGCCGGTGAACGGCAAGGTCATGCCGAGCTTGACGGTTTTCTGTTGCGCTTGCAGGCCGGAGATGCCTGCGACACCCGCCAGGGCCGCGACGCTCGCGACGGCGGCGACATTGAATGCACGGCGCGTATGTTTGGACTGTTTCATGGACTTCACCTCGTTGACGGCCTAACCCTTTTTGTTACCGCGGCCGTTGCAGCGCGCCCGCGGAATTATTTGAGGCAAGAAGCTTGCCATTGGTCCCGGGAAGGCTGCGAGACATTCGCCACCGGCGCAAGCCGGAAATGTCGAAGACTCCTCAGCCCGTCAGGTCCGGATCGGGACCCCCCAGCAAACCTTCCTGCGGCGAGCGTAAGCTGCGATATGCCGGCAGAGCAACAAGAATCTACGTGTATCAGCCCTAACCGCCTATTTCACCCCTGCTCAGCCTGTCGGGGCAGCGGATAGTCATGCGACGCGCCTGAGAAATCCTCCACGGTCCAGCCCGGACGGTCGGCTCGCGTCGAGCCACCCGTCAAATAGGCAGGCCCGATCGGGGATTTCCCGTGGCCGCCGGGGATATCGAGGACGTAGCTCGGCTGGCATAGGCCCGATATTCGCCCGCGCAGGGCGCGCATCAATTCATGGCCGCGCTCGATCGGCACGCGAAGATGCGCCGTGCCCGGCGCGCGATCGAGATGGTGCAGGTAATAGGGCTTGATGCGCGTCTCGACGAAAGCCCGCATCAAGGAGGCGAGCGTCGCCTCGTCATCATTGACGCCTTTCAGGAGCACCGTCTGGCTGAGCATGGGAATGCCGGCATCGATCAATCTTGCGCAGGCGGAGCGGGCCTCGGAGGTGAGCTCGCGCGGGTGATTGGCATGGAGCGCCACATACACGGCCTTGCCGGCGCATTTCAGGGCGCGGATGAGAGGAACGGTGATGCGCTCGGGCGCGGTCGCCGGCACCCGCGTATGCCAGCGCATCACCTTGACGTGAGCGATCGCGCCGACGCGCCGCACGACGTCACGGATGCGGCGCGGCGAGAGGATGAGGGGATCGCCGCCGCTGAAGATGACTTCCCAAATGGCGGGTCGAGCCGCGACATAGGCAATCGCCGCCTCGAGCGCTTCGTTGGCGAGCAGCGCCTTGCCCTTTTGCCCGACCGTTTCGCGCCGAAAGCAGAATCGGCAATAGACCGGGCACAGGCTGGAGAGCTTGATGAGCACGCGGTCGGGATAGCGATGCACCAGCCCCTCGAGCGGCGAATGGGCGTCGTCGCCGATCGGGTCGGAGTGTTCGTCGCGCGCCTGCGTCAGCTCGGCCGCGTCGGGAACGAATTGGCGAGCGATCGGATCTGCGGGGTCCGCCGGATCGATCAGGGCCGCGATGGAAGGCGTGATCGCGACCGCATAGCGGGCGGCGACCCGCTCGATTTCGCCGAGGCGCCGGCGCGGCACTAACCCTGCCGCCGCCAGGGCGGCCGCGTCGGTCAACGCGGGCGCAGCCTTGGCGCGGCGCGCGGAGATGGAGGCAGGGTGCGTTCGCATCGTTCCTCAGTCGCCGCCGAGCCACGCGACGTCAAGCCCTGCAGCATGCCAACTGCCTGCCAAGCGGACCGTCGCTCCTTGCCCCCGGGTCAAGCCCTCTCGCCCGTCAGCGCGGCATGGGGGTCCACAGAACGTCCTCGATCCGGGCGACGCCGGTCGCGAGCATGATCAGGCGGTCGAGCCCCAGCGCGCTGCCGCTCGTCGGCGGCATCAGGGTAAGCGCCGCGAGCAGGTCCTCGTCGAGCGGATAGCGCTCGCCGTAACGGCGCTGCTTGTCGTCCATATCGGCCTCGAAACGGCGGCGCTGCTCGGCGGCGTCGATCAGCTCGCCGAAGGCGTTGGCGAGTTCGACGCCGCAGGCATAGAGCTCGAAGCGCTCGGCGAGCCTCGGATCGGCGGGTTTGGGGCGGGCGAGCGCGGCTTGCGAGATCGGGTAGTCGAACAGGATCGTCGCCTTCCCCAGGCCGAGATTGGGCTCGACCTTTTCGGTGATGACGCGGCTGAAGATGTCGCCGAGCTCGTCATCGCCAGCGACCCGCAAGCCGGCTTTCTGCGCCGCTTCCCCGAGCCGATGGCGCGCCGCATCGGGTCCTGCTTCGAGCGCCCTCATGAGGTCGATCCCGGCGAACCGGGCAAATGCGTCGGGAACGCTCAATCGCTCCGGCCCCGCGAAAGGGTCAGCCTGCCTGTCGCGCCAGCGCAAGGTCGTGGCGCCGCAGGCCCTGGCCGCGACCACGAGGAGCGCCGCGCTATCCTCCATGAGCGCTTCGTAGCCCTCATTGGCGCGATACCATTCGAGCATGGTGAATTCGGGGTGATGCAGCGCGCCGCGCTCCTTGTCGCGGAAGACCCGCGCCAAGGTGAAGATGCGCGTCTCGCCGGCGGCGATCAGCTTCTTGCAGGCAAATTCCGGCGAGGTGTGAAGGTAGAGCGGCCGGCGTGCCCCGTCAGGCCCCTCGATCTCGGTGGAGAGCGCATGCAAATGCGTCTCATTGCCCGGCGAGGCCTGGAGGATTCCGGTTTCCACCTCGACGAAGCCTTGCTCCTGGAACCAGCCGCGAATCGCCTGGATGATACGTCCGCGCGCACGCAGCACGGGAGCGCGGTCGCGATGCGCATGCGGCGTCCACCAGGGCGAGGGGAGGGGCGAGGCGCTCGGGCCGTGCATGCCTCACTTGCCTTCGGCTCGCAAAGCTGGAAGGAGGAGGGCCGGGCTCGCGCCACGCCGCGAGACGGCGCCTGCCGGCGCTCGCGAGCGCGCCAACATTCGAGGATTGAGAACCGTGAAGGTCATCGCCAGTTCGCTTCGCAAGGGAGCGGTCGTCGATATCGACGACAAGCTCTACGTCATCTTGAGCGCCGAGAACATCCATCCGGGCAAGGGCACGCCGGTGACCCAGGTCGATATGCGGCGCATCTCGGACGGGGTGAAGGTCTCCGAGCGCTGGCGCACCACGGAGCAAGTCGAGCGCGCCCATGTGGAAGATCGGGACTACACCTTCCTCTATGAGGATGGCGAGGGCTTCCACTTCATGAATTCCGACACTTACGATCAGGTGCAGGTGCCGGCCGATATCATCGGCGATCAAGCACCCTATCTCGCTCCCGAGATGAAGGTGAAGCTGTCGATCCATGAGGAGACGCCGATCGCCATCGAGCTGCCGCAGCGCGCCGTGCTCGAAGTGGTCGAGACGGAGCCGACGACCAAGGGCCAGACCGCCTCCTCATCCTATAAGCCGGCGAAGCTTTCCAATGGCGTGCGCACCATGGTGCCCCCGCATATCGCGGTCGGCACGCGGATCGTGGTCATGACGGCCGATGGCTCCTATGTGGAGCGTGCCAAGGATTGAGACGGCCGATGCTGCGCCGCAATGCTGGGGCGACATGCCATGAGCAGGTCGAATAGCTGCCCAAAAAACGGGCAGCTAAGGAATTACTAGGCAGATTTTGTTCCAAAGCCCGTGCTGGCGGGCGGTTGCCCGCAACGATTCAGCAACCCCCCCTGGCACAGGACTTGCCAACCTCTGGGCGTCGCATGTGGCGACGCAAAACAAAAACCCTGGAGGTGTGGGTCGATGCGTTATCAAATCAACCGGAGGGCCGTCCTGGGGCTCGCGCTCGGCGCGACGCTCGCCGGGGTGGCCGCTGCTGCCGCGCGCGCGGACGATACGATCAAGGTCGGCATCCTCCACTCGCTGTCGGGCACCATGGCGATCAGCGAGACCACGCTGAAGGATGTCATGTTGATGCTGATCGACGAGCAGAACAAGAAAGGCGGTCTGCTCGGCAAGAAGCTCGAAGCGGTCGTCGTCGACCCTGCGTCGAATTGGCCTCTCTTCGCTGAGAAGGCGCGGGAGCTGATCGGCAAGGACAAGGTCGCGGCGGTGTTCGGCTGCTGGACCTCGGTGTCGCGCAAATCCGTGCTGCCGGTGTTCAAGGAGCTCGATTCGGTGCTCTTCTATCCGGTGCAATATGAGGGCGAGGAGAGCGAGAGGAACGTGTTCTATACCGGCGCCGCGCCGAACCAGCAGGCGATCCCGGCCGTCGACTACCTGATGGACCAAGGCATCAAGCGCTGGGTCCTCGAAGGCACCGACTATGTCTATCCCCGTACCACGAACAAGATCCTCGAGGCCTATCTGAAGTCGAAGGGCGTGGCCGACGCCGACATCTCGATCAACTATACGCCTTTCGGCTATTCGGATTGGCAGACCCGCGTCGCCGCGATCAAGAAATTCGGCTCCGAGGGCAAGAAGACGGCGGTCGTCTCGACCATCAACGGCGACGCCAACGTGCCTTTCTACAAGGAGCTCGGCAACCAGGGCCTCAAGGCGACCGATATTCCGGTCGTCGCCTTCTCTGTCGGCGAAGAAGAGCTTGCCGGCATCGACACCAAACCGCTCATCGGCCATCTCGCCGCCTGGAATTATTTCCAGTCGATCGATACGCCGGATAACAAGGCCTTCATCGCCAAATGGCAGGCCTACACCAAGAACCCGAAGCGCGTGTCGAATGATCCGATGGAAGCCCATGTCATCGGCTTCGCCATGTGGGTGAAGGCGGTCGAGAAGGCCGGCACCACCGATCCGGACAAGGTGATCGACGCGCTGATCGGCGTCGCCGTGCCGAACCTCACCGGCGGCTATTCGGCCATGATGCCGAACCATCATATCACCAAGCCGGTCTTCATCGGCGAGGTGCAGGGAGACGGCCAGTTCTCGGTCGTCTGGCAGACGGCGGGGCTCGTGGTGGCGAACGAATGGTCGCCTTATCTCGAAGGCTCGAAGGACCTGATCGCCGATTGGCGCAAGCCCTTGAGCTGCGGCAATTTCAACGTCAAGACCGGCAAATGCGGCGGTCAAGGCTCGTAGTCCGATGCCAGCGGCAAGACATGCCTGCGCATGTCGTCCTTGGGCCGATCATCAAGCCCTGATATGAACGCTGACATGATCGGCTGTCATCCCTTCCCCGCTCGGCGGGGGAGGGATCGCGCCGTCGAATGACGAACGAGAAATAGATGCGGTCACGCACGCGCCTGCTCCATGGGCTCAGCTTGCTTCTGGCCTTTATCTTCTGGGCCGTTCCATCTGCTCAAGCGGCCGGCCGCGCCGAATTGGTGACGCGCTTCGCCACCGAGAACTTCGGCGAGATCGAAGGCGCGGTCACGGCTCTCGCCGCAAGCGGAGACGAAGCCGCGCAGATCATCATTTCGGCATTGGCCGACCGAAGACTGTTCTACAGCCCGTCCGACAAGCGCGTCTTCTACAAGGACGAGGCCGGCAAGACTTTCGACGCCGCGACCTCGGCCGAGATCGCCGATCCGCCGGGCGGGCTGAAGCCGGTGCGGCTCAACAATCGCGTGCGCTCGACGATCGAGGCGGCGCTCGGCTCGCTTACCCTCATGGCAGCCGATCCGGCGAAGCGGCTCGAAGCCGCGGAAGCCGTGTTCAAGTCGCGCGATCCCACGGCGCTCGCGGCCCTCGACGCGGCACTGTCCAAGGAAGCCGATCCGTCCGTGAAGCGGGTCGTGCAGCAGGCCCGCGCCGCCATCCTCATCCAGAAGGCGGATGCGCCGGAGGCCGATCGCCTCGAGGCCATACGCCTGATCCGCGATCGTGGCGACCAGGACGCCTTGTCGCTGTTGCGGTCGATCGCTCCCGACGCCTCCGCCTCGATCAAGGAGGCGGCGGCCTCCGCGATATCGTCCATAGAGAACCGCCTTGCCCTTTGGGCGACCGTCCAGAATGCCTGGTACGGATTGTCCCTCGGCTCCGTGCTGCTGCTCGCCGCCATCGGTCTTGCCGTGACCTTCGGCGTGATGGGCGTGATCAACATGGCCCATGGCGAGATGGTGATGCTCGGCGCCTACACGACCTTCGTGATCCAGGACGCGATGCGCCAGCACGGCTCGACGAATATGGGCCTTGCTCTCGCCCTCGCCATTCCGGCGGCTTTCCTGGTTTCCGGTATCGCCGGCATGGTCATCGAGCGCAGCGTCATCCGCTTTCTCTATGGTCGGCCGCTCGAAACCCTGCTCGCGACCTGGGGCATTTCGCTCATCTTGCAGCAGGCGGTGCGCACCGGCTTCGGTCCGACCAACCGCGAGGTCGATACGCCGAACTTCATGTCCGGCGCCTTCCAGCTCGGCGGCATGCAGATCACCCTGAACCGTCTTGCCATCATCCTGTTCGCGGTGGCCGTGTTCGTAGCGTTGCAGATCGTACTGCGCTTCACCAGCTTCGGCTTGCGTACGCGCGCCGTCACCCAGAACCGGCGCATGGCGTCCTCGATGGGCATCAGGACCAACTGGATCGACGCGCTCACCTTCGGCCTGGGCTCAGGCATCGCCGGGCTCGCCGGCGTCGCCCTGTCGCAGATCGACAATGTCTCGCCCAATCTCGGCCAGGGCTACATCATCGATTCCTTCCTGGTCGTGGTCTTCGGCGGCGTCGGCAATCTCTGGGGTACTCTGATCGGCGCCTTGTCGATCGGCATGGCGAACAAGTTCCTCGAGCCTTTCGCCGGCGCGGTGCTCGGCAAGATCGCGCTCCTGGTCTTCATCATCCTGTTCATCCAGAAACGGCCGAGGGGGCTGTTCGCCCTGAGGGGCCGCGCGGTCGAAGCCTGACCATGCGCGCCTCCGGACCTTTCGGATTCGTGGGGCCGCTGGGCGCGGCGTTTCTCGGGCTCCTGGCGATCGCCGCCATCGCCGTGCCGCTCGCGAACCTCATGGCTCCGGCGTCTTCGGCGCTGCATGTCTCCACGGGCGGCATGGCGCTCGCCGGGAAATATCTGTGCTACGCGCTGCTTGCCGTCGCCCTCGATCTCGTCTGGGGATATTGCGGCATCCTGTCGCTCGGCCATGGCGCCTTCTTCGCGCTCGGGGGCTATGCGATGGGCATGTATCTCATGCGCCAGATCGGCTCGCGCGGGGTCTACGGCAACCCGCTGCTGCCGGATTTCATGGTCTTCCTCAACTGGACGAAGCTGCCCTGGTACTGGTCGGGCTTCGATGGGTTCCCCTTCGCCGCCGTGATGGTGCTGATGGCGCCCGGCATTCTCGCCTTCGTGTTCGGCTGGTTCGCCTTCCGCTCGCGCGTCACCGGCGTCTATCTCTCCATCATCACCCAGGCGATGACCTATGCGTTGCAGCTCGCCTTCTTCCGCAACGATATGGGGTTCGGCGGCAATAACGGCATGACCGATTTCAAGGATATTCTCGGCTTTCCGGTGCAGGCCGATGCGACGCGCGCGGCGCTGTTCTCGGCCACCTGCCTGGCGCTCGCGCTCGGCTATCTCTTATGCCGCGCCATCGTCGCCTCGAAGCTCGGCAAGGTGCTCATCGCTGTCCGCGATGCCGAGAGCCGGGTGCGCTTCCTCGGCTATCGCGTCGAGAACTACAAGGTCTTCGTGTTCACGATCTCGGCCTGCCTCGCGGGGATCGCCGGCGCGCTCTATGTGCCTCAGGTCGGCATCATCAACCCGTCCGAGTTCGCGCCCGGAAACTCGATCGAGATGGTCATCTGGGTTGCGGTCGGCGGACGCGGGACGCTGGTCGGTGCGGCTTTGGGCGCGATCCTCGTCGCTTGGGCGAAGACGACTTTCACCAGCGGCCCGCTCGCGGAATATTGGTTGTTCGCGCTCGGGGGCCTGTTCGTGCTCGTCACCCTGTTCCTGCCGAAAGGCGTGCTCGGCACCGTCTTGGGCTTGTTCCGGCCGAGATCTTCGCCCGCGCCGGTCGCCGATCCGACCCCTGCACCTTCCACCGACACGGTGGAGGAAACCTCGATCCCGGCGAGGTAAGACGATGGCCGAGCTCATCCGCAGCCTTCTCTATCTCGACGGGGTGTCGGTTTCCTTCGACGGTTTCAAGGCGCTGCGCGAGCTGTCCTTGACCATCGAGCCCGGCGAGATGCGCGCCATCATCGGCCCGAACGGCGCCGGCAAGACCACGATGATGGATGTGATCACCGGCAAGACCCGCCCCGACAAAGGCGATGTGCTCTTCGAAGGCAGTATCGAGCTCACAAGGCTCGACGAGGCGCAGATCGCCGGCCTCGGCATCGGCCGCAAGTTCCAGAAACCGACAGTCTTCGAGAGTCACACGGTCGAGGACAATCTCATCCTGGCGCTCAAGGCGCCCCGCGAAGTGATCTCGAACCTCTCCTGGTCCATCAGCGGCGAGGCGGGGCGGCGGATCGACAAGATCCTCGATACGACCCGCCTCTCGGCCGTGCGCGCGCGCCTGGCGGGTTCGCTGAGCCACGGCCAGAAGCAATGGCTCGAGATCGGCATGCTGCTCGCCCAGGAGCCCAAGCTCCTGCTCGTCGACGAGCCGGTTGCCGGCATGACGGACGCGGAGACCTCCGAGACCGCGCGTCTCCTCAAGGAGATCGCGCGGGATCATTCGGTCATCGTCGTCGAGCACGATATGAGCTTCGTGGCAGCGCTCGGCGTGCAGGTCACCGTGCTGCATGAGGGGGCGGTGCTAGCGGAAGGCTCGCTCGACAAGGTCAGCGCCGACGAGCGCGTGATCGAAGTCTATCTCGGACGCTAGAGCGTGTCCCGCAAAAGTGGACGCCGGTTTTGCGATGAGGACACGCGACAAAACAAAGACGGAGCGTGTCCCGCAAAAGTGGACGCCGGTTTTGCGATGAGGACACGCGAGATAACAAAGACTTGAAGGGTCGGTGATTTGAGGAAATGTCGCCCTGCCCTGGAGTGACCATCATGCTGAACGTCGACAAGGTCGATCTCTACTATGGCGCGGCGCAGGCATTGCGCGGCATCTCGCTCTCGGCCGAGCACGGCCAGGTCACTTGCGTGCTCGGCCGCAACGGTGTCGGCAAGACGACGCTGCTGCGCGCCGTCACCGGGCAGCAGCCGGTAGCTGCGGGCCATATCGGCTGGGAGGGTGAGGACATCACGACCCTGCCGCCGCATCAGCGCGCGCGGCGCGGCATCGCCTATGTCCCGCAGGGGCGTGAAATCTTTCCGCTGCTCACCGTCCGCGAGAATCTGGAAACCGGCTTCGCCCCCCTGCCGCGCGCCAAGCATTCCATTCCGGAAGAGGTGTTTTCGCTCTTCCCCGTGCTGAAGGATATGCTGCGCCGCAGGGGCGGAGACCTTTCAGGCGGTCAGCAGCAACAGCTGGCGATCGGCCGCGCCCTCGTCATGCGCCCCAAGCTCATCGTCCTCGACGAGCCGACCGAGGGCATCCAGCCCTCGATCATCAAGCAGATTGCCGCGGCGATCGATTATCTGCGCTGCTCGGGCGAGATCGCGATCCTGCTGGTCGAGCAATATTTCGACTTCGCCAAGCAGCTCGCCGACAAGTTCTTCGTCATGGATCGCGGCGAGATCGTGCTTTCGGGCGCCGGCGCCGACATGAACGACGCCGATGTCCGCCGCCTGATGTCGGTCTAGAACAAATCGGCTCGCGGCCGAGCGAAGCGCGGCTTCCGAACATCGTTCAGCTCGACCGTAAGTATATGTAATATAATATCATTATTGGCATTGAATGTTTGAAATATCGCTTCTCGAAAAGCACATTATATTGGTTATCCAGTACGGCGGTTTTGTGCATCCCGCTTCGCCGAGCCTCGTAACAGTCATTAGGACGGATGGACAGAGGTCGGAAACAATCCTACTCGTCCGGTTGTCGAATCGCCGGTAAAGACTTCCATATGAGCAAGCCGTTCGATACCGTCCGGCAAATCGACATTTTCGACCACAATGAATTGTCCGAGTCCGGCAAGCTTCGACAAGTGCTCGAAGAAAAACTCCTTAAGCGATGTGTTGCGAATTGCCTGCTCGTCGGGATCCAACGGCCCTTCCTTCGAGCGGAGTGGATCACGATAGGTCAGCATGGGTGTGTCCAAGACCAGAAATCCTGGGTGGGGCAACCCGCGCTCGCGGCAGAACATGACCAGCGCAACTTTGAACGCGGCGTGCGTAATCGCCCGAACGCCCTTGCCATTATCGCGGCGGCTCTTCCCGTCAATCCGCAAATCGTACGTGCCTTCGTCGAATGAGACATGCCGGTTGCCCGGAAACTGCCATTCCTCAAGCACCTTGCTGACCGTCTGTGCGAAGTCATGCACAGTCGGACCGGAGGCGCCGAGCCGGGGCCTCTCGGCCTTGGAAGCGGGTTTTAAAGCGGACAACTCTTCGCGCCGCATCGTCAGCGATTGCCGTTGATCAAGTAGCGTGAGTCCGCGGCGGACTTCATCCCGGACCGAGAGCAATTCATCGACATGCTTCTTCGCTACATCGGCCGCGGGTGCAAGGCTAGCCAGTTCTGACTCCAGATTTGTCAGTTGATCATCGAGTCGCTCGAGCGTCCGCTCAATTTCCTGTCCCTCAGTACTAAGCTGTTCGATCGTCGCGCGGAGGTCGGTGCGCTGCTGCTTGATCTTGTCGATTTCGGCGCCAGCTGCGTCCCGCGCCTTCTCAATATCGGCAAGCCCATGCACGTGCCGCTGCGCCTCCGGTGGGGCACCGCACAAGGGACAATCCTTGTCACCTCCCAGCGCTAGCAGAAATCCGGCTTCCTCGATTGCCTGCAGACGTTCGATATCCGAGCGATAGACCTCTTCAAGCTGCTCGAACCGCCCCAAATTGATCTGGATCTCAGCACGCCGTCGCTCGCGATTAGAAATATCAGAAGCCAATTGGCGTTTTGCGCTAAGCCGCGCGCGAATGGATTCCTGCGCCATTTGCACGTCGCGTTGCGCCCGCGCCCAGCTTTCCTCAAGGAGACCGCTTTGGTCGGGTAGCTGATCAGCGTTTGGAAAGTCCGCCGTGAGTTCGTCGCTGACAGCAGTGATCAATTCATCGACAACCTCAAGCTTCGCGGCCGTTGAGGTCTTGAATGTCTTCCGATCCACGACAGGAATAATCGCGCTATCGTCTTGGCCGGTAATCAGCAACTTGAATACGCTACGCTCCACGGTTGGGCTTAGATATTGGCCGGATTCTGCGGGCGACGCCTCGCCTTGGATCGCGGTCTCGTCAACGATGCAGAACCGCGCAAGGTCCCGGAAGCTGAGACTCCGCTTTTTGCCATAGACATCGGTTGCCACCCATTTCCCCTCGAAGCCGAGCTCATCCAGCAGGAACTGGGAAATATTGTCTGTATTTGCGTGATGGTGCTTCGCCGAAAGCTGGCGAATGTTCTCACTGGCCGCTTCCGGCGTGCACACATGCCCCGGGTACAGCTCGAAGGAGCCTCCGACGAGCGGTCGCATCAGCGTAACGTCGCCCGCCTTCGGCAGCGTTACCGCCATCCAGGCACGCTCAAAGCCATTCCGCTCCCTTATGTCACGGAGGGGGCGGGTGCTTCCGAGCATGAAATCGATTGTCCTTACGGTGAATGACTTGCCCGTGTTCGAGGCACCGTACAGCACATTGAGGCCCGGCTGCAGGACGAGCCCAGCTTTCTCCTCAGGCGCTCCGGTGAACATGAGATTGGCGATGGTGAGACCTGCTCTGGATGCGCTCATGGTGCCGATCCCGCCGGGCCGACTTCGCCCTGAAACTCGACCGCCCACCGTCCGATACGGTCGGCGATAAGCGCTGCCATTGCCTCGTCAGACATTCCGGCGAGATAGTTCGCAAGCCAAGCCGCCCGCATCTTCAACTCGATCGCATAGCCCGTGCGCAAGGAGTCGACGAAGGCCGAAGCTTCTTCACCTGCCTGAAAGACAACGCCTTCGGCGCTCACGGTCGCGTCAATCATGTGCAGCCGTCGCATCAGATTGATCCCTTCTTCTACCAGCCGGCGGCGAACCAGCAGTTCCCCCGTACGCTGGGGAATATCGGGATGAATGCTTGGCGGACCTCCAACGTCGCCAGTATGCACAACGAGGTGGTCGCACCATGTCAGCCACGCAAGATCGAACGAACGTGGAAATGCGGCATCCAGCATGACAATAGCGCGCACGCCTGTTTCGAGCGCACCATTGAAGAGCGCGACGCCAGGAGTTCCACCGTCCGTCACTTCTTGCTCCATTGGAGCTGTCCGTCGTTCGCGAAGTGATGGCAGATCCCCTGTTTGACCGGCACGCGGGCGTATTTTGCTAACGCGCCAGCCGGCTGAACGTTTGCCGCTTGCATCATTACCGCATCGACGCGGGACAGCGAATCGGCATGGCTGGCCCGATGAACGTCCGCAACGCCGTGGTACATGTCGTGTCGAAGCCTTTCGATCTCCTCGCTCATGGTGTTGTCGCGGTAGAACCGCGAGAAAGCGTCCGCGTCGAAAAACCGCTCGCGCTGCATGTGTAGGTGCGGTCCATACTGGGCGTGATCCTTCACGCTCACATGGCCCTTGTACGTGCACTTCTCCCGCTCGCCATAGGCCTCAAGCAGCTGGCGAATATAGGGCATCTCGCGCGATTCGATCTCGGGCGGCACCGTTCCGGCGGGTGGGGGCCCAGGGTCGTCACCAAACCAGGATACCATGACCGGTTTGCTGGCCGGGTCGGCTAGAATCGCGTCCACTGAGATCGCGCGGATCAACGAAAAATCCCAAGCTTCAATGAATGTTCTTAATGCTGGGTCGAGGTCGATTCGAGTTCCCTCGGAAATCGTTTCTGCGCAGTATTCATTCCATTTCTCGATCAGCGCTTGCTTGAACTCGGCGGGTTTCGAGATCAACCGTCTCAGGGTGCGATTGACGCCGCGTGGCGCGACGAAGAAAAAACCGGTCGGCGCCGTGAACTCCCCTCGGTGGCCGTAATAGAGGACCTTGCCGACCTCATGGATTCCAACGGCGGTTGGCAAGGTTCGGCCATACTGCTTGCATTGATAATTGTGCCACCCGCCTTCGTGCCGCTCCTTCGTGAGATAGCCGACGACGTCGCGCCCCATATCGCCTGCGCCGGTGAAGCGCTCGACCTCGGTATATTCTCTCTTATGGCTCACCCATTCCCAGACGAACTTTTCTAGGTCCGCGTCGTTGAGGGCGATAATGAGACGATCGCGAGGAATTTGGTGCATCGTGGGATAAAGTGTTTTAATGAACCATTGAGCTGAGCCAACCGATACGCATTATAGCCGCTTGGCGGCGTCGAACTCCAGCACGCAACAATGTTCTGTTTTCACGTGGCCTTCTTGCATTGCAAGCAGGCATACCCCGGCACGTCAGACCCCGATGGGGGCCTTGGCCTTAGCGTTTCGCCGACCAACCGTATCCCCGTCCTCCGCCGGATTTCGCCCGGGCTCTTTCTGCAAGCGATCGGCCAGGACCGCCTCAAAGCCCGCATGCCGTATCGCCTCTGCGGGAATTTCCTCATCTGTCGCTTTGAGTTTCCCTGCAGGCGGATGATGTCGGGTTTCGCCGCGCACAGCCAGTCTAGCAAGCTCGGCAGCTGGCGCTTGATGTTGTTGATGTTGAAGCTGGCGATTTTCATGCAGTCCTCACGGGAAGCATCGTATGCGAATCGTCGTCCATACAAACGAGTGACCGCAAACAAGGCCGAGGGAATGGGGGCGCTCAATCAGCGGCCCTAACCTTTTAGCTTAGCCCGTACTCGCGGAAGCGAAGATTTAGCCGATGATAGGACATTGCGATGCTCGCCCAGCCAGCACGCAGGAAGTCGTCGGCGCCTCGGGTTTGGGTTAAAATCTCGCTGAGGTCCCTTCGAAGCGTTTCCTTCTCGCTCCCACCAGCCTTTCTTTCGATCGCATTCCTATAGCGGTCTACCACTGCTTCAGCATGCACCAAAGCCCTCTTAAGCTCGTGATTGTAGATGCCTTCTAGCTCGAAATATGTGCAGAAAGAAGCCATGAAAGTCATCAGTTGCACCGCGACCTCGGGCGGTATTTTGACCAAGATGCCAGCGCTCGACACCATGTTCTCTTCATAGACCTTCGCTTCCTCATATTGCTCACGACGGCGATCGGCGGCGCCCAGACGCACGGCCTGAATAGCTTTAGTGGTCTTCTCTAGCTGCTTGACCGCTTCGTGCGTATTATCGGTCCGCTCAAGGCGCTCTAGCGCCGTTGCTGTCGTCTTGCGAAGCTGTCGCAATAGTCGCACGAACACCTGGTGGGTCTTATCAATCTCGCCGAACTTTTCGTCGGCTAGCTGCTTGAGCGATTTCACTTCGGCGCGACGTCCGACTTGGATGAAGTTGCTGAGCCGCATCAGCAACTGTATGAGTCCCGCTTTTCCGCTCGCTAGGCCTATTTCCGCCATCGAAATCTCCCCGCCCCGTGGAAGCCTATCCGAAAACTCTGAGCCGACTTCTGGGATGAGACAGGGCGCGTCCAGGTAGACCAAATCAAAACTGGGAATTCGGGATCTGATCCGCGCAAGTTCCCTTATCCCGCTGTCCGCGCCGCCTCGATCCGCTGCTCCGGAACCCCGATCTCGCGCGCCGCGCCGGTGATCGCCGCCCAGGTGTCCAGCGGAAGCGGCACGCCTTTCGCCATGCGCTCCTTCCTTGCCCGTTCTTCAGGTTCGCCCGGGACCAGCACCTCGCCGCCCGGCTCGATCGGCTTCGCGCTCTTGACGAAGGCAAGGTAACGGGTGATTTCGCTCGGAAAGAAGTCCGAGGCATCGATGCGGGCGGGATCGATGAAGATGGACAACATGCCGTTCGAGAAGCGCCGGTTCGGCTCGGTCGCGCCATTGCCGGTGAGCGCCCCGCCGATCAGCTCGCACATCAGCGCAAGGCCCGAGCCCTTATGCTCGCCGAAGGCGCGGATGGCGCCCTTTCCGAGGCCGTGATTGCGCGGGCCGGCCGGCTCGTATTCGCCATAGAGCAGGCGCGGATCACCGCTGCTGCCACCGTCAGGGCCGATCAGGGCGTGGGCTGGGAGCTTCTTGCCCCCGCGGCTCGCGACCAGGGCCTTGCCTTCCGCGACGAGCGAGGTCGCGAAATCGAGGATCACGGGCGCGAGGCCCTGTCGCGGAATGCCGATGCAGAAGGGCGCGGTCGAGAAGCGCCGTTCGACGCCGCCGTACGGCGCGACCAGGATGCTGCCCGCCGCATTGACGAAATGCGCCGAGACGAGGCCCTCGGCCGCCGCCATCTCGGCGAAGTCGCCGACACGGCCGATATGCGCGGAATTGCGCAGCGCGATCGCGGATAATCCCATCGCCTTGCATTTCTCGATGCCGATCGCCACGGCCTGCGGAGCGACGGTTTGGCCAAAGCCGAATTGCCCGTCGATCACGGCGATGACCGGCGTGTCGGAGACGATCCTGATGCTCTGGTCGCGGACTGTTTGGCCTTCCCTCAGCCAGCGCAGATACACGGGAACGCGGATGACGCCGTGGCTGTCATGGCCGGCGAGATTGGCGCCGACGAGATAAGTCGCGATGCGCGTCGCTTCGGCGCGCGAACAGCCCGCTGTCGTGAACACGTCGGCGACGAGGTCGCGCAGCCGCTCATGGTGAATGGCGATCATGGGACGGCCTCGACCTGGGGTGCTGGGATATCATTCTTCGCTGGCACGGCACGTCATTCATACGGCCTTGGTCAGCGCGCCGTCGATAATGAGTTTGGTGCCGGAGATGCGGCTCGCCACCGGGCTCGCAAGGAACACGACGCCGGCGGCGACTTCCTGCGGCGTGCCCATTCGTCCGGTCGGGTTCAAGGCCATCGCGGTCTTGTAGAGGTCAGGCATGCCACGCTCGATGTTCTGCCAGATGCCTCCTTCGAAATAGGTGTTGCCGGGCGACACGGAATTGACGCGAATGCCCTTCCCGATGAGCTGATTGCTCAGGCCCTTGGCGTAATGGATCAGCGCCGCCTTGAAGGCGCCGTAAGAGCCCGCGGCGAAATCGACCTCGAAGCCCGAGACGCTCGAGATGATCGCGATCGAGGCGGATTTCGACTTTTCCAGATAGGGGAGCGCGGCCGCAACGGAATTGACCGTGTGCATCATGTCGGTGCGAAACGATTTCTCCCAGGTCTCGGGCGTGTTGCCGACGGCGAGCGCGCTGACATTGCAGACGAGAGTATCGATGCCGCCGAGCTCGCCGGCTGCACCTTCGACCCATTGCGCCAATGCGGCGGGATCGGCGACATCGATGGCCTTGCCGAAGCTCTTGACGCCCTTCTGCGCCAAGGCCTTCACCGTCCGGCTGACTTCTTCGGCATTGCGCGCGCAGATGGCGACGTTCGCGCCTTCCGCCGCGAAGAGATCGGCGACCGCCCGGCCGATGCCCTTGCTGCCCCCGGTGACCAATACGTTCTTGCCCTTTAGACCCAGATCCATCTTTGCCTCCGCTCATGCCGTCGCGGCTTGGTCGTCATGGCGGCCCTCGCCTCGTCTTCGTCGCGGTCGTCTTGGTGCAAGGCTTGGCCGCCGCGCCGCCTCACATCTTCTTCCAGTCGCCGGCCCCTTCGAAAGCCGCGGCCGCCTGATAGATCGCCGGTTCCCCATAATGCTTGGCGATCAGCATGAGCCCGACCGGCAGGCCCTCGCTCATGCCGCAGGGAAGGCTCATCGCCGGGTGGCCCGTCGCGTCGAACGGCGCCGTATTCCCCACC
>JBIOEJ010000009.1:0-71840 GCA_044445965.1 Hyphomicrobiales bacterium
AAAGAGCCGTTTTGCCCCCGTCTGGGCCGCCAAATTTCACGATGGGCCGCTAATCGTATGCATATTCGGGGCGGCGGCTTGGCCCAGCACCCGCTCGACGTGGGTCCGGGTGGGGGCGGAGGGGTTCGTGCCTCCCTTCGCGGTGACGCCGGTCAGCACGGTCGCCGCCGGAGACTGCTTCAACGCCGGCCTCGCGGTGGCGCTGTCCGAGGGGAGGAGCCTCATGGAGGCTGCCCGTTTCGCCTCGGCTTGCGGCGCGCTGTCGACGACCAAGGCGGGGTCGGCCGCCGCGGCGCCGACGCGGACCGAGGTCGAGCGGTTGCTGGGCCAAGCCGCCGCCCCGATTCTGCATCCTTTTCGCGGCCAATCGTGAAATTTGCCGGCCCCGACGGGTGCAATCCGGCTCTTTCCGCTATATGCTTGGCCCAAAGAAGGGCGGTAACGACCATGGCGATCGTGTTTTGCAGGTTGCAGAAACTCAAGGGCGGCGGAGATTTCGTGGCGGTCAATCCGGCGCATGTCCGGTATGTGCGCCCCCATGGATCGGGGGTGGCCTCGATCATCGAGTTTGACAATGATCATCAAATCGAGGTGATGGGTGACGTACCCGAGATTGTTCGCGGGCTCAGCCAAGCCGAAAGTGAATTGCGCGCCGACTGGGCCTCGGACGGAAAGGCGCCCCCCGACATCATCGTCGGCGCGGCGCAGGTTTAGGAGATCGCATGTCAATACCGCCGCATAGATCCCGTGGGACGATGGGTGCGCGGGACGTGGCCGAGGCCGCGTTCAAGTCGGCGACGACCAAGCCGATCCAGCCGATCGAGCCGGCTGCCAAGAAGCCGTCCCTGCCCAATGCCAAGGAGCTCGTCTCCTTGCGCATCGACCAGGATGTGCTCGAGCATTTCCAGGCGGGTGGACCGGGCTGGCAAGACAGGATCAACGAGGCTCTTCGAAAGGCTGCGGGGAAGTAGAGCCGGCGGAAATCGCCATGTGCGGAAGGAAGGAATGCGATGGCTTTCAAGCCCAACTACAGGCAGCAGCGCTCTGAGCGCGATCGTGCGGCGCGGGCGCGCAGCGAAGAGAAGCAACGGAAAAAGGACGAGAAAGCCGCTCAGCGCAAGGCCGAACTCGCGACGGAAGCTCCACCCCCGTCGGACATCGCACAAGCCCCATCCGAGATTGCGAAGGATTAAGGGGCTCGGGAAAGCCCAGGCGGATCCATCCGTCAGGCTTCCCGAGGTCATGGTATTCCAGTCGCGATCCGTCGATCTCGCTAGCTATGCCAGATCCCACATTTGCCCGTAAGAGAGGTGTTTCTCCTCTGTGGGAGCAAATCGGTGATTTGCTCGCAAAGGAGATCGTAGCCGGCGAGCTTCGGCCCGGCACCCAACTTCCCACCGAGCCTGAATTGATGTCGCGCTTTGGCGTTGGACGTCACACGGTGCGCCAGGCGATGGCCGAACTCGAAAATCGCGGCCTCGTGCGGATCGAGCAGGGGCGCGGAACCTTCATTCACGATCACATCATCGACTACGCTATCTCGAGGCGCACGCGCTTCTCGGCGAACCTCGTGGGCCAGGGCCGCGAGCCGAGCGAAATCGTTCTCGACGCCTCCGAGGTCCCGGCCACGGCCGAGATCGCGGCCGAGCTGGGACTGCGGCCGGAGGAGGCGGTGCACAGGGTCGCGACGGCGAGTAGCGCCGACGGGGTCGTCATCGCCGCCTCGACGATGTATTTTCCAGTCCGCCGCTTTCCAGCTCTCTGCGAGCGCAGGCGCGCCTTGCAGTCCAACACCGCGCTCTTCGCGAGCTACGGCATCAGCGACTATGTGCGCCTCGTCACGCATATCACTGCCCGGCTGCCAAGCGAGGCGGAAGCCCGCCTTCTGCGCCAGCCCAAGACGAGGCCCGTGCTCGTCACGACGAAGGTCGATACCGACCTTGACGAAACGCCGATTTGCTATTCGGAGGTCCTTTGGGTGTCGGACCGTGTCCGGCTTGTTGTCGATCCGGCGGACTTGGCATCGGAGCGGTAAAGGCGCGCAACCCCGGGCGGCTTAACTGAGGCAGCTCAGGGCCATCTCTTCGATCATGCGCCGATGACGATGTTCTCGCCGTCGGCGCCAGACTTCATGTGACCACGAATCAACTGCTCGTGGCCTGCATCATGAGGCTGCCTGGCCGGAAATCCATCCATTCGACTGGCAGCGGCGTCCAGCCGATATCCTTGCGCTTGCCGTAGAAGATGCCGAATTCATGCAGAACCGTGCCGCAGGGGTCGTCATTGTCGTAGATATCGAGCATGCGCCGCCACGCCCGCTGACGCTCTGGCGTGTCGAGGCTCGTCTCGAGGACATGTCCCAATTCGTTGAACTCTTGGTTCGTCCATTCCTTCGTACCCGTTTGGACGACGCTGCCGGCGCCATACAGCCGCCAGAGGGCGCCAAGCGGATCTGGGTAGACCATGCTGTTTGACCAATTGCGGATGCCGCGCCCTTCCGGCGCATAGACTTGCGGGGTGGTTTCCTTCACGGAGAGGTTCACGTTCAAGCCCACCGCCTTCCACATCTCGACGAGGACCTGTGCCGTGGCGATCTCGTTGGTGTAGTAGTCGTTCCAGGTGCGGTACTCGATCTGCTGGCGTTGGTAACCCGCCTCCTTGACGAGGGCGCGCGCTTTTTCCGGATCATAGGCGGGCTTGGGCCAGTCGGGGAAATACAAGTCGCCGAAGGCCGGCCATTGATGGCTCCTGGGAATCCCGACCCGCCCGTCCCAGAGCGCCTTGACAATCGCTTCCCTGTCGATGGCGAAGCTGAGCGCGTGGCGAATGCGGACGTCCTTCAGGATGGGATTGGTCGTGTCGAAGACCAGGACCCGGTGATTGACGATGGGCCCGCCCGCGACTTCCAGTCCCGGATACGACGCGACGTTTGAAAACTGGTCGGGCGGGATGTCCGTGACGATGCCGAACTCCCCGGCCTTCAGGCCAGCGACCCGCGACGAGGTGTCGGGGATGACCCGGAACTTGAGCGCTCGCACCGTGGGCTTGCCGCCCCAATATTCGTCGAAGGCCTCGAGCAGGATATAGTCGTGGATGCGCCAATCCTCGATGCGGAAGGGGCCCGTCCCCACGGGCGACCGCGACCAGCTGTCGAAGTCCTTGGCCTCGAGATAGGCGCGCTTGTTGATGATCTGGGCGGGGAAATGGGCGACGCGGCGCTCGAGCAGCGGGTCAGGGCCCCGCGCGGTAACGCGGACCGACATCGGCCCGATCGCTTCCACCTTCTCGATCCTGCCGAGCGTCGGCCGCGTGAGCGCGTACGTCGGCGCCTTTTCCGACGACATGCGCTCCGGCCCGAAGGTGAACGCCACGTCTTCGGCGGTGAGGACGTCGCCGTTGTGGAATTTGACGCCCTCTCTCAAAGTGAGTTCGATGGTCTTGTCATCGACCCTTCTCCACGCCGTGGCGAGGCCCGGCACGAGCTTGAAGCTGTTTCGCACGTCCATGCCGATCAGCGTGTCGTACATATTGGCATGCACACGCCACGAGGCATTGCTGTATTCACGTCCCGGCTCCAACGTGTCCGGGTTGGCCTGCACCCCGACATTGAGAGTTGGCCTTTCGGTCGCGGCGGCCGCGAACCGCGTAACCGGAGCTAGCACGGCAGATGCTGCCAGAGCGGCACTTGCCTTCAGGTGAGTGCGTCGCGTGAGCGCCATGGTGTCCTCGTGGTAAGAGGTCAGTTCCCAGGCCGAACCTTGCGGCCCGAGCTTGCCATCCTTAAACATCCGGATGATTGCGAACGTATGACGATCCGGCCCTGACTTAACGGAGCGGCTCGCGACCATTCGCGTTTCCGCCAGAGGCGCGTCGGGAGAACGAGAGCGGGGTCACACATCGGCCCTCAGCCGACCGGCGCTGTCACCTTCCCGTAACATCCGGATGTTTAGAAGCCAGATTGGATAGCCTCTCTTTTGTTGAAGACAATCAGTCGCCCACACATGCGATCGCCCGAGCGCAAGAAGGTTATTTTCGTTCTGATCGATGCACTTGGTGCGGTCTATTTCTCGGCGCATCGCTCGCGCCTGCCCTATCTGTCGCAACTCGCGGAACAGGGCATCTCGGTCGCGAGAGTCACGCCGGCGATCCCGGGAACATCGAGGCCGGGGCGATCGACGATCCTGACAGGCTCGGACACGTCGGTGAACGGCGTCTATGGCAACTCCGTTCTCGATGATAAGATGTTTCGTCCCGCGACGGAGAGCGACATCAATGGGAAGACGATCGCTGGGGCGGCGCACGATGCGGGTCTCGACGTTGTCGGTTTGGGTTTCGGGCTCGTGCGGCCCGAGGACACCACTTTGCAGGTTGATGCGTGGTGGGAGCATCTCAAATACCCAGGGCTGACGAACATCAAGGTTCCGTCGAGCCAAGACATCTGGAAGGTGCGTCGCGATCCCGAGCGTCGCCTGTCTCGTTTCCTCGATGCCGAGCTCGGCTCTGGACAGAAATCATGGTCGGATGCAGGTCTTCATCCCTATATGGTCGGGCTTGCAAGCGATCAGTTGATGCTCCAGCTCGCCGCCGACCTCGCCTGCAGTGATCAGCCGCCGGACCTGATTCTGACAGAGTTTTCCACGACCGATCTCGTTCAGCACTATCATGGTTATGATTCGCCGACGACGAACTGGGCATATCAGACGGCCGATATGGCGATCGGACTGTTGTTGCACCGCTTGACCGCCGGGAAGCGCATCGACGATTACGTCGTCGTCGTCGCGAGCGATCATGGGCAAGCACCGATACACACGGCGATCTACCCTGAGCCGCTCATCCCCCATGATCGTTGGACCACCGAGGGAGCCTCCCTTCACGTTGTCATGCGGAGCGTCGACGAGGCCGCCGGAATTGGCGAACGCCTTTCCGAACTGGGCGTAAAGCAGCTCGAAGGAAGGCATCTCCCCGCCAGCGCACGCGCCGAGGGAGTCGTCACCTTTGTCGCGCCAAAGGGCATGGGTTTCGAGCGGCGACCGGAGGGATCGTTGGAACAAGATACGACCGGCGTTCCAACGATCGTGTCGACGCATGGATTGGAGCCCGGAGACCCGGGCGACGAGGCGATCGCGTTCGTGACAGGCACGCCCGAGCAGCGCCGCTATCACCTAGGCGATCTTCGGCAAATTGCTCCGACCATCGCTACCGTGTTGGGCCTACCAACAGACGGTTTCGCGATGCCCTCGTGGGTTTGAGACTAGAGCCCGAGACAGGCTCAGCGCGTCTGCTTCGCCCTTGCGACGATCTGCGTCGGGTTGACGAATCTGAGCGCGATCAACAGCCAGACGAGCGTCGTCGCCATGTAGATCACGGCCATTGCGTCGATCGACTGCACGGCGCGCACCCCTGCCGCGAAGACCGCGTAATAGAGCGCCACGACCAGGGTCTGGCTGGTCGGCCCGGAGGTCAGGAAGGTCAATTCGAACATGCCGATGGTGCGCACCAGCACCAGCAGCAGCGCCGCCAGGATGCCGGGCAGGAGGAGGGGCAGCAGCACATGAATGAAGAGGCGGAAGGTGCCGGCCCCGAAGACCCGGGCCGCCGCCTCGATGCGCGGATCGATCTGCTCGACGAAGGGGATCATCACCAGAATCACGAAGGGCAGGGAGGGAACGAGGTTGGCGAGGATCACGCCGGCCATGGTGCCCCCGAGCCCGGTCCTGTAGAGCACGGTCGCCATCGGGATGCCGTAGGTGATGGGCGGCACCAGCAAGGGCAGCAGGAACAGCAGCATCACGACCTTCTTGCCCGGAAAATCGCGCCGCGCCATGGCGTAGGCCGCCGGCACGCCGAGCAGCCCGGCGAGCGCTACGACCGCGAACACCACCTCGAAGGTCACGACCAGCACATCGTCGAGCTGGAACTCGTCCCATGCCGAGAAATACCAGCGCGTCGTGAAGCCCGAGGGCAACCAAGTGCCGAGCCACCTCGCCGCGAAGGAGGAGGTGATCACCGTTCCGATCAGCGCGAACAGGTTGAGGATGAAGAAGGCGACCAGCACCCAGAGCGCGGCGGCCCAGAGCTTTTCGGTGAGGGAGCGGTTCATGCCTATCCCTTCCCCGTGGCGACCGGACCGCGATAGGCGAGCGAGCGCCCGGCGAAGACGATGAGCACCACGATGAGCTGCGTCGCGCCCATGATCATGGCGATGGCCGAGGCCATCGAATAATCATAGTCCTCGAAGGCAGATTGATAGGCCGCGATCGAGATCACCCGCGTGGCGGCCGCCGGCTCGCCGACCAGCACCGCGGAGGGGAACACCGAATAGGCCTGCACGAAGGACAGGCAGAAGGTGATGGCGAGCCCCGGCAGCAGCAGCGGCCAGAAGATATGGCGGAAGCGCGAGGCGGGCTTGGCGCCGAGCGTCGCCGCCGCCTGCTCGAGCGAGGGGTCGATGCCGGTGATGTAGGAGAGCGTCAGCAGGAAGGTGAAGGGGAAACCCGTGATCACCAGCGAGATCAGCACGCCCCAGTAATTGTGCACGAGCCGCACCGGCTGCGACAGCAGGCCGATGGTCATCAAGGTGCGGTTGAACCAGCCCTGCGGCCCGAAATAGAACAGCATGCCTTCGGCGACCAGCACCGTGCCGAGCGTGATCGGCAGGACGAGGATGGTGGTCAACAGCCGCTGATGGCGCATCAGCCGCACCCGGAAGGCGATGGGGATGGCGAGGAGCAAGTTGAGGAAGGTCACCGGCAATGCGATCTTCATCGTCGTGCCGATGGTGTTGGCGAAATAGCTGTCCGAGAAGAAGCGCTGATAATTGGCGAGAAGGCCGCCGACCTTCGGCTCGAAGGACAGGACGAAGCCGTAGAGGAAGGGGTAGACGAACAGGCCGATCAGGAACAGGGCCGCCGGCAGCGTCAGCAGCGTCACCCCGTCGAGACCGATGGCGGCGAGCCGCAGCCGCAAGGGCGGCGCGGCGGGACGGGCCGGTCGACCCGGAGAGGTGATGGCGCTCACGCTTCCCCCGCCGGGAAGATCAGCACCTGGTTGGGATCGGCGGCCAGTGTTACCGGCGCGCCGACCGCGATCGGCGCGGTCGAGGAGAAATGCAGCTCCGCCCCGTCGGGCGTCCTGGCAAGACCGTGGAACTCCCTGCCGCGATATTCGATGGCCTCGACCGTCGCGGCGACGCCGGCGCGCCCGGCCTCCGCAGGGACGAGATCGTCGGGCCGCACGGCGACGATCGCCCGCTCGCCCTTCACCTCGCCGCGCGGAATGCCTTCGATGACGGCGCCCCCGATATCGACGGCCGCCAAGCCGCCGGCATTGCGCATGAGCTTGCCGTCGATGCGGTTGCGATAGCCCATGAAGTCCGCGACATCGAGATGGGCGGGCGTGGCGTAAAGCTCGGCCGGCGTTCCCACTTGCCGGATCATGCCGTCGCGCAGGACGACGATGCGATCGGCGAGCGACAGCGCCTCTTCCTGGTCATGCGTGACATAGATGGTGGTGGTGCCGAGCTGGCCATGGATGCGCCGGATCTCCTGGCGCATCTCGAGCCGCAGCTTGGCGTCGAGATTGGAGAGCGGCTCGTCCATCAGCACCAAGGGCGGCTCGATGACGATGGCGCGCGCGATGGCGACGCGCTGCTGCTGGCCTCCCGAGAGCTGCCCCGGCAGCTTGTGGCTATGCTCGACGAGATGGACGAGACGCAGCGCCTCGTCGACGCGCTTCTCGATCTCGGCCGAGGCGATGCCGCGCATCTTCAGGCCGAAGCCGATATTCTTGCGCACCGTCATATGCGGGAACAGCGCGTAGTTCTGGAACACCATGCCGAAGCCGCGATCCTCGGCGCGCAAGGTGTCGATGCGCTTGTCGTCGAGCGTGATGCTGCCGGCGGTGACCGGCAACAGGCCGGCGATGCAGTTGAGCGCCGTCGACTTGCCGCAACCCGACGGGCCGAGCAGCGCCACGAACTGGCCGCGGCGGATCGTCAAGGTCAGATCGCGCAGCGCGTTCACCGTCCCGAAATCGCGGCTGACGCCCTCGAGGCGCAATTCCTTGAACGCTTGTGGGCCCAAGGCCACACGGCCCGCCCGCGTCGCCGTGGCGTTCGCTGCGAGGTTCATGCGTGACCTTCCTCCCTGCCGTATTCCCGGTCGATCATGCAGCGCGCCTGAGCGCGCGTCCACCTTGGGGTCGCGGCGATCTGCCATACTACCATTCGGCAAGCAAGCGGCTCACAGATTGTCGCCGCGCAGCGCCGCGATCACCGCATCCGTGACCTGCCTCGTGGTCGCCTTGCCGCCGAGATCGGGCGTGTGCAGCGCGCTATCGGCCGTGACGCGCTCGATCGCCCGCATCAGACGCCGCGCCGCGCGTCCCTCGCCCAGATGGTCGAGCATCATCACCCCGGTCCAGAAGGTGCCGATCGGGTTGGCGATCCCCAAGCCTGCGATGTCGAAGGCCGAGCCGTGGATCGGCTCGAACATCGAAGGGAATTTGCGCTCCGGATTGAGGTTGGCGGTCGGCGCGATGCCGAGCGATCCGGCGAGCGCCGCGGCGAGGTCCGAGAGGATGTCGGCATGCAGGTTGGTGGCGACCATGGTGTCGAGCGTCTGCGGCTTCAAGGTCATGCGCATGGTCATCGCGTCGACCAGCATCTTGTCGGTGGCAACGTCGGGGAATTCGGCCCCGACCTCGGCGGCGATCTCGTCCCAGAGCACCATGCCGTGGCGTTGGGCGTTGGATTTCGTCACCACGGTGAGGAGCTTGCGCGGCCGCGACTGGGCGAGAGCGAAGGCGAAGCGCATGATGCGGGTGACGCCCGCCCGCGTGAAGATCGCGACCTCCGTCGCGACTTCCTCGGGCAGGCCTCGATGCGAGCGCCCGCCTTGGCCGGCATATTCGCCCTCCGAGTTCTCGCGCACGATCACCCAGTCGAGCTCCTTGGCCGTCACGTTGCGCAAGGGGCTGACGATCCCCGGCAGGATGCGGGTCGGCCGCACATTGGCGTATTGATCGAGGCCCTGGCAGATGGCGAGGCGCAGGCCCCAGAGTGTGATGTGATCCGGCATGTCGGGCGCGCCGACCGCGCCGAAATAGATGGCGTCGAAGCCCTTGAGCGTCTCGACGCCGTCCTTTGGCATCATCACGCCGTGGCGTCTGTAATAGTCGGAACCCCAGTCGAACTCCGTCACGTCGAAGCGCATGCCGCCATCGCGCTCGGCGCAGGCATTGAGGGCCTCGAGCCCCGCGGCGATGACTTCGGGGCCGATGCCGTCGCCTCCGATCGCGGCGATGCGATAGCTCTTCATGACGCTCCCTTTCGGCGCCGGCGCCGGCTTGACGCTTCCTCGCAGGCATTCCTACCATCACGGCCGCCGTTCCGCGCAAGGTCTTGGCGCGGGCAGAAGGACGAAATGATGCGCGAGCGCACGCAGGTCGGTATCGTCGGGGCGGGTCCAGCCGGGCTGCTTTTGTCGCATCTCCTGCATCTTCAGGGCATCGAATCGATCGTCATCGAGCTCAGGAGCCGCGCCTATGTGGAGAACCGCGTGCGCGCCGGCGTGCTCGAGCAGGGCAGCGTCGATACCCTGCGGGAAGCCGGTCTCGATGGGAGGCTCAAGCGCGAGGGCCTCGTGCACGAAGGCATCCAGATCCAGATCGAGCAGCGTCGGCACCGTCTCGACCTCAAGCAATTGACCGGCGGCAAGGCGATCACCGTCTATGGCCAGCAGGAAGTGGTGAAGGACCTGATCGCGCGGCGTCTCGCCGATGACGGCGCGATCCTGTTCGAGGCCGAGCACGCCGCGCTCCACGATTTTTCCGGCGACAGGCCGCGCATCACCTTCGCGCAAGCGGGCGAAGCCGGCGAGATCGCCTGCGACTTCATCGCCGGCTGCGACGGCTTTCACGGCATATGCAGGCCTTCGATCCCCGAGAGCGCGGTCACGGCCTTCGACCGCATCTATCCATTCGCCTGGCTCGGCATTCTCGCCAAGGCCGCCCCCGCTTCGGAGGAGGTGATCTACGTCAACCACCCGCGCGGCTTCGCGCTTTCCAGCATGCGCTCGCAGGAGATCGCGCGGCTCTATCTGCAATGCCGGCCTGACGAGAACCTCGAGGAATGGCCGGATGCCCGCATCTGGGAGGAGCTGCACAGGCGCCTGCGGACCGCCGATGGCGACACCGTCCATGAAGGCGAGGTGCTGGAAAAGGGCGTGACCGGCATGCGGAGCTTCGTCGTCGAGCCGATGCGCCATGGAAGGTTGTTCCTGGCGGGGGACGCCGCCCATATCGTGCCGCCGACCGGCGCCAAGGGCATGAACCTCGCCGTCGCCGATGTGCGGGTGCTCGCCCGCGCGCTCGGCGCCCATTACAGCCAACAGCGCTCGGATCTCCTCGACGCTTATTCGGAAACCTGCTTGAAGCGGGTCTGGCGCGCCGAGCATTTCTCCTGGTTCATGACCTCGATGCTGCACAAATTCCCGGACGAGGACGGTTTCGGCCAAAGGCTGCAACGCTCGCAGCTCGACTATGTCGTAAGCTCGCAAGCGGCGGCGCGCAGCCTCGCGGAGAACTATGTCGGGCTGCCGTTCACCGAGTGAGTCTGCGGCAGCGGCGGCATGTCGTAGGAGGCGTCGGTCCCATGTCCGTTCTTCCCGCGCCCAGGCTCGAGCACGTCGCCGATCTTGCGATCGAGATCGCGCAGGCGATCGAGGTCGGCGAGACGGGGATCGGCGAGAGGCGGGTCATCCCGATCATCGGCGGCACGGTGAAGGGCAAGCGCCTCAATGGCCGCATCATGCCGGCGGGCGCCGATTTCCAGATCATCCGGGCGACCGGCATCGCCGAGCTCGTGGCCTCTTATGTGATCGAGGCCGACAACGGCGCGCTCATCCATATCGAGAACACCGGCATCCGCCATGGCCCGCCGGAGCTGATCGCCAAGCTTCGCCGCGGCGAGGAGGTCGATCCGAGCCTCATCTATTTCCGCACCGCGCCGCGCTTCGAGACGGCATCGCTCGAGCACGCCTTCCTCATGCGCCATCTCTTCATCGGCATCGGCGCCCGCTTCCCGACGAGCGTCGCGCTCGGGGTGTGGATGGTGCTCTGAGGAGCGGCGACGGTGGGGAGCCTCGCCTCAGGCATCCGGCAACTGCCATATCATCGACAGGATTCTTTCTCGCATCGCAACGAATTCCGGGCTCGACTTGATGGCGCGGATATCTCTTTCCCCTTGCTGGCGCGCGAACGGGCAAGGAATCCGCTCGATGATCCGCCCCGGACGCGGCGACATGACGACGACGAGCGTGCCGAGATAGACGGCCTCCTCGACGCTATGCGTGATGAAGACGACCGTCGTCTCGCCGCGCCGCCAGACGGCGTGCAACTCCTCTTGCATCTTCTCACGCGTCAGAGCGTCGAGCGCGCCGAAGGGTTCGTCCATCAGCAGCAGCTTGGGATCGTTGCACAGCGCGCGTACGATGGCGAGGCGCTGCTGCATGCCGCCCGACAGCTCGTAAGGGTAGCGATTGCGGAAGTCCCAAAGGCCGACGAGCCTCAGCCATTGCTCGACGGTCTTGGCCCGCTCGGTCCGGCCCATGCCTCGCACCATCGGACCGAATCCGGCATTGGCGCCGACATTCATCCAAGGGAACAGCGCCGGTTGCTGGAACACGACGCCGCGGTCGGGCGAAGGGCCGCGCACCTGAGCGCCGCCCACCGAGACGGTTCCGGAGCTCGGCTCCAGGAACCCGGCCAATGTCTGCAAGAGCGTGGTCTTGCCGCAGCCCGACGGCCCGACGATGCAGATGAAATCGCCTCGCTCGAAGCTGAGCGAGGCGTGATCGAGTGCCTGAACCGCGTTGGCGTCTTTGCCGTATCGGACGCAAACGTTGTCGAGGACGACGAAGTCGGAAGCGCTCATCCGATCGCTTTGGCAAGGAGGCTGGTATTGATCGCCTTCTCGAAGACCGCAAGGTCGGGCGAGGAGCGGATGCTCTTTTGCGCCACGAGGAAGTCGGCGGTGTCCTTCATGACCTTGGCGAACTTGCCCGGCTTGCCGGGCTCGCCGAGCCAGGCCGGGGTGAGCTGTTGCTTCAGCGCAATGAAGTCGTATTCGGCCATATCGGCCTTGGCGACCGCGGCGGTGACGCCCGCATATTTTCCGACGAGCGCCGATGATTCATCGACCTTCGCCGTGTACATGTCGAGCGACCGCCCGTAGGCGGCGAGCATCGCCGCGACGAGCTCCGGGGAAGCCGCGTTGAGCGCGGTCCGGGAGATGATGACATCGGCGATGACGTAGCCCGCAGCCTCGAGCTTGTCGTAGGTCTTGTACACCTCTCCGCCGTTTTCCAGGAGCTTGGATTTCGCGGGGCTCCAGATATAGCCGGCATCGATGTCGCCTCGCGTCCAGGCCGCCACGAGCGCGTCGCCGCGCAGATCGAGGACGGTGACGTCGCGCTCGGTCAGGTTGTTCGTCTTCAGGAATCCGAGCAGCCTGAAATGCGAGGTCGAGCCGAAAGGCGTCGCAACCTTCTTGCCCTTGAAGTCCGCCGGCGTCTTGATGTTGGCGGATTTGCGGACGGTCATCTCCTCGGCCGGACCGATATTGTCCATCATGGCCACGACTTCATAAGGGATGCCCTGGGCAATGCCCGCCGCCGTCGGCGACGAGCCGATGCCGTAGCCGACATCGATGCTTCCCGCGGCGACACCCGTATTGATCTCGGCGCCGCTGCTGACCTCGATCCAGTTCACCTTGGTCTTGGCGAGATCCTGGACCCAGCCCTCGCCCTTGGCGATCATGAAGGGGCTGGTGCTCAGGAAGAAGGCGACATTGACCTGCGGCGGCAAGGCCGCCTTGGCGAAGCGAGGCGAGGCGAGGACGGCGGCGAGGCTCGCCCCCATCGTCTGCAAGAAGCCGCGGCGCCCGATTATCGGGAGCGAATGGTGCTTGTCGTCAATCACGATGCAGGTCCTTCTATTTGCCGGCCCAGTGAACGGCGCGCCGCTCGACGGTCAAAAGCAGACGGTCGAGCGCTATCCCCATCAGGCCGATGATGAAGATGCCGACGAAAACATAGTCCGAGCGCAGGAAGCGCCCGGCATCGACGATCATCCAGCCGATGCCCGAGCTTCCAGCGATGATCTCGGCGGCGATCAGTGTCCCGTAGACGATGCCGACGGCGAGCCGCGCGCCGGTGAAGATTTCCGCCAGCGCCGACGGAAACACCACATAGCGGAAAATCTGCCAGCGGCTGGCGCCGAGCGCCTGAGCCGCCTGCACCCGCGTCGCGGAGACGTTGCGCACGCCGTCGCGCGCCGCGACCGCCGCGACCGGCAGCGCCGTGAGGAACAACAAGGTGATCTTCGAGGTCTCGCCGATGCCGAGCCAGATGATCAGCAGCACGAGATAGGCGAGCTGCGGCAAGGGCCTCAGGAATTCGATGAAGGGCGTGCTGAGCGCGTCGATCAAGGGCACATAACCCATCAGCAGGCCGAGCCATGTTCCGACGAGCGCGCCGAGCCCGAATCCGACGAGCACCCGCCACATGCTGTCGCCGATGTGCTCCGCCAGCGTGCGGCTCTTGTAGCCCTCCTGAACGAGGTCGGTCAGCGCCGACCAAAGCTCGCCCGGTCCCGGCATGAACAGGTCGCTGACGGCTCCCGTCAGCGTGAACGCCAGCCAGGCCGCCAACACGATCGAGATGCTGGCGGCGGTCATGATCCACGGCGCTCGCATCCGCTTCATTCGCTCCCTCGCCAATGGATCAGCCTCAGGTCGATTTCGAGCAATGCGCGGCTCAGCGCCATGCCGAACAGCCCGAGCAGGATGATGCATAGAAGGATGACGTCGTTGCGCAGGAAGCGGCTCGCCGAGAACACCATCCAGCCGAGCCCATTGCTCGCGGCCATCAGTTCCGCCGCCACGACGCTCGAAAAGGCGCCAGCGAGCGCGATCCGTAGGCCCGTAAAGATCATCGACAGGGCGGAAGGGAAGGTCACGAAGCAAAAGATCTGCCAGGACGACGCGCCCATGGCGCGCGCGACCTGGATGCGCTGCCGGCTGACCTGCCGCACCCCGGCCATGGCGGCGCTGGTGATGGTCGGAAAGGCGCCCATGAACAACAGCACGATCTTGGACAGGTCGCCGGTGCCGAACCAGAGGATCAGCAGCACCAGATAGGAGAGGGGCGGAAGCGGCCGCAGGAACTGGATGATGTAATCGACCGACGCGGCCGTCAGCCGGTTCGTGCCCATCCACAGTCCGAGCGGAATGCCCGTCACCGCCGCCGCCCCGAACCCGACCAGGCACCGCCCCAGGGTCGCAACGATGTTTTCCGATAAGGTCGTCTCTCGATAGCCGTTCTCGAGGATATCGAAGAAGGCCGCCAGCACCTCTTGGGGGCTCGCGAGCAAATCGGGCGAAACGAGATTGAAGGCGCGCAGTGCGTACCAGACGCTCAAGCCGGCCAGCACCGATGCTGTCCCGGCGACAAAGCTCCAGCGGCGCCCAAGATCCAAGCGTTTCCTCCCGGCCCCACGCTTTTCGGATGGTCGTGTTCCGAACGCAATTCCGATGCCAAGAAAGGGTAGGTTGCAGTGAAACGCAAGCCCCAAGCGGCGGCGGACCCTCGCCGCAACGCCAGCTTGACGCCGCGCGCCCGCTGCCGATAGCTTTTCCACGAGGCAAAGCCGGAAGATCGAGAGCATTGGGGCAGGTGCCGCAGGGCTCGAGCGCGGCCAAGGGAGGATGACGATGACGATGACGAAGACCTTCGCGATCGCTCTGACGGCATTGCTGGCCGCCGCCACGCCCGCCTCGGCGCAGGACAAGCCGGTGATGCTCAAGCTCTCCCATTGGGTGCCGCCTTCCCATCCCTTGCAGAAGGCGATTCAGGATTGGGCCGAGGACGTGAAGAAGGAATCGGGCGGCACCATCACCTATGCGGTGTTCCCGTCGGAGCAGCTCGGCAAGGCCTTCGACCATTACGACATGGCCCGCGACGGCATCGCCGATTTCACCTATGTGAACCCCGGCTATCAGCCGGGCCGCTTCCCCGTCATCGCGGCCGGCGAGCTGCCGTTCCTGATCTCCGATGCCCATACCGGCTCGGCCGCGCTCGACGCCTGGTATCGGCCATATGCGGCCCAGGAGATGAAGGACGTGCATTATTGCTTCGCCTTCGTCCATGATCCGGGCGCGCTGCACGCCAAGAAGAAGATCGTGCTGCCCTCCGAGATCAGCGGCATGAAGATCAGGCCGGCCAACGCCACGATCGGCGCCTTCGTCGTCTCGCTCGGCGGCACCAATGTCCAGGCTTCGGCGCCTGAATCACGCGATGCGCTGGAGCGCGGCGTTGCCGACGCGCTCACCTTCCCCTGGGGTTCGGTGGTGCTGTTCGGCATCGATAAGGTGGTGAAGTTCCATATGGATGTGCCGCTCTACGTGACGACCTTCACCTGGGTCATGAACAAGAAGGTTTATGACGACATGTCGGCGACGCAGAAGAAGGCGATCGACGACCATTGCACCACCGAATGGGCGCAGCGCTTCGCCGGTCCCTGGGCGGATTTCGAGCATGCGGGCCGCGACAAGATCAAGGCCGAGGCCGGCCATGAGGTCTATCCTCTGACCGCCGATCAAGTGGCGGCCTGGCGCAAGGCGGCCGAGCCCCTGAAGGCGAAATGGGTGGAGGGCGCGAGGAAAGCCGGCATCGATCCCGACAAGGCCTTCGCCGGTCTGATGGCGGCGCTCGAGAAATACAAGGCCGGCTTCTGATCAGGGGCCGCGCGTGCAAAGCCTCTCCGGCGCGGCCGCGCCCGCGCCGCGCAGCCTCATGGACCGCTTCATCGACGGCATCGAGCTGATCGCCGCGATCTTCGTCGGTCTCGTCGCGGCCGACACCTTCATCTCGGTGCTGTTGCGGAAGTTCTTCTCGACTGCGATCCCCGACAGCTATGATTTCGGCCGCATGCTGCTCGGCATCCTGATCTTCTGGGGGATCGCAGCGACGAGCTATCGCGGCACGCACATCACCGTCGATCTCGTCTGGTCCTCGGTATCGCCGAAATACCAGCGCGTCATCGACATCTTCGCGACCCTTGTCCTCCTGTTCGTCGTGACCATGCAGACGGCGACGCTGTTCGACAAGGTGGCGCAGACGCGGGCCGACAACGTGCTGACCTATGATCTGCATTTGCCGACCTGGCCGTTCTTCGCGGTGGCCTGGGCCGGCGACGTCTCGGCGGTGCTGCTGATCGCCATCCGCACCTGGAGGCTCATTTTCCAACCTTGGAGCTTTGCCCGCGAGCCGCTGAAGCCGGTGGAATGAGCCCCGACGCCGTCGCCATCACCGGCTTCATCGTGCTGTTCGCACTGATGCTGCTGCGCGTCCCCGTCGGCATGGCGATGGGCCTCGTCGGGGTCACGGGCTTCGGTTACATCGTGGGCTCCGGGCCGGCACTCAAGCTCGTCGGCCAGACCTCGATGCGGACGGTGACCGACTACACCTTCGGCGTCATCCCGATGTTCCTGCTCATGGGCGCATTCGTCTCGGCCTCCGGCATCAGCCGCGAATTGTTCCGCGCCGCCAACACTTTCGTCGGTCACCGCAAAGGCGGGCTCGGCGTCGCCACCATCGCGGCTTGCGCGGGGTTCGCGGCGATTTCCGGCTCCTCGGTCGCGACGGCGGCGACCTTCTCGACCGTCGCCTATCCGGAGATGCGCCGCTACGGCTATCCGCAATCCTTCGCCACCGGGGTGATCGCGGCCGGCGGCACGCTCGGCGCCATGCTGCCGCCTTCGACCGTGCTCGCCGTCTACGGCCTCATCACCCAGCAGGATATCGGCAAGCTCTTCGTCGCCGGCATCTTGCCCGGCCTCCTCGCCATCTCGATGCATATGATGACGATCGGCGTGATCGGCCTGGTGCGGCCGAAATTCCTGCCCGCGGGTCCACGCAGCGGCTGGTCCGAGCGCCTCATGGGCCTGCGTGACGTCTGGGCGCCGCTGCTGCTCTTCGCCTTCGTCATCGGGGGCCTCTATGGCGGCGTGTTCACGCCGACGGAAGCGGGCGGCATGGGGGCGGGCGGCGCCTTCCTCATCGGCGTCTTGCGCGGCCGGCTGTCACGCGCGGCGATCCGCTCGTCGCTCTTGCAGGCGACGCGCACCGCGGCCGCCGTCTTCACCGTGCTGATCGGAGCGCTGCTGTTCGGCTATTTCCTCACGGTGACGCAGGTGCCCCAGAAGATCACCGAGTTCATGACCGGCCTCGGCGTCGGCCCTTACGGGGTGCTGGCGCTGATCATGCTGATGTATCTCGTGCTCGGCTGCCTGATGGACGCCATGGCGATGATCATCTTGACGGTGCCGATCATCTTCCCGGTGGTCACCGCGCTCGGCTTCGACCCCATCTGGTTCGGCATCATCATCGTCATGACGGTCGAGCTCGGCCTCATCCACCCTCCCGTCGGCATGAACGTCTTCGTCATCAAGAGCGTCGTGAAGGACGTGAAATTCTCGACCATCTTCGCGGGCGTCATCCCGTTCATCATCACCGACCTGATCCGCCTCGGGATCCTGATCGCGCTGCCGATCATCGCGACTTATCTGCCGAGCCGGATGTGAGCCGATGGCGACCGAGGACGAGCCCCATGATGGGCCCTATGTGCTGGAAGCGCAGATCGGCCATCTCCTGCGCCGCGCCCATCAGCGCCATGTGGCGATCTTCCTCGAGGCCATGGGCGAGGACGGTCCGACGCCCACCCAGTTCGCCGCGCTCGTGAAGCTCGCCGACGCTGGCGAGCTCTCCCAGAACCGCCTCGGCCGCCTGACCGCCATGGACCCCGCGACCATCAAGGGCGTCGTGGCGCGGCTGGTCGAGCGCGGCCTCGTCGAGCGCGCCTCCGATCCGAAGGATCAGCGCCGCGTCGCCTTGCGTCTGAGTGCCGAAGGGCGCGGGCTCGTTTCTCGCCTGATCGAGAAGGCCCGAGCCGCGACGGCCGCGACGCTCGAGCCGCTGCCGCCGGGCGAACGACGCCGCCTGATCGCGCTCCTGAACCGGATCGCTTGAGGCGCTTCCCTCGCGGGAGCACATCGCCTATTTACCCGGATTGCAGGCGGCTCGCGGTTTTGCTAGTTTGTTCGTATACAAACGAACCCGGCCGTCATCGACGGAGTTTGCTCGATGCTGATGGTGAAGCCTTCCGAGGATGAACGCGGCGCCGGCCAGATGCACGAGACCGATGTGGTGATCATCGGCGCCGGTCCCTGCGGCTTGTTCGCCGTGTTCGAGCTCGGTCTTCTCGACATCAAGGCCCATGTCGTCGATATCTTGGACAAGGTCGGCGGCCAATGCGCCGAGCTTTATCCCGAGAAGCCGATCTACGACATTCCGGGGCTGCCGATCGTGACCGGTCAGGGGCTCACCGAGAATCTGATGAAGCAGATCGCGCCTTTCGGCGCCGGGTTCCATCTCTCCGAAATGGTCGAGAGCCTCGAGACGCTCGGCACGCCGCAGGCGCCGCGCTTCAAGCTCACCACGGATCTCGGCACGACCTTCCTGTGCAAGAGCATCGTGGTGGCGGCCGGCGGCGGCTCGTTCCAGCCCAAGCGCCCGCCCATTCCGGGGATCGAGGCCTATGAAGGCGAAAGCGTCTTCTACGCCGTGCGCCGGATGGAGGATTTCCGCGGCCGCAAGGTGCTGATCGTGGGCGGGGGCGATTCGGCGCTCGACTGGACGCTGAACCTCAATCCGGTCGCCGAACGCATCACGCTCCTGCATCGCCGCGACGCCTTCCGCGCCGCGCCTCATTCGGTCGAGCAGATGCGCGAGCATGTGGCGGCCGGCCGCATGGATCTCCATCTCGGCCAGGTGGTCGCGCTGAAGGGCGAGGCTCCCAAGCTCGAAGCCGCGGTGATCCGCCGCGACGACAACTCGACCTTCGAGGTCGCCTGCGACGCCATGCTGCCCTTCTTCGGCTTGACCATGAAGCTCGGTCCGATCGCCAATTGGGGCCTCAATCTCGACGAGAACCTGTTGCCGGTCGACACCGCCAAATTCGAGACCTCGACGCCCGGCATCTTCGCGATCGGCGACATCAACACCTATCCGGGCAAACTGAAGCTGATCCTGTGCGGCTTCCACGAGGCGGCGCTCGCTGCCCAGAAGGTGCATCGCTACGTGTACCCGGACAAGAAGCTCCTGTTCCAATACACGACCTCCTCTTCCAGCCTGCAAAAGAAGCTCAAGGTCGCGTGACATGCGACGCGCTGGGCGCGCCTTTCTGTCCAGCTTGCGAGACCCTTGCAAAACTCGCGTTCGCCGTCTCACCGCTTTTCCGCTCATCCCCGCGAAAGCGGGGATCCAGAGTCTCCATCTGTTCCGGGTTCCCGCTTTCGCGGGAATGAGCGGAGGTGGAGCTGTCGAAGCGCGTCCGCATTCGCTGTCGCGCCCGGCCGAGCACGGATAGGGGGACGGGATGCCGACCTATCTTCGCCCGAGCAGGTTGAAGGACGCCTTGGCCGCCCTCGCTGAAGGGGCGCGCGCCGCGAAGGGCCATTCCGGCCATGCGCTCACCGTCATCGCCGGCGGCACCGACATCTATCCGGCGCGTGCCGCCAAGCAGGCCTGGCTCGAGAGCTTTCCGCGCGATTTCCTCGACATCACCCGTATCGCCGAGCTGAAGGGCATCCGCCGGGACGGGCGGGCGCTGGTCATCGGCGCGGCGACCAGCTGGACCGAGATCGTCGCGGCGCCGCTGCCGCCCGCCTTCGATGCGCTGAAGCAGGCGGCCCAGCAAATCGGGGGGCGCCAGATCCAGAATCGCGGCACGCTCGGCGGCAATATCGTCAATGCTTCGCCGGCCGCCGACGGCGTGCCGCCTTTGCTCTCGCTCGACGCCACGGTCGAGATCGTCTCGGCGCGCGGCGAACGCAGCGTGCCGCTCTCGACCTTCATCCGCGGCAACCGCAAGACCGAGCTCGCGCCGGGCGAGCTCGTGGTCGCCATTCGCGTCCCGGCCCATGGGGCCTCCGCCCGCTCCCTATTCCTCAAGCTCGGGGCGCGCTCGCATCTCGTCATCTCGATCGCCTCGGCGGCGCTGCTCGTCGATCGGGGCGCGGACGGCGCGATCGCCGACATCCGCATCAGCGTCGGATGCTGCTCGGCCGTGCCGATGCGGCTCGCGGCGCTCGAAGCCGAGCTGCGCGGCGAGCCCCTCGGGCTCGCGCTCGTCGATCGCGTCACGCCGTCGGTCCTCGCGGCCCTGACGCCGATCGACGATATCCGCGCCGGCGCCGCCTACCGTCGCGACGCGGCGCGCATCCTGGTCAGGCGCGCCCTTTCGCAAATCGTCATCGACGCCGCCGAAGCGCAGGCGGCCGCATGAGCGTCGCCGAATTCATGGGGATGGTTGCCCTCACCGTCAACGGCAAGGCCGTCGAGGTGCCGGCGCGCGCCGAGATGCGGCTGTCGCGCCTGCTGCGCGAGGAGCTTCATCTCACCGGCACCAAGGTCGGTTGCGACGCCGGCGATTGCGGCGCCTGCACCGTGCTCATCGACGGCGAGCAGGCTTGCGCATGTCTGGTGCCGGCGGCGCAGCTCGAGGGCAGGCGCGTCATGACCGTCGAGGGACTGGCCGATGATCCGCTCGGACGTGCGTTGCAACGCTCCTTCCATCAGCATGGCGCCGCGCAATGCGGCATCTGCACGCCGGGCATGCTGATGGCATCCCTCGATCTGCTGCGGCGCGGCGAGCCGGTCGATGCGGCGATGATCGAGGCCGCGCTCGGCGGCGTGTTGTGCCGCTGCACCGGCTATCTCAAAATTGCGGAGGCCGTGCTCGGTGCCGGTGCGTTCCTCGACGAGGAAGAGGCGATGGCGGAGGTCGCGGCCTCCGATCAGGGAGAGGCAAGCTTCGCGGAAACCCGGTCCGAAGCGCTCCTGAACAGGAGCGGCGCGGTGGTCGGGACGAGATTGCCGCGCCTCGACGGCCTCCCCAAGCTCGATGGCAGCGAGGCCTATGGCGCCGATGCCGCCCCGCAAGAGGCGCTCTGGCTGCGCGCCATCCGCTCGCCGCATGCGCGCGCCCGCTTCACCATCGGCGATCTCGGCGCCTTCGTCTCCAATCAGGCGGGCATCTTCCGGGTGCTGACGGCGGCCGATGTGCCCGGCGAGAACGGCTTCGGCATCTTCCCCGATCTCAAGGACCAGCCGGTCTTCGCCGAGAGCGAGACCCGCTATCGCGGCGAGGCGGTCGCAGCGATCATCGGCGAGCGCAGCGGCATCGACGAATTCGACATCCGCCGCTTCCCCATCCGGTGGGAGAAGCTCGAGCCGCTCGCCGGGCTCGACGCCGCCCTGTCGCCGAACGCCCATGCCTCGCACGCCTCGCACCCCGACAATGTCCTGGTGCATGGCTGGGTGGAAAAGGGAGACGCCGAGACGGGTTTCGCCGCGGCCGCTCATGTCGCCGAGGGGCTGTTCGAGACGAGCTTCGTCGAGCACGCCTATATCGAGCCCGAGGCCGGCTTTGCGCGCCGGGTCGGCGACCGTATCGAGATCTTCGCCTCGACCCAGTCTCCTTATATGGATCGCGACGAGGTCGCCCGCGTGCTCGGCATCGAGCCCGGCGATGTGCGGATCATCCCGTCGGCTTGCGGCGGGGGCTTCGGGGGCAAGCTCGATCAGTCGGTGCAGCCGATGCTCGCCGTCGCGGCCTGGCGGACGGGCGTGCCGGTGCGCTGCGTCTACACGCGCCCCGAATCGATGGCCGCGACCACCAAGCGCCATCCCGCCGTCATCTCGGCGCGCGCCGCCTGCGATGCCGAAGGCCGCATCACCGCCTATGCGAGCGAAGCGGATTTCGACACGGGCGCCTACGCCTCCTGGGGACCGACGGTCGCCGGCCGCGTGCCGGTGCATGCGGCCGGCCCCTATCGCGTGCCGAACGTTCTGAACCGGGCGCGGGCGGTCTACACCAACAACCCGGTGGCCGGCGCCTTTCGCGGTTTCGGCGTGCCGCAGGCCGCGCTCGCCCATGAGGGGCTCTATGACGAGCTTGCCGCGAGCTGCGGGCTCGATCGCCTCGAATTCCGCCTGCTCAATGCCTTGCGCGTCGCCGATGAGACGGCGACCGGCCAGGTGCTGCTGGCGAGCGCCGGGCTCGCCGAATGCCTCGAAGCCTTGCGGCCGCACTGGACCGGCATGCTGGCGCAGGCGCAGGCGCTCAACGCGGATGCCGGCATCCTGCGCCGCGGCGTCGGCATCGCCTGCATGTGGTACGGCATCGGCAATACGGCGCTGTCGAACCCTTCGCGCATGCGCCTCGGCTTGACCCGCGAGGGACGCCTCCTGTTCTTCAACGGCGCGGTCGATATCGGCCAGGGCTCGACCACGGTGCTGACCCAGATTGCCGCCGAGGCGCTGGGGCTGCCGGTCGCGGCCTTCACCCTCGTCGCCGGCGATACCGACAAGACCTTCGATGCCGGCAAATCCTCGGCCTCGCGCCAGACCTTCGTCTCCGGCAAGGCCGCCGAGAACGCAGCTCTCGCGCTACGCGCCGAAATCCTGCGTCACACCAATGCCGGTCCCAATGCGCGGCTCGCGCTCGACGGGGCGCGCCTCACGGTGACGGTCGGAGGCGAGGCTGTGGCGATCGACCTCGCCGCTTGGCCGAGCGACGCTGAAGGCATCGTCTTCGAGGGGGTGGGAGATTTCGACCCGCCGACCAAGCCCCTCGACGTCAAGGGGCAGGGCGCGCCCTACGCGACTTACGGCTTCGCCGCGCAGATCGTGGCGCTCGATGTCGATATGGGGCTCGGCACCGTGCGGCTCGATCGTTTCGTGGCGGCCCATGACGTCGGACGCGCGGTCAATCCAGCCTTGGTCGAAGGCCAGATTCATGGCGGCATCGCCCAGGGCATCGGGCTCGCCTTGATGGAGGAATATGTTCCGGGCCGCACGGAGAATCTGCACGATTACCTGATCCCGACCTTCGGCGACGTCCCCAGGATCGACATCATCCTGATCGAGGCCCCCGAGCCGCTCGGCCCTTATGGCGCCAAGGGCGTCGGCGAGCCGGCGCTGGTGCCGGCGGCGCCCGCCATCCTGAGCGCGATCCGTCATGCGACCGGCGTCTCCATCCGCCGGGTTCCGGCCCTTCCGCATCGCATCCGCGCCTCTCTGCAGGCCGCCGGCGTGGCGGCGGAGACCTGATCCATGCCGGCGTCCGGGCACAAGCGCGACCAGACCGAGAAGTTCGGCGCCCGCGAGGAGGGCGAAGAGGGCATCGTGCGCTGCCATGCCTGCCCGGTGATCTGCCGCATCAGGCCGGGGAGGGCCGGGGCCTGCTCGCGCTACGCCAATGAGGGCGGCGCGCTGGTGCGCACCGATCCGATCGTGCTGACGCGCCGCGTCGCGGCGGAGGGCGGTGCGGTGCGGCCTTTCCTCGACGGCGCCGCCGATTGGGACGGTGCGCTGCTGCCGGCCAGCGAGGCCTTCGTCACCGGCATCGGCGCCGGCACCACCTATCCGGACTATAAGCCCGCGCCCTTCATCGTCGCCGGCGAATATGAGGGCGTCGACACCGTCACGGTCGTGACCGAGGGCATCTTCTCCTATTGCGGCGTCAAGGCGAAGATCGACACGGACCGCCATCTCGGCGAGGAAGCGGCTGCCGTGCGCGTCGGAGGCGAAGCGATCGGCCATGTCACCACCGCCGAATACGGCTCGCAGATGCTCTCGCTCGGCGGGGTGCGCCATCTCACCGGCGGCTCGAAGGCCGAGGGCAACGCCACCTGCGAGGCGCTGCTGCGATTATGCAATCGCCAAGCCGTCGAGATGACGGTCGACGGTGGCGCCGGCATCGTGCTGCGCGCCGGCGAGGCCCCGATCGTCGACGGCGTGCCGGAAGAGCGCATGCGGGTCGGCTGCGGCTCGGCGACCATCGGCATCTTCGCGCGCCAATGGCACGGCCATGTGGACGAGGTGGTCGTGGTCGACGACCACATCACCGGGGTGCTGTCGGAGCATCAGGCCGGCAAGACCCTCGGCATGCGTCCGAGCGGCATACGCTTGCGGGGGCGCAAATCGACGCCCGGACGCATCTTCCAAGTGGCGGATCCGGGCGCCGGCTGGGGCGGCACGACGATCACCGATCCGCTGGCGCTGATCCAATCGATCGACCGTAAGCTCGCCTGGCCGGGGCTTCGCCTCCTGTTCACCTCGACCACCGGCGAGGACGCCCTGTATTGCGTGCTCGACGATGAGCTGCGCCCGGTCGAGGCCGCCATGCCGCAGGCCGTCGCCAAGGTGGTGGCGCGCATCGGGGAGAATTGCGAGCCGGCGCTCGCGAGCGTGCTGTTCATGGCGGGTGCCGGCGGATCGCTGCGCGCCGGCGTGACCGAGAACCCGGTGCTGCTCACGCGCTCGATCCATGACCTCGGCGTGCGCGTGACCATGGGCGGAGCGCCGGTCTATCTGTGGCCCGGCGGAGGCATCACCGTCATGGTCGACGTGACCCTTCTGCCGCGCAACGCCTTCGGCTCGGTGCCGACGCCGGCCCTCGTCGCGCCGATCGAGTTCACCATGCCGCGCGAGACCTATCGGATACTCGGTGGCCATATGGACGAGGTGACGCCGCTCGAAGAGGTCGTCGCGAGGGCGAGCGCAGCGAGGGCTCCGGGCGAGGGGTGAAGGATGCGCTTCGCGCATCCGTCTTGCCGTTCGACGCTCGACGCGAAGCGTCGAGCTTTGGCCAAGCTGAAGAACTCCTCACCCGATCCTTCGCCTACAGCTCGGATCGACCGTTCCCGCAAGCGGAGAGGTGGAGACCGGCGCCTCTCGCGAGCAGGAAAAGGAAGGCCCCTCACATCCGCCGCAGCAGCCGCGCATCCGCCTCGCGGTCGGGCTTCCGGCTGGCGGCCGCCGCGTGGATCATGTCGAGCACATCCTCGATGCGTTCCGCGACCAGATATCTCACTTCGAGGCCCGGCCGCACGAAGCCATTCTCGCGCATATGCGCGAGAAGAGAAAGCAGCGGCCGCCAGAAGCCGTTGATGTTGGCGATCAGGATCGGCTTCTCGTGGCGCCCGAGCTGCGCCCAGGTCAGCTGCTCGACGAGCTCCTCCAAGGTGCCGATGCCGCCGGGAAGGGCGATGAAGGCATCGGCCTTCTCGAACATCAGCCGCTTGCGTTCATGCATGTCGGCGACGACATGCAGCTCCTGCGCGTCGGGCAGCATCACCTCGCGGGCCTTCAGGAATTCCGGAATGATGCCGGTGACCATGCCCCCGGCATCGAGCACCGAGCGCGCCACCTCGCCCATGAGCCCGATCCGTCCCCCGCCATAGACGAGGCGGATTTGGGCCTGCGCCAGCATCTGGCCGAGCCTGCGCGCCGTGGCGACGAAAGCCGGATCCACGCCTTGCCCGGAGCCGCAATAGACGCAGATGGAGTGAATCGCATGCATTCCGAAAGATCAGTCATGAAAGCTTCGGCGCGTCAACGCCGAAGACCTTCCCGAGAAGCAAATTCGGGGCTGGAAGCGCGCCTGTTTCCTTCTCCAAAGGGGTATCCATCCAGGCGAAAGATGCTGTAGGCGGATTGTGCGCCGCCGCCGGCGAACCCTTATATGTAGGCGTCATCGGGCTTTTGGCCCGCCACGAACGAAAGTCCAAGATGTCATCCGTCCCGCATCTCGGCCCACGACCGGACGCTCCGAAGAGCTCCTCTCCCGCCGATCCGTCGAAAACGGCCGGCGCGGCCAAGCGCGAGACCAGCCTCCTGCGCACCATGGTGCGGCTATGGCCCTATCTTTGGCCGTCCGACCGCTTCGATCTCAAGCTGCGCGTCGCCGCCTCGCTGGCGCTGACCATCGTCTCGAAGCTCGTCACCATCGCGGTGCCCTTCACCTTCAAATGGGCGACGGACGCGCTCGCCGGAGCCGCCAAGGGCGCGAGCGTATCGCATGCCGTGCTCGGGATCGCGATCGCCGGCCCGTTGGCGCTGACCGTGCTCTACGGGGTGGTGCGGATCATCATGGTGGTCTTGACGCAGATGCGCGAAGCGCTGTTCGCGCGGGTGGCGCTGCACGCGGTGCGCCGCCTCGCCTGGCGGACCTTCGAGCATATGCATCGCTTGTCGCTGCGCTTCCATCTCGAGCGCAAGACCGGCGGCCTCACCCGCGTGCTCGAGCGGGGCCGCAACGGCATCGAGGAATTGTCGCGCCTCACCATGATGACGGTCATCCCGACGGTGGTCGAGTTCGCCCTCGTCATCTCGGTGTTCTGGCTGCATTTCGACTGGCGCTACGTGGTGCTCATCACGGTGATGATAGCCGTCTACCTGACCTATACGGTCATCGCCACCAATTGGCGCATCGGCATCCGCCGCGTCATGAACAGCTCCGACACGGAGGCGACGACCAAGGCGGTCGACAGCCTGCTCAATTACGAGACCGTCAAGTATTTCGGCGCCGAGAGGCGCGAGGCCGAGCGCTACGACCTGTCGATGGCGCGCTATGAGGGATCGAGCGTCAAGTCCTACACCTCGCTCGCCGTCCTCAATACCGGCCAGGCGGCGATCTTCACCGTCGGCCTGACCATGGCGATGGCGCTCTGCGCGGTCGGGGTGGTCGAGGGCACCGAGACGGTCGGGGATTTCGTGATGGTCAACGCCATGATGGTGCAGCTCTACATCCCCTTGAACTTCATGGGCATGGTCTATCGCGAGATCAAGCAGGCGACCATCGACATCGAGGAGATGTTCCAGATCCTCGGCAAGAATCCCGAGATCGCCGATCGTCCCGGCGCCAAGCCCCTCGCGGTCACGAAGGGCGAGGTCCGCTTCGACGACGTGCGCTTCGCCTATGAGGCGAACCGCCCGATCCTGAAGGGCGTCTCCTTCGAGGTGCCGGCCGGCAAGACGGTCGCCATCGTCGGGCCGTCCGGCGCCGGCAAGTCGACGATCTCGCGCCTGCTCTTCCGCTTCTACGAGCCGCAGGGCGGGCGCATCTTGATCGACGGGCAGGATATCGGCCTCGTCACGCAGGAATCGCTGCGCCGCGCGCTCGGCATGGTGCCGCAGGACACGGTGCTGTTCAACGACACGATCGGCTACAATGTCCGCTATGGCCGCTGGGATGCCTCCGAGGCCGAGGTCCAGGAAGCAGCCGACCTCGCCCAGATCGGGCAATTCATCAAGACCCTGCCCGAGGGCTACAAGACGCCGGTCGGCGAGCGCGGCCTGAAGCTCTCGGGCGGCGAGAAGCAGCGTGTCGCCATCGCCCGCACCCTGCTCAAGGGTCCGCCCATCCTCGTCCTCGACGAGGCGACCTCGGCGCTCGACTCGTTCACCGAGCAGGAGATCCAGGCGGCGCTCGACCGGGTGGCCCAAGGGCGCACCACCATCGTCATCGCGCATCGGCTCTCGACCGTGGTGAAGGCCGACGAGATCATCGTCCTCGACAAGGGGGTGGTGGCGGAGCGCGGCGCCCATGCCGAGCTTCTGGCCCGCCAAGGCCTCTACGCCGCTCTGTGGAACCGTCAGCGCGAGATGGATGCGGCCCGCGAGGCGCTCAAGCGCGCCGAGGCCGAGGAGGGCGAAAGCCTGCGCCTGTCGCTGACGAGGGAAGCGCAGGCCGCGGAGTGAGCGCGCATCGGCGCCTATCCCTCCCCTGCTCTTGCAAGGGAGGGTGGCCGCGCAGCGGCCGGGTGGGGTCCGCTGCCGGAGACGGCTCCCACCCGTCCGCTCGGCAAGGGCCTCCAAAGCTCGACGCTTTGCGTCGGCAGAGGATTCGATCGGCGCCGGCGCGCATCATTGGCTTCCGCCTCTCGACGTCCCGGTCGAGGCAATGACCCTGCCCATACTCCTCGTCGTCGCCTGCGCGCTCGTCGATCCGGACGGGCGCGTGCTGATCGCCGAGCGCCCCGCCGGCAAGCCGATGGCGGGCCTGTGGGAATTCCCCGGCGGCAAGCTGCGGCAGGGCGAGGGGCCCGAGGCATGCCTCATCCGCGAGCTTGCCGAGGAGCTCGGCATCGCGGTCGAGATGGCCTGCCTCGCCCCGCTCAGCTTCGCGAGCCATGCCTATGCGACCTTCCACCTCTTGATGCCGCTCTTCATCTGCCGCAAATGGACCGGCATCGCCTCCCCGCTCGAGGGCCAGCGCCTCGCCTGGGTGCGCCCGGGAAAGCTGCGCGATTATGCGATGCCGCCGGCCGACGCACCGCTCATCCCGGCGCTGATCGATCTACTGGGAGCGTGACGGGGTTGATATCGCGCTTGACGCAAGACGCATTTGGTTCGACGGCCGAGCGTCGTTCATAAGCGTTGGAGGAGCCCGCATGCGGTCGAGGCCAGGCATCATCCTCATCTTCTCCCTCACCATGGGCCTTGCCGGCTTCTTGCTGTTCCAGGTCCAGCCCATGCTGGCGAAGTTCATCCTGCCCTGGTTCGGCGGCAGCGCCACCACCTGGACCGTGTGCATGCTGTTCTTCCAATGCGCGCTCCTGTTGGGCTACGCCTATGCCTATGCGGTGACGCGGCCGCTGACCTTGAGGACGCAGGCGCTGGCGCAGATCGGCATCCTCCTCGCCGTCGCCCTGCTCTTCCTGCCGATCACGCCGTCGGACGCGCTGAAGCCCACCGATTCGAAGGATCCGGTCTGGCGCATCATCTACCTGCTCGGCGCCTATGTCGGCATGCCCTATGTGGTGCTGGCCACGACCTCGCCGCTCCTGCAGCGCTGGCTCGGCCATCTCCACGTCGATCTGCGCGCCTCGCGCTTCTTCGCCATCTCCAATTTGGGTTCCTTCCTCGGGCTATTGAGCTACCCCTTCGTCTTCGAGCGCTTCGTGGCGACGCTCGACCAGACGAAGCTGTGGTCCTACGCCTTCTGGGCTTACGTGCTGCTGTTCGCGCTCTGCGCCGTGCTGGTCGCGACGGGGCCTTCGGGCGCCGAGATCGACGTCTCGCCCGATGCCGGCGAGGGCGGCAGCGAGCCCAAGCGCTTCTTCCCGCTCTGGCTTCTCTATTCGGCGCTCGGCTCGGTGTTGCTGCTCGCCACCACCAACCAGATCGCCCAATGGTCCGCCGTGATCCCTTTCCTCTGGGTGCTGCCGCTCAGCCTCTATCTCCTGACCTTCGTCCTCGCCTTCGGCCAGCAGCGCGCCTATCGGCGCATGCCCTTCCTCATCGTGTTCGTCGTCCTCGCGGTATTGAGCCAATACCTCGCGAGGCCCGAAAGCTCGGGTGCTCTTTTGGTGCAGCTCGGCCTGCAATGCGCGACCCTGTTCGCCGGCTGCATGATCTGCCACGGCGAATTGGTGCGGCTGCAGCCGCCGGCCCGCGATCTGCCGCGCTTCTACATGGCGGTGGCGCTCGGCGGGGCGCTGGGCGGGGCCTTCGTCACCTTGCTCTCGCCGTTGATCTTCAAGGATTTCTACGAGCACCCGCTGGTGATCGCGGTGATCGCCGGCCTCGGCTTCTGGCTCGAACGTGGCTCGCTCTTGCGGCATGCCGCTCCCTGGCCGCGCGGCGCGATGCTGGCGGCCCTCGTCTTGTTGCTCGCCGGCGCCGCCAGGGAGGTCTACGCCGAAGTCTCGAACGAGGGCGATGTCGTGGAGCGCATCCGCAACTTCTACGGCGTCGTCAAGGTCTACAAGACCGACAAGGACGATCCCGAAGAGTACGCGTTCAACATGCAGCAGGCGGGCGTCGACCAGGGGTCGCAGTTTCAAACGCCGGCGCGGCGCCGCGAGCCGTCCTGCGCCTATGACAAGGAGAGCGGCGTCGGCCTGGCGCTGCGCTTCCAGAAGAAGCGTCGCGCAGGCGACCCCGACGCGCCTTTGCGCGTCGGCATCATCGGGCTTGGCGCCGGCATGGTCGCCGCGCATGGCCGGCCGGGCGACCTGCTGCGCTATTACGAGCTCAACCCGGCCGTGACCAAGCTGGCGCTGCGGCACTTTTCCTTCCTTCAGGACGGCCCCGCCCGCGTCGAGATCGCGCAAGGCGACGGGCGCATCCTGCTCGAGCGCGAAAGCCGAGGCGGCGCCTCGCAGGGTTTCGACGTTCTGATCATCGATGCCTTCCGCGGCGCCTCCCCGCCCATGCACCTGATGACGCGCGAAGCCTTCGCGGTCTATCTGCGGCATCTGCAGCCGGACGGCATCCTCGCCGTCAACTTCGAGCTCGACACCTTCGAGATGGCGCCGCTGCACCGGGGCCTGGCGCAAGCCTTCGGCTTGCAGGTGAACTGGTTCGAGACGGACGAGGACAGCGGGGAATGCGAGGAGGCCTCGAGCTGGGCCCTCTATTCGCGCGACGCGAAGCTCTGGGACGTGCCCGAGGTGAAGGACGCCATCTCCGACTGGCGCGACGAATCCAAGTCGCAGCTCGTCTGGACGGACGATAACGCCAATCTGATGAGCATCGTCAATTGGTGAGCGAGGGTGCGCGTCCCGCGCACCATGCTCGCGACGGCACCGGCCCGGGCTGCGTTCCGATCAACGGGCGGCGAGACGGGGGCGCCCTCCCTTCGCTCCGTTTGCCCGTGCCGCCGCGGCCTTCGCGGGCGACGTCGCCTGTCCTGCGCGGCGGGCGAGCTCACTGGTCATCCACGCACGCGTGCCGAAGATGCCGGACACGAGCGCCGGAACTTGGAGATCGACATCGAGCTTGGGCCAATGCAGATTCAACCCGAGCCCATCGACTTCGACCTTGGCGAGATCCTCCTCGCTGGCACCGTGCAGGTCCTGCACGAGCCGCGCCGGGAAAGCGTAACTGCAGCCGTTGACGAGATCGATCACGACGCGGCCAGTGATCTTGTCATAATGCGCCGCAGAGGCGCGAGGCTCGGTCAGGAGCACTTCGCGGCCGCGTGCCTCGGCTGCTCTCAACTGTGCGTCAGTCACGCCGACCATGGATGCGCTCCCACTCTTGCAAGAATGCGTCGCGGCGCTCGACGACCTCGACCATCAGGCGCCGCATGTCGGAGCGCTTGATGCCGATGCTATATACCGCCTCGGGCGTGCCATCCGGCCCAAGCAGATTGATCTTCGCCTGTCCCGCTCCGGTTATGTGGACATGAGCCGGCTCGTGGTCGAGCGTGTAGATCACGAACCGGAATCCATGAGCGCGATGGACAACGACCACCGCTCAATATAACCCATCAGACGGGTTTATCAACTCTAGCCCCACGAGTTATGGCCCGAATGCTATCGTGCAACGCTCGCCCATTCGGCGTGCGAAAGGTAGTCGCCGGACCGGTAGAGCAGCTTCTCCCTCACATAGTGCTGGCGTATCTGAGACCAGTTCGCCAGATGCATGACGCCGATCTCGCGTGACGGCAGCAGCATGTTCGTGACCACGCGGCCGCTCGCTTGTGTCCTCAGGGCTCCGCCCTCGTTGCAATGGAAGTTGTAGAGCGGGTCTAGCCGCACGATGAGGTCCGTCCGGATGATCACGGCGTTGAGCGCGATCTGCTCGGCGAGATGCATGAGCCTCCCATCCCGCACCGCGACGAGGGGATAGAGGCTTTCGACCTCGTGACGCCAGAGCGCCCAGATCGGGCTCGCCCGCCGCATGCCGAAGACCCCGCTCGAGTAGTGGAGCCGCATTGCCGCTTTCTTGGCGAAGTCGGGTTCGTAGCAGCTCGCATACCAGCCGCGTTGGGTGTTCAGCAGGCCCTCGATATCCGTGTAGAAGGTCGGGTTGTAATGGGAGTTGCCCGGCGCCAGCATCACGGCGTCGGGCACCGCATTGGCGCCGGCTCGCAAGACCTTCACGACATCGCCGTTCTGCAGCCACAGATCGCAATCGAGCCAGATGAAGTGCTCGAACCGGGGCAACAGCTCCGGCAGCCAGGGCCGCACCACCTGGGCGCGCTGCACCGGCCGGATGACGGCCATGATCCTTTGCGGGATCAGCGCTGAATCGAATGGCACGATCTCGACGCCATGTTCCCGCATCCAGGACAGTGCCTCCGGCCCGCAGCCGATATCGATGAGGATCAGCTTGGTGTCGCCGTCGGGATAGCCAGCCTCGGCGAGCGAGAGCACCAGGCCGCGCGCCAGGAAGACATAGGCGTCGTCGCAGGAGAACACGATCGCCGTGGTGGCAGGTTTCTCGGTCATCGTAGACCCGGCGAAGGAGGGGATTGGCGAGCCGGTCGGCTTTCCAAGTCTCGCCCGAACGGCGGCCGATCGGTCGGTTCTCGAAATCGTTCGGGAATCCAATGGGCCGCATCATTGCTCGGAGCCGACCGGGCGGCAATGGGCAGGCTCGCCGGAAACTGTGACCCCGATCGCGTTCTCGCAGCTATCGAGCGAGGGAAGCGAGTGCTAGAGTTGATCGACTAGGCGTACATGGGACGAGTTCGGGGGAGTCCTGCCCCATGATTCAAATGTCGGGTTTGGTCCGAAAAATTTTGACAAAAGCCGCATTGCCGATTGTTGGTTTTTTCGATCACCACAAATTTCGGCGCTCGCAACGCCCGTCGCCGCGCTCCGAATTGCCGCGCTCGGGGTTCCTGTTCCTGCGCCACGGGCTTGTTGCGGGATGCGCCGGTTGGGTCTTCGCGGCCTGCTCTCCGAGCGCGCAGGCTGCTGCCATCTGCCCGACATTGGTGGTGCTGCCGTCGATGCTTCCCATAGTCGTCAGCCCTGGCGGTTCGCTCACCAACACCGGGCATCTAAACCTCGGCGACCCAGCGCCCAGGGCGGAGATCTGCGTCGATGGCCCATCGAGCAGCGTAACCAACGCGGCGAGCGGCGAGATCGACGCGCTCGGGGCCAGCGGTCAGTCTGCCATCCTTTCCTTCGGCGATTCGAACGTGCTGACCAATCTCGGCATCATACTTTCCGATCAGAGGGGCAGCGGCATTCGCGTCACTGGCAATGCGAATGCCATATTGAACGGTGGGCTGATGCGCGGGGGCGCCGAGGATGGCGATGCCATTAGGGTTACCGGAAACGCGAACAGCGTGACCAATTCCGGAGAGATCGATTCGGCCGGCGTCACCGACGCCGCCGGTATCCGCATCATTGGAGACTCGAACACAATCACAAATAACGGGATCATGAGTTCTGCTCGAGCGCTGGGAAGTGCCTACGGCATCACGGTCACTGGCTCCTCGAATGTGGTGACCAACACCGGCACGATCCAAGGACAAAATCCGATCACCCAGGTCGGCGCGTTGATTTCGGTAAGGGGTTCCGGCAATCGCGTCGAGAATTACGGCACGATTTCGTCTGGCGGGCGAGCCATCGAATTCATGGATGCGACAGGTATTCCGGCAGGTCCAGGCATTCCCGCAGGCCCAGCTATTGCCGCAGGCAACAACACATTGCTGCTCGGCACGACCTCGCAAATCGCGGGTTTGGTGATCGCCGCGGGAAGCAACAACACCCTGATTTGGGGCGGCACCGGCAGTGCGAGCTTCGACGTTTCGACGATCGGGCCGCAATATCAGGGCTTCGATGCATTCCGCAAAGAGGGTAGCTCGACCTGGACGCTCATCGGAACCGGGACCTATGCGGGCGCAACGCTCGTCAATGCCGGCATGCTACAGGTCGACGGCTCGATCGCCTCGTCGAGCCTGGTGACTGTCAATGCCGGCGCTACGCTCGGCGGCTCGGGAACAGTCGGGACGACTATGGTCGCGAGCGGTGGCACCTTGGCGCCCGGTCCGGCCGGTGGCGGCATCGGCACCTTGAACGTTGCGGGCAACGTCGCCTTCGCGGCGGGCTCGAGCTTCCAGGTGGTGATCAACGCAAGCCAGGGTAGCAGGGTCGTCGCCACCGGCACGGCCACCTTGTCGGGCGCGACCGTTCAGGTTCTCGCCGCCAATGGCGCCTTCGTACCCTTGACCCGCTACACCATCCTGACGGCCAATGGCGGTGTCTCAGGGATATTCGGGCAGCTCACCACCACCTCGAACCTCGCCTTCCTCTCGCCCACCTTGAGTTATGACGCGAACGATGTCTTCCTCGGCTTTGGGGTTTCGGCGCCCTTCATATCGGCCGCTCTCACACGCAACCAGGCTTCGACGGCGGCCGCCGTGCAGGCGCTCGGCGTCGGCAACCCTGTGTCCGGCGCAGTGATGGGCCAGAGCGCAGCCGGCGCCCGCCAGGCCTTCGACGCGCTCTCCGGCGAGATGCATGCGAGCGCGGTGACGGCGGCCATGGAGGATTCGCGCCTGCCGCGCGAGGCGATCCTCGACCGGCTGAACCAGCCCGCGAAGGTTCCGGCGCTCGGCGCGGCGACGACCATGACCGGCGCCTACGCGGCCGATCTGCCTTCCGGCAAGGGGCCGGCCCTCGCGCCCGTCGAGCTGCGCATGTATCAGCCGCGCATCTTCGGCCTCTGGGGCCAGGGCTTCGGCGATTGGGGCCATACGGCGAGCGACGGCAACGCCGCTTCGCTTTCGCGCTCGACGGGCGGCTTCATCCTCGGGGCCGACGCGGCGCGGACGATGTCGAACGGCATCTGGCGGCTCGGTGTCGCTGGCGGCTATACCACCGACAGCTTGAATGTGCGGGCGCGCCTCTCCTCCGGCACCTTCGAGAGCGTGTTCGGCGGCCTCTATGGCGGGGCGAGCTTCGGGGCGATCGAGCTGCGCGCCGGCGCCCTCTACGGCGCGGACTCGACCTCGACCACGCGCAACATCGTCTTCCCGAACTTCGCCGACGCGGCGGGCTCGAGCTATGGCGGCTCGACGGCGCAGGCCTTCGCCGAGGCCGGTTACCGTATCGGCCTCTACGGTCTCGGCTTCAGCCGCGCCAGTCTCGAGCCCTTCGTCGGGGCGGCCGCCATCCATATCCACCAGAACGGCTTCACCGAGGGCGGCGGCGCCGCCGCGCTGATCGGCTTCGGGCGCAGCTACGACCTCGCCACCACGACGCTCGGCGTTCGCGCCGAGACCGGCATCGCCGGTTCCTTGCCGCTGACGGCCCGCGCGCTGCTCGGCTGGCGGCACGCCTATGGCGATGTGGTGCCGACGGCGCTGATGGCGTTCCAGGGCGGGGCGCAGGCCTTCGGCATCGCCGGCGTGCCGATCGACCGCGACGCCTTGGTCGCCGAGGCAGGCCTCGACTATGCGGTTTCCTCAATGGTCACGGCCGGCGTTTCCTATTCGGGCCAATACGGCAAGCGCGCCACCGACAATGCCTTCAAGGGGCATCTCGATGTGAGCTTCTGGTAGCGGGGCAACCTCCGCTCATACCCGCGAAGGCGGGGATACAGGGAAACACCGGGAAGGTCTTGGTCCCCGCCTTCGCGGGGATGAGCGGAGAGGGTGGTAAGTCCATTTGTGAGCGCGGAGGCGAAATCTGTCCTCCGTCGTCCGTCCTCCGCTCCCTACCCGCGCAAATGACAAGCGACCCGGTGCCCGCTCGCGCTTCCCTTCAGCTCGGGTCTTTCGGTGGCGCAGAGCGGCAATTGCCGGATCGGGCAGCGCGTATGGAAATGGCAGCCTGTCGGCGGGCGGATCGGGTTCGGCACGTCGCCCTGCAGCATGATGCGCTTTCGTTTCATCTTCGGATCGGGGATCGGCACGGCCGAGAGCAGCGCCTCCGTGTAGGGATGCAGCGGGTTGGTGTAGAGGTCGCGCGCCGAGGCGATCTCGACGATGCGGCCGAGATACATCACCGCCACGCGGTCGCTGATATGCTCGACGACCGAGAGGTCATGGGCGATGAAGACATAGGTGAGGCTGAACTTCTGCTGCAGGTCCTCGAGCAGATTGATCACCTGCGCCTGGATCGACACGTCGAGCGCCGATACCGGCTCGTCGCAGATGATCAGCTTCGGCTCCGCCGCGAGCGCCCGGGCGATGCCGATCCTCTGGCGCTGGCCGCCGGAGAACTCATGGGGGTAGCGGCGCATATGGTCGGATTTCAGCCCCACGGTCTCGAGCAGCGAGACCACCCGGTCTTGGTAGGCCTGCTTGGAATTGGCGAGGCCGTGGATGGTCAAGGCCTCGCCGATGATCGCGCCTACCGTCATGCGCGGGTTGAGCGAGGCGTAAGGGTCCTGGAAGATGATCTGCATGTCCCGGCGCAGCGAGCGCAAGGCCTTGTGGTCGAGCGCGATCACGTCCTTGCCCTCGAACCAGACTTCGCCCGAGGTCGGCTCGATCAGCCGCAGCACGCAGCGGCCGGTCGTCGACTTGCCGCAACCGGATTCCCCGACCACGCCGAGCGTCTCGCCGGACGCCACCTCGAAGCTCACCTGGTCGACGGCGTGCACCTTGCCGACCTCGCGCCCGATGAGGCCGCCCTTCACCAGGAAGTTCTTGGTGAGGTCCTTGACGCGCAGGAGGAGCTCGCTCACGCCACCCTCGCCTCGGGGATCTGCGACAGCACGCAGGCGACCTTATGGCCCTTCGCGACCTCGCGCAGCGGCGGGGTCTCCTCGCGGCAGACGGCCATGGCGAAGCGGCAGCGCGGCGCGAAGCGGCATCCGGGCGCCGGCCGCAACAGGCTCGGCACCACGCCGGCGATCGCCTCGAGCCGCGTCTTGTGGATCGCCGCCGTATCGATGCGCGGAATGGAGCGGATCAGCCCCTGCGTATAGGGGTGGCGCGGATTGGCGAAGAGCTCCTCGACGCTCGCCTCCTCCACCACCTTGCCGGCATACATGACGACGACCCGCTGCGCCGTCTCGGCCACTACGCCCATGGCATGGGTGATCAGCATCATCGCCATGCCGAGGCGCGATTTCATCTCCTGGAGGAGCTCGAGGATCTGCGCCTGGATGGTGACGTCGAGCGCGGTGGTCGGCTCGTCGGCGATCAGCAGCTGCGGATTGCAGGCGAGCGCCATGGCGATCATGACGCGCTGGCGCATGCCGCCCGAGAATTGATGGGGATAGTCATGCGCGCGCCGTTCCGGATTGGGGATGTGCACGAGCTTGAGCATCTCGATGGCCTTGTTCATCGCCTCGCGCCCTCTCAGGCCCTCATGCAGCCGCACCACCTCGGCGATCTGCTCGCCCGCCGTGTAGACGGGGTTCAGCGAGGTCATCGGCTCCTGGAAGACGATGGCGATTTCCTTGGCTCGGATCTTGCTCATTGCCGCGGCGTCGAGCGGCACGAGATCGCGCCCCCGCCAGAGGATTTCGCCCGCGACGATCTTGCCCGGCGGCATGGCGATCAGCTTCAGCACCGAGAGCGCCGTCACGGTCTTGCCGCAGCCGGACTCGCCGACCACGCACACCGTCTCGCCGCGCCCGACGCTGATATCGACGCCGTCCACGGCCTGCACCATGCCGTCATCGGTCGAGAAATGCGTCTTCAGGCCGCGGATTTCGAGCAGAGCCTCGCCCATGCGCGCTGTCGCCTTCATCAACCGGCTACATGACCCTGCGCGGGTCGAGCACGTCGCGCAGGCCGTCGCCGATGTAGTTGATGGCGAGCACGGTGAGGAAAATCGCCGCGCCCGGAAACAGCGCCCAATGCGGCGCGAAATCGAGATAGTCCTTGGCGTCGAACAGGAGGCGGCCCCAGGTCGGCATGTCGGACGGAAATCCGAGGCCGAGGAAGGAGAGCGTCGCTTCGGCGATGATGGCGTCGGCGACGTTTATGGTGCCCGCCACGATCACCGGCCCGAGCGCGTTCGGCAGGATATGATGCACCACCTGGCGCATCGTCGAAGCGCCGAGGGCGCGCGCGGCCTCCACGAATTCCTTCTCGCGCAGCGATAGGAACTGCGCCCGCACCAGGCGCGCCACCGGCATCCAGCGAAAGCCGCCGATGACGGCGACGATGAGGATGAAGACCCCGCCTTCCGGCCCGACCAGCCCTTTCAGCGTATCGCGGAACAGATAGATGATCACGAGCAAGAGCGGCAGTTGCGGCAGGGACAGGAACAAGTCCGTCAACCACATCAGGGCGGCATCGACGCTGCCGCGCGAGATGCCGGCGAGCGCCCCGATGATGACACCCACGATAAGCGACACCGCCATGGCCGCGAGGCCGACGGCGAGCGAAATCCGCCCGCCATAGATCATGCGCGCCAGGAGATCCTGGCCGAGATCGTCCGTCCCGAAGGGATGCGCCGGCGTCGGCGGCTGCAACCTGGCGGTGAAGTCGATATCGTTGATCGTGACGGGCCATAGCGTCGGGCCCAATATCACCGCGAGCGCTATCACTGCCAGGATGATTGCGCTTGTCACGGCGAGGCGGTGGCGGCGGAAGCGCCGCCAGGCCTCCTGCGCCGGCGACACATAGTGCGTCTGCGGCAGGACAACCGCGCCCGCCGCGGCCTCAGCGGTAGGAGATGCGAGGGTCGAGCCAGCCATAGAGAATGTCTGCGATGAGGTTGAAGGCGATGACGAGACAGGAGAAGACGAAGGTCACCGACATGATGACCGGCGTATCGTTGGCGAGGATCGAGGAGATCAGCAGCGAGCCGATGCCGGGCACGCGGAAGATCTGCTCGGTGATGATGGCGCCGCCGAAGATCGCCGGCATCTGCAAGGCGACGAGCGTCACCACAGGGATGAGGGCGTTGCGCACCACGTGCTTGAGCACCACCGCCCCCTCCCGCAGCCCCTTGGAGCGCGCCGTGGTGACATAGTCGAGGCGGATCACGTCGAGCACGGCGGAGCGCACATAGCGCGTCCATGAGGCGCCCTGGAACAGTCCGAGCACCGTGATCGGCATGATCGCCTGCCTGAATTCCTCCCAATACCAGCGCCAGCCCGTGGCGCTGAGATCGGAGCGGAAGACGAAGGGCAGCCAGTCGAGATAGATCGAGAACAACAAGATGAACAACAGGCCGGTGAAGAAAGTCGGCAGCGAGAAGCCGATGAAGGCGAAGGTGTTGGCGACCTGATCGAAGAGCGAATAGGGCTTGGTCGCGGCGTAGATGCCGACCGGCAGGGCGACCATCAGGGCCAGCACCTGCGACAGGCCGATCACCAACAGCGTGGCCGGCAGCCGCTGCAGGATCAGCGTGTCGACATTGACTCGGCTGACGAAGGAGAAGCCCCAATCGCCTTGCAGCATCGCCACGAGCCAGTGGAGATAGCGCAAGTAGATCGGGTCGTCCAAGCCGAACTTGGCGCGCAGAGTCGCCGCGACCTCGGGCGGAACGTTGGGATTCGTCGTGAGCTCACCGAAGGGATCGCCGGGCGCGAGCGCCAGCACCGTGAACAGCACGATGCTGATGCCGAGCAGGCTCGGCACCGCGATGAGCAGGCGCCGCAACAAATACTGTCCCATTACCGCATCCGCCCCGGAGCGTGATCCCGAGCCGTCCCGGACCTCCTGGTCGGGATCACGCGTAAGAACCACATGATGGAGCCGCGGCCCGGTTCCATCACGAGCTATCGCGCACTAACAAGCCCGATGCCAGCGCTCGGGCCTCACGCCTCGCGGTACCAGTCCGAGAGCAGCCACAGATTGTTGTCCCAGCCGCTCAGAGGGGCCACGACCTTCTTCTTCACGCCCGCCACGCTCGGTCTGTAGACGACCGGGATGACGACGACGTCCGCGATGACCATTTCGTTCATCTTGATGAAGAGCGCGGCGCGCTTGACGGGATCGAGCTCGTTTTCGGAGGCATGGTAGACCGCGTCATAGTCCGCGTTGCGCCAGCGGACGATGTTGCGGCCCTGATACTTGTTCTCCTTGCTGGCCGCCTCGGTGGACAGGAACTGCTTCATGAATTCACCCGGGTCGGGCTCGGTCATGGTCGTGGTGTACATCTGCAGGTCGCAGGAGAAATGCGGATAGGTGTCCGGATTGGCGATGTCCGATGAGAAGTATACAGAAGCCGTCACCGATTTCAGCTCGACATCGATGCCGGCCTTCTGGCAGGACTGCTTGACGATCGCCTGGTTCTTCTGGCGCGGCGCGTTGATCGACGTCTGGTAGACATATTTGAGCTTCTTGCCGTCCTTTTCCCGGATGCCGTCAGCGCCGCGCTTCCAGCCCGCCGCGTCGAGGATCTGGTTCGCCTTCTCGATGCTGAATTCCCATTTCGTCGTCTTCGAGCGATAGCGTTCGGGATTGTTGATGAAATTGGCGGTGGCGAGCCCCGTGCGGCCGTAGATGAACTTCTCGACCGAGCCGCGATCCACGAGCAGGTTCAAGGCATCGCGCACCGCCTTGTCGCTCAAGGTCGGATGCTTGGACTTGAGGCTCGACTTTTCGCCGTCGACTTCCGTCCAGGGATCGGTGGTGTTGAGCTGGATATGCTCGATATTGCCGCCATCCAAGATCGACACATGGCCTTGGCCGCCATCCTCGAGCTTCTTAAGGATCTCGTCCTCGACCTGCAGGTTCCAGGCGAAGTCGTATTCGCCCGTCTGCAGCACGGCGCGCGCGGCGGAGATCGCGTCACCCCCGCCCTTCATCTCGACGGCGTCGAAGTAGGGCCGGTTGGGCACGTGATAATTGGTGTTGATCTCGCCCGTCAGGAGGTCGCCCGGCTTGAAATCGACGAATTTGAAGGCACCCGTGCCGACGGGCTTGAGATTGGCCGGCGCGTCGCGGGATTTCGAACCCGAATAGTCTTGGAACAGATGCTTGGGGATGATCATGCCGCGCGTGCCCACGAAGGCATCCGCCCAGTAGGGCGTCGGCTTCTCGAAGTGGATCTTGATGGTGTAGTCGTCGACCTTCTCGACCTTGATGCTCTTGTAGGTTCCGGTCGTGGTCGCGGCCGTGGCGGGATCGGCGGCGTATTGCCAATTGAATAGGCAATCATCGGCCGTGAACGGCGCGCCGTCGTGCCATTTGACGTCTTTCTTCAAGGTCCAGGTGACCGTGAGGCCGTCCTTCGAGATCGTGCCGTCTTCAAAGCTCGGGATCTTGGCGGCGAGGATCGGGGCGAGATTGCCCTCCCCGTCCCAGCCGGCGAGCGGCTCGTAGAAGATGCGCGAGCCCTCTTGGTCCTTGGTGCCCACGGCGAAATGCGGGTTGAGCAAGGTCGGGGCCTGCCAGAAAAGCGTTTTGAGTAGGCCGCCACCACCAGCCTTGGTCGGCTTGTAGTTGGATTTGGTTTGCGCCATTGCGACGCCGCAATAGCTCAGCATCTGGCCAGCCATTGGCGCCGTCAGTCCGAGCGCCAGCATTTTGTTGACAAAAGAACGGCGAGACATCCGGCCGTCCTTGACCCGCGCGATGAGACCGCGCAATTCCTGTTCTTGCATGCTGCGACTCCGTTTTGCGTAAGCTATTGTTGTTGCTTCATTTTATCGCAGTTGCCTTCTCGACGTGAAGGCAATGTCGAGGAAGGCTAACACAATGAAATTGAAACGCGAAGCCAGCGGTTACGACTGGTGCGGGAGCCCCGGCCACGCCCCCGCTTTCCGCCGCTTGCGAAATCCGTGCCGCGATGGAGGGTGCGCGTCCCGCGCACCATGACCGCGACGCTGGGGGCGAGACGCTCCCCTCCGGAGGGTGCGCGTCCCGCGCACCGTCCCCTAGCTAATTGTTCTTGCATTGTTCGAAATATTACCCTATATGAGGAGCTAGGGTCCCCGTTGGGGACGAGATTATCCGGACATCGGAGCAAGGCCATGCAAGATCACGAGGACGAGCACGACGCAGGAACCGCCGCCGCCGACACAGAGGTAAAGCGCCGGGGCCGGCCATTTCAACCCGGCCAGTCGGGCAATCCGAAAAGGCAGGCCCAAGGGCAGCCGCAACGCCACGACCGTGATGCTCGAGGCGCTGCTCGAAGGGGAGGGGCAGGCCATCCTCGGCAAGTTCATCGAGCGCGCCAAGCAAGGCGACAGCCGGGCGCAGAAGGCCTGCATCGATCGCCTGCTGCCGGCGGGACGGGATCGGCGCGTCTCCTTCCATTTGCCCGAGATCGAAACCGAGGACGATGGGCCTAAGGCCACGCAGGCCCTGCTGTCGGCCGTCGCCGCCGGCGAGATCAGCGCTTCGGAAGCCTCGATGGTGATGAAGCTCATCGACACCCATATGCAGATGCTGCGCCGGCGCCGCGAGGAGCGCCAGGAGACCGAGCGGCCGCAGCCGGTCAAATATGTGCTCAGCGACGAGCCTTATGACGAGGACGACTTGCCGCCCATCGCTGAGGAAGTGCTAGCCGCGGCCGAGCCGGTCGCGGAAACGAAAGCCCAGGCCGAGCCGGTCGCCCAGGCCAGGGCCGAGGCCGCGCCGGCCCCTCAGACAAGCGCCGAGGCCGAGCCGATTGCGCCGCAGGAGATCGGCGCCCAGCCATTGCCCCGGGAGCCGGCCGAGGCCGTGTGGATCACGCAAGAGCAGGCCGTGGCCGAGCTCGATGCGGAGGATGAAGCCGAGGCCAAGCGCAAGGCCGATGCCGAGCTCCGCGCCCGCTACACCCATGAAGCCGTCATCGCCTCGCTGTTGTGGGAACGCCAAACCCTCGACGACCGGCTTGCGCAAAGGGATGCAGCGGATAAACGGGCGTTTCTGGCGACGAAATGGTCATGAGCGCAAGCTGTAATGCAGCTGTATTTTCAGCGGGGGCATGCGTGGCAATGAAGGCAGCGCTTGGCACAGGCGGGCAGATTGCGCGTCCCCTTCTCCCGCAGAGCGCGAGAAGGAAGCGCGCGCCGATGCTCGCGCATTGACCGGGACCGCCGCCTGGTCTCGCCTGTCCGCCGCGGCTGTATTTCAGCTGTTGTTTACAGCGAGCGGTGCCGGTGAAGCGCTGGACCGCACCCAAGCGGGGAGACACGGAAACGAGCGACCGGTTGCCCCCATCGCATTTTGCGTCCGCCCGCGCCCGGCACCCGCCGCGCCGCCCCGAGCCCCCAGGCCCCGCGTCTTGACGCCGCCATCTCCGGTCGTTAGCGCAAAGCCCTTCTCGCAATGCCGCCGGAGGCTCCTGTTGCCCGTCACGTCCTGCGCGCCGCCGCCGATCATCGCGGGCCTTCGCGACCTCGACGGCGAGTTCGATGTCGTGCTGTGCGATGTCTGGGGCGTCCTCCACAACGGCGTCGAGGCCTACGGGCAAGCCTCCGACGCATTGCGCCGCATCCGCGCCCGCGGCGGCACGGTGGTGCTCATCTCCAACGCTCCGCGCCCCCATGACGCCGTCGAGAAGCAGCTCGCGACGCTCGGCGTCGACCGGCAAGCCTGGGACGAGTTCGTGACCTCGGGCGATCTGACCAGGGAGGTGGTCGCCTCACGCCCCGGCCAGCCCTTGTTCCATATGGGTCCTGCTCGCGACTTCCGCCTGTTCGACGGGCTCGATGCGCCGCGCGTCGGCGCGGACGAGGCGCAATATATCCTGTGCACGGGGCCGGTCCCGGAGGATGTGCGCTCGGCTGATTATTTCCGCCCTTCCTTCGATGCGCTCGCCAACCGCGGGCTCGAATTCTTATGCGCCAATCCCGACCTCGTCGTCGAGCGCGGCGACCAGCTCCTGCTCTGCGCCGGCTCGCTCGCGGAGCTCTATGAGAGCCTCGGCGGCAAGGTGCTCTATGCCGGAAAGCCGCATCGGCCGATCTACGATCTCGCGCTCGCCAAGGCCGCGCGGCGCCGCGGCCGCTCGGTCGATCGCGATCGCGTCCTCGCCATCGGCGACGCACCGCGCACCGACATCGCCGGCGCCCAGGCGATCGGGGCGCGGGCGCTGCTGGTGGCCAAGGGCATCCATGCGAAGGAGCTGATGCCGCAAGGCTCGGTCGACCGCCTCGCCCTCGAGCGCATGTTCGCCGACGCCCCGGCCAGGCCGGACGCCGTCATCGACCAGCTGCGCTGGTAGAATTTCGTCGAATACCATGCGCCGCATCGCCCTGCTTCGCGACCCGCAAGCCCTGCCCGCCGCCCTGGCGCGGCCGGTGGTCGCGATCGGCAATTTCGACGGGCTGCACCGCGGCCACCGCGCCGTCATCGACAAGACACTGGCGCTGGCGCGCCGCCTCGAGCGTCCGAGCGCCATCCTGACATTCGAGCCCCATCCGAGGGACTTCTTCCGTCCGCAGGCCCCCGTCTTTCGCCTGACGCCGCTTGCCGAGAAGGGCATCATCGCCGACCGGCTCGGGCTCGATGGGCTGATCGTGCTCGGCTTCGATGCCGGGATGGCGAGCCTGGAGGCGAAGGCCTTCATCGAGGAATGGCTCGTCGGGCGCCTCGCCATCTCGGCCGTGATCGTCGGCACCGATTTCCGCTTCGGGGCCAAGCGCGCCGGCACCTCCGAGCTCCTGGCGCGCGAAGGCGCGCGCCTGTCTTTCGGCGTGGAGATCTTGCCCGAGGTCGCTTCGAGCGATGCAAGGCGCGTGTCCTCGAGCGCCGTCCGCGAGGCGCTCGAAGCGGGCGATATCGCGCTTGCGAGCGAGCTTCTCGGCCATCGCTGGTTCGTGACCGGCGAGGTCAGGCATGGCGAGAAGCGCGGGCGCGAGCTCGGCTTCCCCACCGCCAATCTTCGCCTCGACGCCTCCTGCCGCCTGCGGCACGGCATCTACGCGGTGCGGGCGCTGATCCAGGGGCGCATGCATGACGCCGTCGCGAGCTTCGGCCGGCGGCCGACCTTCGACAACGGGGCGCCGTTGCTCGAGGTGTGCGTCTTCGATTTCGAGGGCGATCTCTATGGCCGGCCGCTCACGGTCGAGTTCGTCGGCTGGCTTCGAGGCGAGGAGAAATTCGCAAGCGTCGAGGCTTTGGTCGCACAGATGCGCGAGGACGCGACCCTCGCCGGGCGCTGCCTGGCGAAGGCTGCGAAGGGCGCGGGCGCTTCCATCTTCGAAAGGCAGATCGCGTGATCGGGCCGCGCAAACGCCAGTCCTTGCGCCTGGGCGCGGCGCTCGCGGTCACGACCGTCATCCTCGATCAGCTCAGCAAGTTCTATCTTCTGCGCGCGCTTCGCCTTCCCGGCGAAAGAAGCCCGGTCGTGATCGCGCCCTTTCTCGACCTCTCATTCGTGTGGAATCACGGCATTTCCTACGGGCTTTTTCAGCAAGACAGCGAGTTCGGGCGTTGGATCCTGGTCGGCTTGTCGGTCGCGGCGGTTTGCGCCATCGGCGTCTGGCTATCGCGGACGCAATCACGCATGACGGGCGTGGCGCTCGGGCTGATCGCGGGAGGCGCGCTCGGCAATGCGCTCGACCGCGCGCTTTACGGCGCCGTGATCGATTTCCTGCACCTGCATGGCGGCGCCGTCCCCTGGCTCGATTTTCCCTATTCGTTCAACCTTGCCGACGCGGCGATTTCGCTCGGCGTCGTGCTGCTCCTCGCCGAGTCGGTCTTTTCCAAAGCCTTTTCCGGCGAAGCGGCCTCCGGATTGCCGGAATCGGACCGGGAAGGCTCAAGAAAGGAAACGCTGGAATCGAGCCGCAAACCGGGTTAAAATGCAGAAAGCGCCTTGGTTCCGCCGCAGGTCGTTCGTATCGGAATCATCAGTTCAGTGAATGTGAGGCCATGGCTTTCATGCGATCGGTCCAGATTTTTCGGTCCGCGCCGGCCCTTATTCTTGGTGCCGCCGCGGCAATTGTGGCCTTGGCGGCCCCGGCTGCGGCGCAGAGCTTGCTGGACAACGCGCCGATGAAGGGCACCTTGACATTTCTCGGCATCATCGCACCCGAGCGCGACCCGATCGAATATCATGAGCGCGCCCCGCTCGTCGTGCCCAAGACGATGGAGCTTCCCCAGCCCGCCGCGCAGCAAGCCACGGCGCGCAACCAGGCTTGGCCGACCGATCCCGACGTGGCCCGCAAGCTCAGGGAAAAGGCCGCGGAAGCCCAGCCCGCCAAGACCCAGCCGGATAATCCGATACTGTCGATCTCGTCCATGCTCGGCATCAGATCGAACTCTCCCCCGATCGAGCCTCCCGGGCCGCAGGCGCAGAGGCCTTATGCATCGGGCTACATACCCAATGGCGTGCTGCGGGCGCAGGGCGAGCAATTCGCCTCGCAGAACCCGAACAATTCGCCGGAAGATCAAATCCGGCCGGGCTTCGAGCCCAAGCGCCGCTATCTCACCGACCCGCCGACCGGATATCGGCGCCCCTCCGACAAGGCGAGCTTCAAGAAGCAGTACAGCGCACCGGTCAAGCGAGCTGACGATTCGCATCCCTTGGACTTCGTCAAGGAGCAGGCCGACCGTCAGAAGGGGAATTTCGATCCTGACAAGGAGCAATGATCTCGCCGGATGATCTGCGGGGCCTCTCTCGCGGTCCGAATGAGGCGGCGCACCAGCTTGTCACCTCTCGCTTTGCGAACGCGTATTCGCCGTCTAGCCACTTCTGCGCTCATCCCCCCGCCGTCATGGCCGCACGAAGAGGACGCGCTTCGCGCGTCCGTCTGTTTTGGTCGACGCTCGACGCGGAGCGTCGAGCTTTGGCGGCCATGCACGTCTTTGCTGGTGCAAGGGGACGAGACGTGGGTGGTTGGGCCAAGCCCGGCCATGACGAAATTGGCTTGCCCGCGCTCTCTGGAATTATGCGAAGCTCGCTCAGGGGGAGAGTCGCGAAGTCCCCGCGCTGTCGCAGCCTTGAAATACGAATGCGCAACGCGCAAATGCTTGAGACCGCTTGGCCTTGATGGCGAACAAACTCGTGATGATGGTGATGACGATGGCCGCCATGGCGTCTGCCGGCTTGGTTCTCGAAGGGGCCAAAGGCGCAGCTGCCGCCGAGGGCGGCGCGACGATCAGCGAGTTCCAGCTCGCCAACGGCCTCGATGTCGTGGTCATCCCCGATCATCGTACGCCCGTGGTCACGCATATGGTCTGGTATCGGATCGGCGCGGCCGACGAGCCGCGCGGCCGGGCGGGCATCGCCCATTTTCTCGAGCATCTGATGTTCAAGGGCACGCAGGCCCATCCCGCGGGCGAATTCTCCAGGACCGTGGCCGCGCTCGGCGGCGAGGAGAATGCCTTCACCTCGAATGACTACACCGCCTATTTTCAACGCGTCGCCAAGGAGCATCTGCGCACCATGATGTCCTTCGAGGCCGATCGCATGCGCGGCCTCGTGCTGACCGATGCGGTCGTCAATCCGGAGCGCGAGGTGGTACTGGAGGAGCGCCGCATGCGCACCGATTCCGTGCCCTCCGCCCAGCTCAGCGAGGCGATGGTCGCGGCGATGTTCGTAAACCATCCCTATGGCCAGCCGGTGATCGGCTGGAAGCCGGAGATAGAGCATCTCAATCGCGAGGACGCGCTCGCCTTTTATCGGCGCTTCTACGCGCCGAACAATGCGATTCTCATCGTCGCCGGCGACGTCACCGCCGAGGAGGTCAGGCGGCTTGCGGAAGAGACCTACGGCAAGGCTGAGGCCGAGCCCGGCATTCCCCCACGCGTAAGGCCTCAGGAGCCCCAACCGGTCGCCGCCCGCAAGGTGGTGCTCGCCGATGAGCGCGTCCGCCAGCCGACCCTGCAGCGCATGTATCTCGTGCCCTCCTACGCGACGGCGAAGCCCGGCGAGGCCGAGGCGCTCGACGTGCTCGCCCAAGCGCTCGGGGCGCAATCGACGGGCAGGCTCAACAAGCGCCTGGTGCTGGATCGCAAGCTCGCCGTCTCGGCCAGCGCCTGGTATTCGGGCACTACGCTCGACGATCATCTGTTCGGCGTCTACGCCGTGCCGGCCGAGGGCGTGTCGCTCGAGGATCTGGAAAAGGCGCTCGACGAGACGCTCGCGGAGCTCAAGCGGGACGGCTTTACCGAAGCCGAGATCGGCCGCGCCAAGACGCGGCTCGTCGCCGACTCGATCTATCAGCGCGACAGCCAAGCTTCGCTGGCGCGTAATTTCGGCAGCGCCCTGACGACCGGCTTGACCGCGGCGCAGGTCATCGATTGGCCGGAGGCGATCGAGCGCGTCGCCCTGAAGGATGTCCAGGGCGCCGTGCATTGGCTCGAAAAGAAACGCTCGGTCACCGGATATCTGACCGGCGCGGCCCAGTGACGGCGGTCGCCGGCGCCGCTGAAGGGTCAGGGCGCCGAGCGTTCGCGGTCCATCTGTTGCGGCTCATAGGAATGGCGGTTGCGATGACGATAGTTTTGACGGCGCCGGCGCGCGCTGCTTCCGTGCGCAAGGTGACCTCTGCGGGCGGCATCGAGGCCTGGCTCGTCGAGGACCACACCAATCCGCTGGTGGCGGTGCAGTTCGCCTTTACGGGCGGCTCCTCGCAGGATCCGCCGGGGAAGCCCGGCGTCGCCTACCTCCTGTCGGGCACGCTCGACGAGGGGGCCGGGCCTTATGACTCGACCGCCTTCCATGAGAAGATCGAGGACCTGGCGATCGACCTGCATTTCGAGGCCGATCGCGACTATTTGATGGGCTCGCTGAAGACGCTGACCAAGAACCGCGAGGAGGCCTTCGAGCTCTTGCGTCTTTCCTTGCTGGAGCCGAGGCTCGATGCGGAGGCCGTCGAGCGCGTCAAGGCGCAGATCCTCGCAGGCCTGCGGCGCGAGGCGAAGGAGCCGAACGCCATCGCCCGCAACTCCTTCGCGGCCGCCGCTTTTCCGAGCCATCCTTACGGCTTGCCGACCAAGGGCACGCTCGACGATGTGCCGTCGCTCGGTCGCGCCGACCTCGACCTCTATCGCCGCAAGAACCTCGCCCGGGACGGGCTGAAGGTCGCGGTCGTCGGCGACATCGACGAGAAGACGCTCGCCGTTGCGCTCGATCGCCTGTTCGGCGGCCTGCCGGGGCGCGCCGAGCTTGCCCCGATCGCCGATACCGTCATGGCGGGCGGGCAGCGTCGCTCGGTCGACCTCGCCGTGCCGCAATCGGTGATCGTCTTCGGCCTGCCGGGGCTCGCCCGCAAGGACAAGGACTATGTCGCGGGGGTGGTGATGAACCACATCCTCGGCGGCGGCAGCTTCACCTCGAGGCTGTGGACCGAGGTGCGCGAGAAGCGTGGGCTCGCCTATTCGGTTTATTCGAGCCTTTCGCCTTTCCGGCACAGCGCCATGCTGGCAGGCGCGACCTCGACCAAGAACGAACGCGCGAACGAATCGATATCGGTGATCTCTTCCGAGATCGAGGCCTTCGCCGGCGGCAAGGTCTCGGCCGACGAGCTCGACAAGGCCAAGAAATATCTCACCGGCTCCTACGCGCTGCGCTTCGACACCTCGACCAAGATCGCGCGCGAGCTGCTGCAGGCTCAGCTCGACGATCTCGGCATGGATTATTTCGAACGCCGCAACGCCGAGATCGCCGCCGTCACCGAAGCCGATATCGCCAGGGTGGCGCAACGCCTCCTCGACATTCACAAGCTGCTGGTCGTCGTCGTCGGGCAGCCGGTGGGGTTGTAGCGGGAGCCTTTGCCCGATCGCCGATGAACCGGCATGCGCCCGCGGTCGCGGCCCAAGCCGCCAACCGCGCCAAGGTCTTCGTTTCCTATTCGCGTAAGGATCTGGCATTCGCTCAGATGCTGGTCGCGGCACTCGCCGCGCGCGGTTTCGACGCCTTCCTCGACAAGACGGACATCGCGCCGGGCGAACCCTGGAAGGAGCGCCTCGCCGGGTTGATCGCGGCGGCCGATACGGTGGTGTTCGCGGTCAGCCCGGACTCGATCGCGTCCGACATCTGCGCCTGGGAGCTCGAGGAGAGCGGAAGGCTCGGCAAGCGGGTCATCCCGATCGTGGCGCGCCGCATCGCCGACGCTGACGCTCCGCCCGCCTTGGGCCGGTTGAACTTCGTCTTCTGCGCCGAGGGCGACGACAAGGATGCGGCGCTGGCAACGCTCGACGCGGCGCTGCGCACGGATCTCGCCTGGGTGCGCGAGCATACGAGGCTCGGCGAGCTCGCCAGGCGCTGGGAGGAGCACGGGCGAGCCAAGGGCGCGACCTTGCGCGGCGCCGATCTCGAGACCGCCGAGCGCTGGCTCGACCGGCGGCCGGCCGATGCCAACGCGCCGACCGATTGGCACCGGGACTTCATCCGGGCCAGCCGGCGCGCCGCGACCGCCAGGCAGCGCTATTGGGTCGGCGGCTCGCTCGTCGTCGCCATCGTCGCCATCGCTCTCGCCGCCTTTGCCGAAATCAACCGCCGGGAGGCGCAGGCTCAGCGCGATCGTGCCGAGCGCACGCTCGCTCTGGCGACACGCACTGCGAACAGCCTCGTCTTTGACCTGGCCCAGAAATTCCGCAACGTCGTCGGCGTGCCGGCCTCGATGATCAAGGAGATTCTCGATCGGGCGCGCCAGCTGCAAGACCAGCTTTTGGGAGCGGGCGAATCTGGCCCGGATCTGCGTCAAAGCCAGGCGGACGCGTTGATGGAAACGGCCAATACGCTTCTCGCGCTCGGTGAAACTCAGAGCGCTCTCGCGGCGGCGGAACGAGCGCGGGAGATCTTCCAGGCTCTCCTGACGCAGCAGCCGGGCCGCGGTGAGTTGCAACGCAAATTGTCGGTCTCATATGAGAATGTCGGCGACGTACTGGTTGCGCAGGGCAATCTGCCGGGAGCGCTGAAATCCTTCCGCGACGGCCTCGCCATAGCCGAGCGTCTTGCGAAGTCCGATCCCGACAATGCCGGCTGGCAGAACGATCTCTCGGTATCGTACGACAAGGTCGGCGACGTTGAGGTTGCGCAGGGCAATCTGCCCGAGGCGCTGAAATCCTTCCGCGACGGCTTGGCCATCCGTGAGCGGTTGTCGAAGTCTGATTCCGGCAATTCCTTATGGCAGCGCGATCTTTCCCTGTCCTATGAGAGAGTCGGCAGCGTCGAGGTTGCGCAAGGCAATTTATCGGAGGCGCTGAAATCCTACGAGGCAAGCCTCGACATGAGAGACCGGCTGGTGAAGTCTGATCCCAGCAATGCCTTATGGCAGCGCGATCTCTCGGTTTCGTACATCAAAGTCGGCGATGTCGAGGTTGCGCAGGGGCATCTGCTGGAAGCGATGAAATCCTACCAGGCGGCCCTCGCGATCGCGGATCGTCTGGCGAAGTCCGATCCCGGCAATGCCTTTTGGCAGCGCGATCTCTCGATATCCTATGAGAATGTCGGCAACGTCCAGATTGCGCAGGGCAATCTGCCGGAGGCGCTGACATCCTACCAAGCGAGCCTTGCGATCAGAGACCGTCTGGCGAAATCCGATCCCGGCAATGCGGGCTGGCAGCACGATCTCTCGGTGTCCTACGAGAAAGTCGGCGACGTGCTGTTTGCGCAGGGCAGCCTGCCGGAGGCGCTGAAATCCTATTCTGCGAGCCTGGCCATCAGAGAGCGGGTAGCGAGGTCCGATCCCAGCAACGCGCAGTGGCAGCGTGATCTTTCGGTGTCGTACGGCAAGGACGGCGACGCGCTGCTCGCGCAGGGCAATCTGCCGGAGGCGCTGAAATCCTACCAGGCAAGCCTCGACATTGCCGAGCATCTTGCGACGTCCGATCCCGGCAATACCGACTGGCAGCGCGATCTCTCGGTCTCGTACTCCAAGGTCGGCGACGCGCTGTTGAAACAGGGCAATTTTCCGGAGGCGCTCAAATCCTTCCAGGCGGCCGTGGCCATTTTCGACCGGCTGGCGAAATCCGATCCTGGCAATGCCTCATGGCAGAATGATCTCTCTTTGCTCCGTGACAGGGTCGGCGACGTCGAATTCGCGCAGGGTAATCCGTCGGAGGCGCTGAAATCCTATTCTGCGAGCCTGCCCGTCAAGGAGCGGCTGGCGAAATCCGATCCGAGCAATTTGCAGTGGCAGCGCGACTTCGCGACCGGCCTGCGGCGAGTAGGACGGGCGAAGATTTACACGGATCAATCCGCGGCGGCGGCCGATGATCTCCTGGCGGCGATAAGGCTCGAACCTTCCTCTGGCTATGGTGCGATCTGGCTCCACATCGCTCGTGCACGGGCCGGGGAAGACGACGCAGCGGAATTGGCAGCCAACGCAGCGGCACTCGGCCGATCCAAATGGCCTTGGCCCGTTATTGCCCTGTTTCTCCATGAGAGCACTTCGGAGGCGTTGCGTGCCATTGCGTCCTCTTCCGACGACCCAGGAGAGCGAAACGACCGGTCATGCGAGGCTGATTTCTATCTGGCCGTCCATGACCTCGAAAACGCCCGACCGGCGGACGCTCGTGCTCTCCTCGAATCCGCCGTGCAGCGCTGTCCGCCGAGTTTCATCGAGGCCGGAGCCGCTCGCCTCGAACTGCAACGACTGCGGTAGCGACGAGCTGATAATTCCCTTCGCCCGTAAAGCGCGTTAGGAAGCGCCAAAGGGCTTTTCCCGCCATGCCGATTCGCCGTCTCGACCCCGTCCTCGTCGATCGCATCGCCGCCGGCGAGGTGGTCGAGCGGCCGGCCGCGGCCGTCAAGGAGCTGGTCGAGAACGCGCTCGATGCGGGCGCCACCCGCATCGACATCGTCGTCGAGGCCGGGGGGCGGCGTTTGATCCGCGTCTCCGATGACGGCAGCGGCATGAGCGCCGACGACCTCGCTCTCTGCGTCGAGCGCCATGCCACCTCGAAGCTCGCCGATGAGGACCTCTTCGCCATCTCGACCTTCGGCTTCAGGGGGGAGGCGCTGCCCTCGATCGCCGCCGTGTCGCGGCTCGAGATCACCTCGCGACATGAGCATGCCGAGATGGCCCATGCGCTCATCGTCGAGGCGGGGAGCGTCGGTGCGCTGCGACCGGCGGCGCGCCCGCGCGGCACGACCGTCGAGGTCAAGGACCTGTTCGCAGCGGTACCGGCGCGCCTGAAGTTCCTGAAGGGCGACCGCGCCGAAGCCTCGGCCGTGGCGGACGCCGTCAAGCGCCTCGCCATGGCGCATTCAGATGTGCGCTTCACGCTTGCGGGCGAGGGCGTGGCGGCGCTCGATTATGGGCGCCTCGGCGAGGGAGGCGAGGCGCTGACCCGCCGGCTCGGCGAGGTTCTCGGACGCGAGTTCCGCGAGAACAGTGTCGGGCTCGATCTGACGCGCGAAGGTCTGTCGATCCGCGGCTTTGCCGGGCTGCCCGCCTATACGCGCGCCAGCGCCGGCTCCATCCACCTCTTCGTCAATGGGCGCCCGGTGCGCGACAAGCTGCTCACCGGCGCGGTGCGCGGCGCCTATGCGGATTTCCTGCCGGCCGGTCGCTATCCGGCGATCGCGCTCTATCTCGACATCGAGCCGCGCGCCGTCGACGTGAACGTGCATCCGGCCAAGGCCGAGGTCCGCTTTCGCGAGGCTGGCCTGGTGCGGGCGCTCGTCGTCAGCGCCATCGGCGACGCCTTGCGCAAGGCCGGCATCCGACCGGTGACGCAAGCGAGCGACCGGGCCCTTGCCGCGTTCGGGTTCGGGAGCGGCAGAGGCGCTCCCGATCATCGCCCCGGTTGGCGCGGCGATGCCTTCGCGCCGCTGGGCTCGACGACGATGCCCGGCTTCGCCTCCGGCGCCTCCGCGGTCGCCCCAGGCTTTGCCGAGCCTCAGGCCGGCTTCGACTATGCGTCCCGCCCTTCAGGCGCCGTCGCGACCGGACCGGCGCCGGCCGAGGGGGGCGCGAGCGCCGACGGCGAAGGCTTTCCGCTCGGGGCGGCGCGCGCCCAGTTGCACGAGACCTATATCATCGCCCAGACGCACGACGGTCTCGTCATCGTCGATCAGCATGCGGCCCATGAGCGGCTCGTCTATGAGCGCCTGAAGCGCGAGCGGGCGGGGCGCGGCGTCGAGCGCCAGCTCATGTTGACGCCCGAAATCGTCGATCTCGATCCCGCCGATTGCGGGAAGCTCATGGCGCATGCCGAGCTGCTCGAAGGCCTAGGCCTCGCCATCGAGCCCTTCGGCCCTGGCGCCGTCGCCATCCGCGAGGCGCCGTCGGCGCTCGCCCCCGGCAAGCTGCGCTCGCTGATCGCAGACCTCGTCGACAGCTTCGACGAATGGGATGCGCCTCTTGCGCTCGAGCGCAGGCTCGAGCATGTGCTCGCGACCATGGCCTGCCACGGCTCGGTCCGCGCCGGGCGCCGTTTGCGCGCCGAGGAGATGGACGCCCTCTTGCGCGAGATGGAGAGAACGCCGGGCGCCGATGTCTGCAATCACGGCCGCCCGACCTTCATCGCACTCAAGCTCGCCGATATCGAGCGCCTGTTCGGACGCAGATGAGGAGGGGGCGCCTCACCTCTCCCGCAAGGAGAGAGATGAAGCGGCTGTGCGGACCGACGCCCCGGGTTTGGCTCCGAGGGCGCTCGGCAGGATATTGAAGTGCTCAGCCGCCGACGCAGGTCGCGACATTCTTCGGTGTGCACACGTCGAGGCCCGTATAGGTCGGATCGGCCGGAGGGGCCTTGCCCTCCTTGATGTCCTTCAGGAAGAGCATCGTCTTGTAGCCCATCTCGAAGGGCCGCTGCCCGACTTGGCCTTGCGACAGGCCGGCCTTCAACAGTTCGAGTTGCACCGGGAGCGTGTCGGCGACGACGAGCGCCAGCGAGCCGTCGGCGATCCTTGCCTTGTACTTCTCGGCGACCTTGCGATAGGCTTGCGGAATGAATTGCGGGAAACCGCCGGTCGGCACGAAGGCGTCGAGCTTGGGATATTTGCCGAGGATATCCTCCATCTGCTGGACGGAAAGCGGGAAGTCGTCGTTCGTATAGAGCGGACAGCCGTCGACTTCGGTCCAGCCGTTCTGACCGGTCAGCCGGTCCCCAGGGGCGGCGGCCGATTTCTTGCCGGCAAGCGTGTCGCGAATGCCTTGCATGCGCTCATTGTGGTTCGCGGCGGCAGCACCGCCCGACTGGATGCAGATCGTGCCGCCCTTCGGCTTGATCCCCTGCACCTGTTTGGCGAGGTTGGCGCCGATGTCGTAGTTATGCGTGCCGACATAGGCGATACGCAGCGCCTTGTCCTTATCGAGGATATCGCTGTCCCAGGTCAGCACCGGGATGCCGGCTTTCTTGGCGCCCTCGAGGGCCTTGGCCACCGCGGCGGCGTTCGCAGCCGACACCGCTATGCCGTCGACCTTCTTGGCGATCAGATCGTCCAGGACCTGAACCTGCTCGTCGCCGCCGCCATGCTCGCCGGGGCCGATATACATGCACGTGATGGTGCCGCTCGATTCCTTCTCGGCCTTCTTGCAGCCGTCCCGCGCCTGGTCGAAGAACGGGTTGTTCATGTTCTTCGGCACGAGGGCGAAAGTGTATTTCTTGCCTTGCGCGTGAACGCCTGCCGCCGCGGCGATCACCAAAGCGGCGGCAGCGACGGCACCCATGAGCTTTCGCATTGTCCAATCCTCCCGAAACTTGATTTATAGGTTCTTCGTTACGCGTGCCTTCAATCGGCAGGCCTGTGGCGGATCCTCTGAAGCAGAACCGCAAGGATGATGAATAGACCAACGAAGGTGCCTTGCCAATTGGAGTCGACGCCCGCCATCAAGAGGCTGTTGCGGATCACCTCGATCAGCGCGGCGCCGATGACTGCCCCGTAGGCGCCGCCTTCGCCGCCGACGAGACTTGCGCCGCCGATCACCGTCGAGGCGATGACGCGCAGCTCATACCCCATGCCCAGCGCATTGATCGCCGAGCCCTGCCACCCCACGATCATCACCGAGGCGATAGCGGCCGTCACGCCGGAGACGATATAGGCCTGGAGCTTGATCCGGTTCACCGGCACGCCGGTGAGCCTCGAGGCATTCTCGTTGCCGCCGACGGCGAAGAGGTATTTGCCCCAGGCGGTGAAGTTGAAGACATAGCCGAACGCCGATGCCAAGATGAGCAGCAGCCAGACCGGGTTGGCGATCCCGAAGAAATCCCCGCCGCCGATCGCGTCGAAGGCGTCGCCCCACGGGCCGAACTCGTAGATCATCTTGTTCTGCGAGAGCACAATGGCGAGCGAGCGCGCGATGGACAGCATGCCGAGCGTGACCACGAAGCTCGGCAGCCCGACATAGGCGATCAGCACGCCGTTCACGGCACCTGTCGCGGCGCCCGCGAGGAGCCCGGCGCCGATCGCTACCACCCAGTGATAGCCGGCTTGCAGCAACAGCCCGCAAACGACGCCGACGAGGCCCATGGTGGAGCCGACCGAAAGGTCGATGCCGCCGGTCAGGATGACCGCCGTCATGCCCAGCGCCATGATGCCGATGAAGGCGAAGTTGCGGGTGATGTTGAAGAAGTTGTCGGGCGATGCGAAGGCGTCGGGCTGATACAAGCTCATCACCCCGCAAATGGAAGCGAGCGCGATCGTCACCCAGAAGGGTTGGGTCGCCATCGTCTTCTGCAGGAAGCTGCGCTCCCTGAGATGGGTCACCTCCTCGATCGCGGCATTGGGCACGCCTGACTGAATGGACATCGCGGCTCCAGGGTTCCTCGGCAGGGCTCGTCAAGCGGTGCGGATGGCGCCGGTGATGAGGCCCGTGACCTCCTCGGGCGAGCTCTGGGAGATCGGCTTGTCGGCGACCTTGGTGCCGCGGCGCATGACGATGATGCGCTCGCAGACGGCGAAGACATCGGGCATGCGGTGGCTGATCAGCACCACGGCGATGCCTTTGTCCCGCAGTCGACGGATCAGCTCGAGCACCTCCGCCACCTGCCGCACGCTGATGGCGGCCGTCGGCTCGTCCATCAACACGATCTTGGCGTCAGACAACCGCGTGCGGGCGATCGCCACCGCCTGACGCTGGCCCCCAGACATCTGCTTGACGAGGTCGCGTGGTCGCGTCTCCGACTTCAATTCCTGGAAGAGCTCGGCGGCGCGCGCATACATGGAGCGATAGTCGAGCACCTGGAGCGGACCGATCCGCCGCTTCACCTCCCGCCCGAGGAAGACATTGGCCGCGGCCGTGAGGTTGTTGCACAAGGCGAGGTCCTGATAGACGACCTCGATCCCCTCGGCCCTGGCATCGATGGGCTTGTGGAAGTGCTTCACAGCGCCGCCCATCCGAATCTCGCCCTCGGAGGGTGGGAAGTTCCCGGCAATGACCTTGACGAGCGTCGATTTGCCGGCGCCGTTGTCGCCCATCAAGCCGACGACCTCGCCACCCTCCAAGGCCATATCGACGCCCTTCAGGGCTTCGATGGCCCCGAAATGCTTGGCAATACCATTGAGCTCGAGCAGCGCCATGCTTCCTCCTGGCCGTGCCTTCCTCGCAAGCGAGGCAAGCCGTTTTGTCGTTCGCAGAAGAATATCGCTCGGCGCGCGGGAGTAAAGGCGCGGGTTGGCATCTGTGATACAAGTTTGTGATGACGACCCTATCGATGACCGCGGCCGCCGCGATGCGGGGCGAGCGCCTCGACCGTGCGCTGGCCCAGCATTTTGGTGATCTCAGCCGGGCGCGGTTGCAGGCCCTGATCCGTGAGGGGGCGGTGCGCATCGGCGAGATCGCCGTCACCGATCCATCGCTGAAGCTGCGCGGCGGCGAGGCCGTGACCATCGCCATTCCCGAGCCGACCCCGTCCGAGCCCGTGGCGCAAGACATCCCGCTCGCCGTCGTCTACGAGGACGATCACCTCATCGTGATCGACAAGCCGGCAGGCCTCGTCGTGCATCCTGCCGCAGGCCATGCCGATGGGACGCTCGTGAACGCGCTCATCGCCCATTGCGGCGACAGCCTGTCGGGCATCGGCGGCGTGAGGCGGCCGGGTATCGTGCATCGCCTCGACAAGGAGACCTCGGGCCTCATGGTGGTGGCCAAGACCGACAAGGCGCATCGGGGCCTGGCCGAGCAATTCGCCGATCACGGCCGCGAAGGCCCTCTCGAAAGGGAATACCAGGCATTCGTCTGGGGCCGTCCTCGCTCCGAGGCCATGATCGTCGATCGCCCGGTCGGCCGCGATCCGCGCCATCGCGAGCGCATGGCCGTCCTCCCCGAAGGGCGTGGCAAAAAGGCCGTGACATTCCTACATATCGAGGAGATTTTCCCGCCCGACGCTTCTGAGCCGCTCGCGACCCGCATCCGCTGCCGGCTCGAGACGGGGCGTACTCATCAGATTCGCGTGCACCTGTCCTCGCTTGGCCATCCCCTCATCGGCGATCTGCTCTATGGCGGCGGCTTCAAGACCAAGGCCAACAAGCTCGACGAGCCCGGGCGCGCGGCCTTGCGAGCGCTCGGCCGCCAGGCGCTACATGCGGCCATCCTCGGCTTCGCCCACCCGGTGACGCGGGAACATATGCGGTTCGAGAGCGATTTGCCCTCCGAAATGGCCGCACTCGAACTGGCGCTACGCGGCCTTGAAATCGCTGTGAATTGAAAGTTGCCGCGACGGAATGTCCATTTTCGCCACTATTTTTCGGTATATTATGAACCCGGCGGCGCCTTTGGGCCGCCGACAGCCCGCCGATCCTCGGGGGCTTTCGCAGGAGCAACGTGATGGCATCTGCCGCACTCCCAATATTGTCGAGCGAAGGCGGCCTTGCCCGCTATCTCGACGAGATCAAGCGGTTTCCGATGTTGGAGCCGCAGCAGGAATACATGCTGGCCAAGCGCTGGCGCGAGCATGGGGACCGCGAGGCGGCTCACCAGCTCGTGACCTCGCATTTGCGTCTCGTCGCCAAGATCGCCATGGGCTATCGCGGCTACGGCTTGCCGATGTCCGAAGTGGTGTCTGAAGGCAATGTCGGCCTGATGCAGGCGGTCAAGCGCTTCGAGCCGGAACGCGGCTTCCGCCTCGCGACCTATGCGATGTGGTGGATCAAGGCCTCGATCCAGGAATATATCCTGCGCTCCTGGTCGCTCGTGAAATTGGGCACGACCGCCAACCAGAAGAAGCTGTTCTTCAATTTGCGGCGCGCCAAGAGCCGCATCTCGGCGCTCGACGAGGGGGATCTGCGTCCCGACCAGGTGAAGCAGATCGCGACCAAGCTCGGCGTGACCGAGCAGGACGTGGTCGATATGAACCGCCGTCTGAGCGGCGATGCTTCCCTCAACGCGCCCTTGCGGGAGCAGGGCGAAGGCGAGTGGCAAGACTGGCTCGTCGACGAAGAGGACAATCAGGAGCACAAGCTCGTCGAATCCGAGGAGGCCTCGAACCGCCATGAGGCGCTCGTCGACGCCTTGGGCGTCCTCAATCCGCGCGAACGGCGCATCTTTGAGGCGAGGCGTCTCGCCGATGATCCGATGACGCTCGAGGATCTCTCGGCCGAGTTCGGCGTGTCGCGCGAGCGGGTGCGCCAGATCGAGGTGCGTGCCTTCGAGAAGGTGCAAAGCGCGGTGAAGGCCGCTTACGCGAAGCGGGAGGTGGCGCGCCCGGCCCTGCCGGTGTCGTGACGCCGTGGGCTCGCTGGAATTGCCAATGGACCCACCTCGCATCCTGAGATGGATATTCTCAGGCATATACTGAGTTCACCGAGGCCCGTCATGCCTGAAACCCGCATTGCCAAGCTGTTCGAGAACGGCGCCAGCCAGGCGGTGCGCTTGCCGGCCGAGTTTCGCTTTGAAGGAGATGAGGTCTATGTCACGCGCGACGAGCGGACCGGTGATGTCCTGCTGTCCAACAAACCCAGCACCAGGATCTGGGGCGAATTCTTCGAATTGATGAATACCATCGATGGGCCGGTCGACTTTATGGCTGATCGGCCGATGAATGTGCTGCCACGGGAGCGCGGTCTGTTCGCCGATGCCTGATCATGTTTCGGGCGCATTGCTCGTAGCAGGGAACGGCTTGCGCTCGAAGCGCAATTGTCCGTCCGGCTCGACGCCGCTGCAACTCCAGCCTTGGCATTCATAGAAGCGAGCGGCGCGCGTCCCGCGGCTCGTCGTGAGCCAAACCGGCTCCGCGCCATTCTCCCATAACCATTGCAGAGCGAGATCGAGCAGGCGCTTGCCGAGCCCGCGTCCCTCGTAGTCCGGCAGCACGAAAAGCCCGAAGATGGACTGGTTCGAGCGATCGGCGATGGAGAAGGCGACGATCTGCCCGTCGAGCTCTGCGACCCAACCCTTCGCCTGGGCCACGAGCGAAGCGGCGACGCTGGCATTGGTGATGCCTCGCTCTTCGAGTTGCTCGGGCGTCAGCAAGTTCTCCTTGACCGATGTGCGCACATGGGAAATGCCCGGCAGATCGGCGGGGCCGGCCTCGCGGATGAGGATGTCCGTGGCGTGCACGGCAACCGGCCGGCTACTTCCAGGCATCGATCGCCGTCAGCAGGGCGCGGTCGCCGGCGATGCCCTTCTCGAAGACGATGGCGCCGCGGCGCTGGTCGGCGAGGCGGAACTGCACCTCGACCCAGCCGCGCTTCGTCAACAAGTCGAAGTTCTTGGCGATGTCGGCATCGGCTGCCGACAGCGCCATGACGAACAGATTGGGGCCGAGCGGCTGTTGAATGCCGATGAGGGGCGTGCCACGCTCGCTCTCATCGGCCTTCATGAGCACGGGTGCGATGTCTTTGACGTTCGAATCCTTCGTCGTGAAGATCAAGCCGACCAGGTAGGAAGCCGGCAGCGAGGCGTCGCGATTGCGCGTCATCTGCATCTTCAAGGTGATGCCGGCATCCGGAATTTCCACCGAGCCGACCAGAGCCGGGTCGAGGGGCTGGCCGGGCTTGGACGGCAGATTGTCGAAGCTCCACACGACACGGCCCGCCACGGTGCGCGGCACCTGGTCGGCCGCCCCTGGCACCTCGATGAAGAGCGTAGCCCGCTGGGCGACGGCGATCCGCGGCGCGGTGTCAGGGGCCACCGCCGCAGGCGCCGGAGCGCCCAGCCGGGCCGAGAGCTTGGTATCGGGGGCAGCTTGCGGGGCGGCCGGGTTGGCAGCCGCCTGCTCGGCTTCCTCGCGGCGCACCGGATCGACTTGATCGCGGAAGGCGTAGGCAAGGCCTGCGAGCGTGCCCACGACCAGCACCGCCGCGACGACGAGCGCCGCGATCCGCCAATCGATGGTCGGCAGGCGCGCGGCCGCGCCCGGCTTCGCCGGGGGATCGAGCCGGGCAGGCGGCTCGGTGACGTGGTCCGATGCCGTTTCGCGCTCTCGCGCTTGCGGGGCGCCGGGAACCGGCTCGACCGCGCCGGCCGTGGCCTCGGGCTGGCTCGCCGACTGGTCCTCGGAGCGCTCCAAGGGCTGGGTATAGCGAAGCGGCGGCTGTCTCGAAGGTTTCGTCCGGGCGCGGGCCTCGATCTCGAGACGGGCAATCACCGCCTCGAGCTGGGCGCGCTCGCGCTCGATCTGGTCATGCGGAAGCGGCGGATCGGCCGCCTCGAGCTGGGAGCGAAGCGTGGTGCGCGCCCGATCATAGATGGCGCGCCGCACATCGGGCCCAGCCGAATCGCCGAGATTGACGATCGCGCGTGAAAGAAGCGGGTAGTAATCGGCCATTTCGTTCCGTTTGCCGGCGCAGTTGCGCCGCGTCAACCCTCGAATGGATTGCGCACGAGGATCGTATCGTTGCGCTCCGGACTGGTCGAAAGGATGGCAACGGGCGCCCCCGTCAACTCCTCGACACGACGCACATATTTGATCGCTTGCGCGGGCAGATCGACCCAGGAGCGGGCGCCTGCCGTCGACTGCGGCCAGCCCTCGAAGGTTTCGTAGACCGGCTCGACGCGGGCTTGTCCCCCTTCGCTTGCCGGAAGATGATCGATCTCCTTGCCGTCGAGCCTGTAGCGCACGCAGATCTTGATCTCTTCGAAACCGTCGAGGATGTCGAGCTTGGTCAGCGCGATGCCGTCGATCCCGCTGGTCGACACGGTTTGCCGCACCAGCACGGCGTCGAACCAGCCGCAGCGGCGCTTGCGGCCGGTGACGACGCCGAACTCGCGTCCCTTCTCGCCGATGCGCGCGCCGATCTCATCATCGAGCTCGGTGGGGAAGGGGCCCTCGCCGACACGGGTGGTATAGGCCTTGGCGATGCCGAGCACGTAACCGATGGCGCCAGGGCCGAGCCCGGAGCCGGCCGCCGCCGCGCCGGCCACCGTCGATGACGAGGTGACGTAGGGATAGGTGCCGTGATCGACATCGAGGAGCGCGCCTTGCGCCCCCTCGAACAGGATGCGCTTGCCGGCGCGGCGCGCTTCGTCGAGGAGACGCCAGACGGCATCCATATAGGGCAGCACCCGCGGCGCCAGCAGCCGCAGCGATGCGACGAGCGCCGAGCCGTCGACCTCATCCATGCCGAGGCCGCGGCGTAGCGCATTGTGATGGGCCAGCAGGCGTTCGACCTTGGCTTGCAGCCCGTCCGGCTCGGCAAGGTCCATGAGGCGGATGGCGCGGCGGCCGACCTTGTCCTCATAGGCCGGCCCGATGCCGCGCTTCGTCGTGCCGATGCGCGTGCCCGAGTTCGAAGCTTCGCGCACCGCGTCGAGCTCGCGATGCAGAGGCAGGATCAGCGGCACATTCGAGGCGACGCGCAGGATCTCCGGAGTGATCGCCAGGCCCTGCGCCTCGAGCCGCGCGATCTCGTCGAGCAGCGCCTGGGGGTCGAGCACCACGCCGTTGCCGATCACCGAAAGCTTTCCGCGCACCACGCCGGAGGGCAAGAGGGAGAGCTTATAGGTCTTACCGTCGATGACCAGCGTATGGCCGGCATTGTGGCCACCCTGGAAGCGCACCACGACGTCTGCTTGCTCGGAGAGCCAGTCGACGATCTTGCCCTTGCCCTCGTCGCCCCATTGGGCGCCGACGACGACCACATTGGCCATGAAGCCTCGCTCTTTCCATTTGCGGCGATGCCCCGTTGCCGCCCCGCCGCTCTTGCGCGTCACGGCTTAGCCAATGCGAGCCAAGGGGTCAAAGATGGCGAGGCCGGGCTCGGCGAGCATTCCTCGAATGCTCGATCTGCCATGCCGCCGCGCCCTTGCGCGGTGGGGAGGGATCGCACAGATTCCAAGCTTGAGCTGGGACGCGTCGGCATTCCGGCTCGGGCCGCGTTGGAGGCGCACATGGTCGCAAGCGAATCCGATATTCTCGCCAAGGCGGAAGAATGGGCGAAGGAGGATCGCGGCGTTGCGCTCGCGACCGTCATCGAGACCTGGGGCTCGGCACCGCGTCCGGTGGGCAGTCATCTCGTCATCGACGAGAACGGATCGTTCCTCGGCTCGGTCTCCGGCGGCTGTGTCGAAGGCGAAGTGGTCACCGAGGCGATGGATGTGATCGAGACGGGCAAATCGAGAATGCTCGAATTCGGCGTCGCCGACGAGACGGCCTGGCGAGCCGGCCTTTCATGCGGCGGCCGCATCAAGGTCTATGTCGAGAAGCTCGAATAGGGGCGCTGCCGGTCATGCCGTCCTTCGACATCCTTATCGCCTTCGCGGCCGCGACCTTCGTGTTCGCCGTTTATCCGGGCCCAGCGCTTCTCTACACGGCAGCGCAGACGCTGGCGCGCGGGCGCCGAAGCGGCTTCCTGGCCGCGCTCGGCATTCATTGCGGCTGCTATCTGCATGTGGTCGCGGCGACGCTCGGGCTATCGGCCGTGTTCCAGCACGTGCCCGCGCTCTATGTGGCGTTGAAGCTCGTCGGCGCGGCCTATCTCGTCTTCATCGGCATCGGCATGATCCGCGAGCAGGGCGCGACCGGCGAGATCGCCGTCGCCGCCTGCAAGAGCCCGGCGCGCGCTTTTCTCGAAAGCATGCTGGTCGAGATTCTCAATCCCAAGGTGGCGATCTTCTTCGTCGCCTTCCTGCCGCAATTTGTCGATCCGTGGGCCGCCTATCCGATCTGGCTGCAATTCCTGATCCTCGGCATCGTGGTCAATTGCGCCTTCAGCACGGCGGATATCGTCACCGTCATGTTGGCCTCGACCGTGGTCACGCGGTTGCGGCGGATGGGGACAGCGGAGCGCGTCGTGCGCATCGTCGGTGGCTCGTTGATCGCGGGGCTCGGCTTGCGCCTCGCGCTCGATCGCTCGTGAGGCGTCGATGAAAATCTCGCTGCTGTCAGCCCTGAACGCCGAGCGCGCCAAACGCACGGCCGCCGTGCTCGTCACCGATCTCGGTTCCGGCGAGCAGCGGCTGGTGAAGGAGGGGCAGCTCAAGAAGGACCCGCTCGCGGCGCAGCTGCGAGAGCAGCTGCGGCACGGCAAGAGCGGCACCATCGAGGAAGCCGGGAAGCGCTATTTCCTCACCGTGCAGGCACCACCGGTCCGGATCATGGTGACCGGCGCCGTCCATATCAGTCAGGCCCTCGCGCCGATGGCGAAGCTCCTCGACTTCGAGGTGGCGATCGTCGACCCGCGCACGGCCTTTGCGAGCCCCGAGCGCTTTCCGGGCGTTGCCCTCCATGCCGTCTGGCCGGATGCCTATCTCAGGGAGCACCCGCTCGACCGTTATTGCGCCCTCGTGGCGCTGACCCATGATCCTAAGATCGACGACGTGGCGCTGGTCGCGGCGCTGAAGGCCGGTTGCTTCTATATCGGCGCGCTCGGCTCGAGGCGCACGCATGCCAAGCGTCTCGAGCGGCTCAAGGAAGCAGGTTTCAGCGAAGCGGAAATGGCCCGCATCTCGGCTCCTATCGGCCTCGATATCGGCGCGGCGACACCTGCCGAGATCGCGCTCGCGACCTTGGGGCAGCTCACGGCCGCGCTGCGCAAGACCGAGGCCGCAGGCTCCAAGGGCAAGGCCGCCACCTCGAGATGAGGTTCGGCTATGTTCCGTTGTCCGAGGCGGTCGGTGCGATTTCCGCCCATGCGGTGCGGGCCGACGATATCGTCCTGCGCAAGGGCTCGCGCGTCACGGCTGAAATCGCCTCGCGGCTGAAGCAGGCTGGAGTGGCGGGCCTCGTTGCCGCGCGGTTGGACACCGATGACGTCCATGAGGACGAGGCCGCGGCGGCTCTTGCCGCGTCGCTTGCGGGCGAGCGCATCCGCATCGAGCCGCCCTTTACGGGACGCGCCAATCTGTTCGCCGAGGAGAGCGGCGTGCTGCTCATCGATCGCGACCGCATCGACCGTGTCAACGCCATCGACGAAGCCATCACCTTCGCGACCTTGCCCGCCTTCCGCGCGGTGAGTGCGGGCGAGATGGTGGCGACGGTGAAGATCATCCCCTACGCGGTGCCGCGCTCGGCGCTCGACGCGGCGATCGGGGAGGGGGCGTCGCTCATCAGCGTCGCGCCTTACGCCAGGAAACGGATCGCTGCGATCTCGACGATGCTGCCGGGGCTGAAGCCCTCGGTGGTCGCCAAGACGCTCGATGTGCTGTCGCAACGCCTCGCTCCGGCAGGTGCCTCGATCGTCTCCGAGGAGCGGGTGCCGCACCAGGCAGGCCCGCTCGCCGAGGCGTTGCGCCGCGCCGTCGCCGCTACGCCCGACATCGTGATCGTCTTTGGCGCTTCGGCCATATCCGATCGGCGCGACGTCATCCCTGCCGCGATCGAAGCGGCGGGCGGGCGTATCGAGCATCTCGGCATGCCGGTCGACCCGGGCAATCTCCTCCTTATCGCCGATATGGGCGGCTCGCCTGTCCTCGGCGCGCCGGGCTGTGCCCGCAGCCCCAAGGAGAATGGCTTCGATTGGGTGCTGCAGCGCCTGCTTGCCGGCCTTCGCGTCGGCCGCGCCGAGGTGGTGGCCATGGGAGTAGGCGGCCTCCTCATGGAGATCAAGTCGCGACCGCAGCCGCGCGACGAGCCGCCGAAGCTATGAGCGTCGCCGCAGTCATCCTGGCTGCCGGCCGCTCGACCCGCATGGGGAGGAACAAGATGCTCGCCGATCTCGACGGCGAGACCCTGATCCGCAGGACAGTGCGCGCGGTCCTTGAATCGCGCGCGCGCCCGGTTTTCGTCGTCACCGGACATGAACCTGAGAAGCTCGCCGAGGCGCTCGCGGGCCTCGACGTCTCATGGCTCGACAATCCCCGCTTTGCCGAAGGGCTCTCGACCTCGCTCGTCACCGGGATCGGCGCCGTGCCGCAAGGCGCTTCGGGCGCGCTCATATGCCTTGGCGATATGCCTCTAGTCGGCGCCGGCCTCATCGATACGCTGATCGCGCGCTTCGAGAACGAGCCTCGCGTCGGCGCGGTCGTGCCTGCGCATGGCGGCCAATGGGGCAATCCCGTCATCGTCTCGCGGGCGCTGTTCCCCGAGGTCGCGACGCTCGCCGGCGATGCAGGCGCACGCAAATTGCTGCGAGGGCGCAGGGATGTGACGGTCGTTGAGGTCGCCGACGAAGCCGTGTTGATCGATGCCGATACGCCAAGGGCTTTGTCGGAGCTGCAGCATAAGATGAGACGCTTGCCCCGAACGGCGCCGGGGCTTCCGTAATCGCCGCGTCTCGCCACCCCGCGAGCCATGTCCGTTTGCGGCGAAATATGGCGAGACCCACTCGATCCGCCATCGTATAAACCGAGCATGCACCGATCGACCAGCCAGACAATCGACATGTCCGCCCCGCCCGAGGCCGCCAGGAATCGCATCGTCTGGTTCGCCAATCTCGGCCATGCGCTCGATCACTACATCATGCTCATCTACCCGACGACCATTCTCGCAATGGAAAAGGCCTTTCCGGATGTGAGCTACGGCACGCTGCTCCAGCTCTCCTTGGGAGCCTTCGTGCTCATCGGTCTCGGCTCGCTCCCTTCGGGCTGGCTCGGCGACAAATGGAGCCGGCGCGGCATGATGATCATCTTCTTCTTCGGCTCCGGGTTGGCCTGCATCGCGACCGCCGCGACGAGCTCCTTCTTCACCCTCGCGATAGGCCTCGGCGCCATCGGCCTGATCGCCTCGATCTATCACCCGGTCGGGGCTCCGATGATGGTCGCCAGCGCCTCGCCCGGGCGCTTAGGGAGGGTCATCGGTCTCAACGGCGTCTTCGGCAATCTCGCCATCGCGGCCGCCCCCTTCGTCACCGGTGCCGTCACCGACCTCTTCGGTTGGCGCATGGCCTTCATCCTGCCCGGCATCGTAGCCGTGACGATCGGGGCGGCGTTCGTGTCGATGGTGCCGGAGGCGGCGGAGCGCGCCACACGCAAGAGCCTGCATGCGGGCCGATATTCGCGCTTCACCGTATTTCGCGTCTTCGGCATCCTGTTCTTCTGCACCTTCGCGGCGGGGCTCGTCTTCAATGTCGCGAGCGTCACCTTCCCGAAGCTCTTCGAGGAGCGCCTGCCCGATCTCGTGCGTTCGGCGGCAGCTGCTGGCGCCGTGACCACGGCGGTCACCATCGTCGGGGCGCTGGCGCAACTCACCGTCGGACGTTGCATGGACCGCTTTTCGCTCGGCACCGTGTTCCTCGTCACCTCGGGCTTGCAGATGATCGGACTATTCTTCCTGATCAACGCCCTTGGTCTTGCGGCGCCGAGCGCCGCCATGGTGGCGATGCTCGGCCAATTCGGGCAAGTGACGGTCAACGAAGCCATGACCGCGAAATATGCGCCCGACCACCTGCGCGGGCGCATCTATGCGGTGCGCTATTTCCTCAATTTCGCGGTCGCCGCCTTCGCGGTGACCATGGCCGCCAAGATGCACGACGCCACGGGCGATTTCATCGGTACCTATCGCATCCTCGCCATTTGCGGAGCATTGATCTTCGTCGGCGCGCTCCTGTTCCCGCGTCGCGATGTCGAGCAGCAGCAAACGCGTCCGGCTGCTATCCAGCCAGCCGAGTGAGACCTCGGCGTCTTTGCCGCAAAAATACAACACGCTCCAGAAAAAGCACCGAGTCCCGGCTCCGCGCTGCGGTGGGCTCTAGCCCCTCGGCACGAGTTTTGCCAGGCTCTCCTCCTAAAGGAAGGTGCCTGTGTTCAAGACAAAAATGTCGTAAGTCGATGAACCTCGCAACCATCCTGCGTAACTAAGGGTTAACGGCTCCGTCGGATGATCATTCGACCGACGCATAGCCGCTTCTCTGTCGCTAGGAGGACGGAATGGTCTCGAAGGATTTCATCCGGCAACTGGCCGGCTACGGTTTGACGACAGCGGAGATACTTTACCGCTTGCCCGACCATCCCGATTTCCTGCAGAGCTATATTTGGCAAGAATACGATGTCGCGCCTCGCTTTCCGGTGCTGCACGATTTTCTGGCCTTCTGGACCGACAAGCTCGACGGGCCCTTGCATTCCGTGCGCGTGTCGCATTCGAAATTGATCAAGCCCTGCGAGCTGCGCCTCCTCGACAAGGAATACCGGCTCAATTGAAGCTCGAGATGTCGCGGATCTCGTCGCCAGGCCTCGCCGAGCCGCGCAGGTGCTGGTCTCCCCGACATGAGGCATTCCATGATTGCCTTCATCACTCCCCATGCGGCTGGAGAGACGCGCCATTACGAGGATAATGTCATCGACATCTTGCTCGAGAACCTCGCTGGGCTCTGGCGCGGCGAAACGACGCTCCGGAACCAGGTCGTGTAGCTGATCGAACGCCGACCTTTTGTGGCGCGCCGAGATCGGCTAGAAGGGCGCCGCGCCGGGATGACCACGGCGTTCATCGCCATGGAACCAACCTCGCGCGTGACCGGCGGCCGCCACACTTCCGATGTCCTCAACGAGATCGCCGCCAATGCGAATGGCGCGCGCGTGACGCTGGGCGACATCGTGGCGTCGCTCGGCGATCGCGGTTTCGCATTGCTGATGGTGGTGCTCGGCCTGCCGAATGTCTTGCCGATGCCGCCGCCCATCCCTTTGGTCTGTGGCCTGTTGCTCGTCTTCATCGCCTTGCAGATCGTGCTCGGGCGCCGCTTGCCATGGCTGCCGCGCCGGGTGCTGGCGGCCTCGGTGGCGCGCGATCGGCTCGACGCCGCACTGGCGCGCGCCACGCCCGTCTTGCGCAGGCTCGAACGCTTCTCTTCCCGCCGCCTGAGCTTCATGCCGGCCTCATGGGAGCTGCGCGGGGCAGGCCTCGTGCTGCTGATCATCTCGATCGGCCTCGTCTGCGCCGCCCCGCTCATCGGCCAGATCCCCATGGGTATCTCGATCTGCCTGATCGGGCTCGCCCTCGTCGAGCGCGACGGCGTGATCATGGCGGTCGCGGTGGTGTTCGGTGGGCTCGGCCTCGTTTTCAATTTCGGCTTCATCCTGGCTGTGGCGAGCGGCATCATGGCGCTCGTCAGATTGTGACCATTCAGGAGGTCGGCTTCAGCCCCCGGGGAAGCTCGTATGCCCTTCGCGCTCGCGGCGATGTGGTCATGGACCTTGATGCCGAGAGGGGCCGGCACATTCGGCATCCTTTCCGATCGCATGCGCTAAACGCATCGACGCGGCTCATGGACGGGTTCCCCGCCGGGCCTCAGAATGAAGGGAGCTCGAAGTCCCGATTTCCGTTGTAACCTCCGCAACTATCTTGATAGGTTATGACCTCCGGGTGAGCTTCGATCCTGATCCTTCGAGGCCATCAAGTTGTTCGCGGGGAACGATTATGAGAAGGTCCGTCATCTGCCCGACGATCCTCGGTACATGGTCGGCAGGGAGCCCACGGTCCGGAATTTCGAGGTCATCGTGAACGACTGGCCGCAGCGATGACAAGGTTGTCCCGGGCCGTGTATGAATGGGGCGATCGCGTGCCGTTCTGCGTCAGTGCGATGAACGCTGCCGCAGGGTAATAGATCACGACCGCAAGAGGGAGAATAAGAAGATGAAATATCTCAACTACCTGCCGATATCGACCTGCGCTGCGCTGGCAATGGCAGCGCTTGCCGTGGCTCCCGTGGCCGGCGCCGAGACCAAGGGCCCCGTCACCGACGACATCGGCGTCTTGGTCATCCCGAAGGGGGCACCGATCCAGATCGGCGGCTACTGGGTCCTGTCCGGCGCCGACACCGCGCTCGGCACCGACCAGAAGCGGGCCGTCGAGGTCGCCATCAAGGACATCGGCGGCAAGCTGGTCGGCCACCCGATCAAGTTCACGGCCGAGGATTCGCTGTGCAACCCCGAAGGCGGACAGACCGCCGCTACGAAGATCGCCGCCAACCCGGCGATCGCGATCGTCATCGGCCCGTCCTGCTCGAGCGAGGCGACGCCTGGCGCGCCGATCCTGTGGAAGGCCGGGATCACCAGCATCGGCACGTCGCCCACGGCGCCGTCTCTGACGTTGCCCACCCGCAAGCCCGAATATGACGGCTTCGTGCGCACCTGCTACAGCGACGCCGAACAAGGCGCCGCCGACGCCAAATACGTCCACGACGTGCTCAAGGCGCAGAAGATCGTCACCGTCCATGACGGCAGCCCGTATGCGCAGCAGCTCTCCGTCGTGATGGCGGATAATTTCAAGAAGCTGGGTGGCACGGTGCTGTCGGCGGAAGCGGTCGCGCCGACCGATGTCGACATGCATCCGCTGCTGACCCGCGTCGCGACCGAGAAGCCCGACGTGCTCTACTTCCCGGTCTTCGTCGCGGTGGCGGGGCAGATCATCCGTCAGGCCAAGGACGTTCCTGGCCTCGAGAAGGTGACGCTCCTCGGCAGCTCGGCACTGCTGGCGCCTGACCTCATCGCGGCGGCGCGCGAATCCGTCGTCGGGTTCAAGTTCACCTATCCTGATCTGACGCCGCAGGCGATGGGCAAGGGCTATCCGAAGTTCGTCGCCGAGTACACGAAGGCCTATAGCGAGGCACCGATCGCCGGCTATCACGCCCACGCCTACGACGGCGCCATGCTCGCCTTCAAGGCGATCGAGACGGTCGCGAAGACCGATAAGAGCGGCGTCACCTATATCGGCCGCAAGGCGCTGCGCGACGCGGTGTTCGCCACCAAGTTCGACGGCATAAGCGGACCGATCGCCTGCGACCAATACGGCGAATGCGGCAAGTTCGCACCGGCCGTCTACGAGTACACGAATGCCGACGCGAAGACCTTCAAGATCGGCGCGAACCCGAAGAAGATATGGCCCTGAGCGATCGGGGCCGGCGGCGGCGGCGCGCTCACCTTTTCCCGCTTGCGGGAGAAGGTGCCCGAACTCTCGGGTCGTGCCTTCGGCACGCCCAAGGGTAAACGCCGTGAGGGCGGGTGAGGGGGTGGCATGATCCTTGCCACCCTTATCCGAAGCTCGCTGCCCCCGGCTCCTAATCCTTGGGACGATCGGCCCAGGATCGTGAAGCCGGGGGGAGCAGCCACCTTTTCCCGCAAGGGCGGGAGAAGGTGCCCGCACGCAAGGAAAATCCGCGAATCCGGAGCGAGACGATGAGTGAGGCGGCGGCCGCCCGCACCCTGATTCCAAAGCTCAGCTCGCTCCAGCGCTTCACCTTCGTCGACGTCATCTTGTGGGCGTTGCGCATCGGCGTCGTGATCGTCGTGGTCGGCGGCACGATCGGCACGCTGCTCAAGGGCCGCTACGCCGCCGCCCAATGGTTCGACCTCCTGATCTTCGGCCTGACGATTGGCAGCGTCTATGCCCTGATCGCCCTCGGCTACACCATGGTGTACGGCGTCCTGCGCCTGATCAATTTCGCGCATGGCGACATCATGATGACGGGGGCATTCTCGGGGTACTTCGTGGCCTCATCGCTCTACGAGTCCGGTACGCTCGATCGTCACCCGGTCCTTGCGATGGCCGCCATCCTGGCGGTCGCGGTCGCCACCGCGACGATCATCGCGGTCTTGACCGAGCGCATCGCCTATCGCCCGTTCCGCCGTGTGCGCGGCCTGGCGCCGCTGATCTGCGCCATCGGCGTGTCGTTCTTCCTCGAGCAGACCTTCCGCGGCATGTTCGGTGCCAGCATCCGATCCTATCCCGATCCGAAATGGGAACGGACGCCGATCGATATTTTCGGCTTCAACGTCCCCATGGTGGACGCCGTCGTGATGCTCACCGCCGTCGTCGCGATGATCGTGCTTTACATCATCGTGCAGCGGACCCGGATGGGCACCGCGATGCGCGCCGTCTCGGAAGATACCGATGCCGCCGCCATGATGGGCATCGACGTCAACAAGGTGGTGATCTTCACCTTTGCCCTGGGCGGCGCCATGGCCGGCATCGCCGGGGTCTGCTACGCCTTCGTCTTCAAGCAGGTCTACTTCTTCATGGGGTTCACGCCGGGCATCAAGGCGTTCGGGGCGGCGGTGCTGGGCGGGATCGGCAGCGTCCCCGGCGCGATGCTGGGCGGCATCTTCCTCGGTCTCGTCGAGTCGATCGGCCCGGCGCTGTTCCTCGACGGCATCGGCATCCCGGCGCCCTATCAGCTGCGCGACCTCATC
>JBIOEJ010000010.1:0-71464 GCA_044445965.1 Hyphomicrobiales bacterium
GACGGTGCGGTTTCCGTACCGTGGTCGCGGATTTCGGCGGAGATGGCGCTCGATACGGCGGCGTGAGCGAAACGCGCCCTAAGCGGCAGGCGGCGCCCCGGCTGGCGGACAAGGAGGCATGTCGCGCAGGAAGGCGTAGCGGCCATGCTGCTTGATCGCTTTGAGATCGTGGGCCACCAGCCCTGGGAAATGGACGATCTCGACGCCCGGGGTTTCGTCCGAGAAGTCCAAGGACAGCGCGGCGACCATGGGTGTCGCGCTTTGATGCGCCGCGTGAACGAAGGACAAAGCCGGAGCCCAGACATAGCGTATGCCGTCCTTCGTTACGTCGCGATGGCTGTGCAGATGGCCGCTGACCACCAGGCGGACGGGAGCGGCCTTGATCAGGCGCAGCAGCTCGGCGCGAGGAGCCGGGTTCAGCGAGGCGGCGGTCGGCGCCGTTTCGTCGGGGCTATCGAGAAACAGCGGCTTGTGCAGGAAGAGGGCGACGGGGCCTTCGGCCGCCGAGAGACGGTCGGCGAGCCAAGCCTGCTGATCCGCCTCCTGCGGCAGCCCGGAACCGCAAAGCTGAGCGTCGATGCCCAATAATTGCCAGGCCCCGAGGCGGGCATCGAAGCGGTCCGTGCCGAAGACGCCGTTCCAACGGGTGATGCGCGCCGCGTCGATGAGCTGCTTTGCGTCCTGGCCAGGCGGCTCGTCGCCGACATCATGATTGCCGGGCAGCGCATGGACCGGCACCCGCAGAGCCTTCAGGGCAGCGCCGGCGAATTCCATCTCTGCGTCGCTGTCGGGACCGTTGATGCATAGATCGCCGTTGACGATCACGAGATCCGGCTCGTCGGCGTTCACGGCGTCGCAGGCGATGCGCCAATTCTCCCAGAAGAAGCCGTGCGTCGGCGACAAATGCGGGTCGGAGACAAGGGTTACACGGGGCATTTGGTCCTCACGCGAAGCCGAGATTATAGGAGCGCAAATCCAGATAGTACAAGGGGTAATGCGTGAAGCGCAGGTCGCGGCGCTTACCGATGACCTCCTGCACCGGATAGAGGATCATGGCAGGGGCCTCGGCCTCGTACTCATCGAGCAGGCGCAGCCACAGGCGATGGCGCTCGGCGGGGTCGGTCGCCGCGCGAAACGCGTCGGAGATCTCGTTGAAGGCGGTCGGCGTCCAATAGCCTTGCGCCTGGATGAAATAGTCCTTGGCCAAATGCACCATCAGCCCGCCGCCGAGCGGATCGGCGAAGCGGAATGCGATGGAGGTCGGGCGAACATCCGCGCCCGGCTGCGTGACCGAAGCCAGATTGTCGCGAACTTCCAATAGGCTCGGCACGCCGACCGCGCGCCACATCTCCTGTACGATCTGGGTCGCTGGCAGGAGGTTGAGGTAATAGTCCGCCGGGATGCGAACGACGATCTCCTCGCCGCGCCAGCCTGCCTCGGCCAACAGGCGTTTCGCCTTGTCGGGATCGTAGGGGAAGCCTTCGCGGTCGCGGTCGTAGAAATCGCCGAACGAAGGCAGTTGCAGCGCCGCCATGCGGCGGAAGCCGTCGCCCCAGAGCGCGCGACCCATCAGCTCGTAATCGACCGCATGGTTCAGGGCGCGGCGGATGCGCGGGTCGCGCAAAGCTGGGCGGCGCGTGTCGTAATACAGGATATGGGCGAAATCGAGCGGCACCGCCACCGCCTCGACATGTCTGTTATTGGCTAGAGCCGGAATCTGATCGGGCAGCAGATTGGTCACGAGGTCGAAATCGCCTGCCTGCAGTCCGGCAAGGCGCGCGGCGGCTTCGGGAACGACGTTGATCGAGACTTGGCGCGCCGGCGGCGGCCCCATCCAATACTCGTCGAAGGCGTCGAGCACGACGCGCTGGTCGCGCTGAAAGGAGGCGAGCCGGTAGGGGCCGGTGCCGACCGGCTTGACGCGCATGCCTTCGAGACCGGCCTGCGCCAGATACTGCGACGAGCAGACCCAGCCCGCATAGGCGGCAAGGCGCTTGGCCATGACCACGTCAGGGGCGCGGGTGCGAAAGATCACGGTGCGCGCATCCTCGGCGACGACCTCCGCGAGATGACCGAAGGCGATGCGGCCTTCATAGAAGGGCGCCTTTTGACCCCACATGCGCTCGGGCGAGAAGGTCGCGACCACGTCGTCGGCCGTCATCTCGCGTCCATCGTGAAGGCGCACCCCGGCGCGCAAGCTCGCGGCCCAGGTCAGAGGGTCGCGCTGCGTGAGCCCGGTCGCGAGCGAGGGCACGAGTGCCGGTCGCCCGGTCGCGGCCTCGGCCAGGAAGTCGCGACGGATCAGCGTATCGAAGATATTGTCGGTGATGCGCAGTCCGACATTGGAGATGCTCTCGATGGGCTCGAGCGTCGGCGGCAATGCTTGGACGGCGACGCGCAGCACGGGACGCGTCTGCGATCGCACGCGGGAAGAGCCGCTCAAGATCGCCGGGACGGCGAGCGAGGCGGCAATGACGGAACGGCGTGTGGGCATTTTCGATCCTGCTCGGCGCCCCGTAGGGGACGCCTCGGAGCAGGAGCAGTAGTGGATGGCTGCGATGTCAGTGCGATGTCAGTGCGGTGACATGCGCCCCTAGAGCGGTACGGCTTTTTTACTGAATCGGTGCGTCATCCTATCTTTTTGATTTTACGCATGATCTTGTCCAAGAAGTCTGCAACTCTTTGGGATCATGCTCTAGCGGTTCTTCGGATAACCCTGCCCGATAAGGCCACGCGCCACGATCAGGCGCATGATCTCGTTGGTGCCTTCGAGAATCTGATGGACGCGAAGGTCCCGTACGATCTTCTCGATGCCGTAATCCGCAAGATAGCCATAGCCGCCGAGAAGCTGCAGCGCATCATTGGCAACGCCAAATCCGATATCCGTGCCGAAGCGCTTGGCCATGGCGCAAAGCCGCGTCGCATCGGGCGTCTTGGCGTCGAGCGCCGCGGCCGCCCGCCACAGCAAGGTGCGGGCGGCCTCGAGCTCCGTCGCCATGTCGGCGAGGCGGAACTGCAGCGCCTGGAACTCCTCGAGCCGCTTACCGAAAGCCTTGCGCTCGGCCATATAGGCGAGCGCCTTGTCGAGCGCGGCCTGAGCGCCACCGATCGAGCAGGCCGCGATATTGAGCCGCCCGCCATCGAGACCGGCCATGGCGATCTTGAAACCTACCCCCTCCTCGCCCAGGCGGTTCTCGGCGGGAACACGGCAATTCTCGACGATCACTTGCCGGGTCGGCTGGGCGTTCCAACCCATCTTCCTTTCATTCGCGCCGAAGGAGAGGCCTCGAGCGCCCTTCTCGACGACGAAGGTCGAGATGCCGGCCGCGCCGCCCTCCGCGGTGCGGGCCATCACCACGTAGATGTCGGAGGCGCCGGCGCCGGAGATGAACTGCTTCACCCCGTCGAGCACATAGGTATCGCCGTCGCGCCGCGCCCGTGTCTTGAGGGCTGCCGCGTCCGAGCCGGCGCCAGGCTCTGTGAGGCAATAGCTCGCAAGATGCTCCATGGATACCAGCCGCGGCAGGAAACGGCGCCGCTGCGCATCGGAGCCGAAGCGATCGATCATCCACGACGCCATGTTGTGGATCGAGATGTAGGCGGCAATCGACGGGCACCCCGTCGCCAGCCCCTCGAAGATCAGCGTGGCATCGAGGCGCGTCAGGCCCGAGCCGCCGACATCTTCGGCGATGTAGATGCCGCCCATGCCGAGCGCCGCTGCGGCACGCAGGACATCGACGGGGAAATGCTTCTTCTCATCCCATTCCACGGCGTAAGGCATCAGTCGCTCGCGCGCGAAATCATGCGCGAGCTCCGCGAGCGCGAGCTGGTCCTCGGCGAGCGAAAAGGCGGGTTGGGGTGTCGGGGTGGCGGGCGAGCCCGCTTTTTCGAGCATGGCAAAGGCCTTGGAGAGCTGCGATGAGCCGGATCCTCAGGATAGCCCCTCGGGCCGGGCGCGCAATCCACGCCTCCGGCGAGGAATGCCGAGCCTTCCCGTGAGGTTTCAGCCGGCCATGCGGCCTGGAGCGATCGGCGTCTCGATCGTGGCCTGGACCACTGCGTCGGGGCCGAATTCATCGGCGGAATTGACCGCCAGCAGCCGGGCCAGACGGTTGCGCGCCCGGTTGACCCGACTTTTCACGGTGCCGACGGCGCAGTTGCAAATGGCCGCCACCTCCTCATAGGACATGCCGGAGCCGCCGACCAGGACCAGCACTTCGCGCTGCTTCGGCGGCAAGGCCATGAGGGCGGCGCGGAAATCCTGCAGATCCATATGCCCGTTCTGGGGCGGGATGCTGGCCAGCTGCTCGGCCATCTGCCCATCCGCATCTTCGATCTCCCGCCGGCGCTTGCGGAATTCGGAATAGAAGGCGTTGCGCAGGATCGTGAACAGCCAAGCCGAGAGATTCGTGCCTTCGATAAAACCGGACAGATTCGCCCAGGCTTTCATCAAGGTTTCCTGCACCAGATCGTCGGCCCGTTCGGAGCTGCCGCAGAGCGACATGGCGAAAGCCCGCAAGCTCGGGATCGCCCGGACAAGATCGTCCTCGAGCTTGTCACGCGAAGCCATCAATCGTCGCCCCGGATCGCGCTCAGCTCGTCGAGAAGCTCGTTGAACCTCGCGGGCGGCTTCTGGCAGAACGCGTCCGCATAGGCTTCCTGTAGCGCGCGTTCGATGAAACGGTCGATGGCCAGCCGTTCACGCCGGACCTCGCTGGCCGGCGGCGTCATGGCGGCGACAGCGCCGGCGCGGCTGTCGGGCGCCGTGGCCATATCGCCTCCCGTGACACCTTCCTTGCCGTCGATCGGTGCATCGGCATCCATCGCTGTCCTTCCTCGCCGCTCTCCGCCCACGCTCCGCGACCCGACAGGACCGGCCCTACCGGCCAAACGTCCCGCGTTTTGGGCGGTTCCTCGGCAACATGGAGGCACAAAGGAACGGAAACCCTCCGGACGTGCCGGAAGGCGACCGCCGCTGGAGGCGATCGAGAGAGACACCGGCTCTAGGCGACGACCACCTGGGCTTAATGTGCAACGCGCGATGCCGGGCGATGTTCCCGGTCTTGTCCGTGGGGACAGCAATTCCCCGACAATTCGATCGGCCTTACGGTCGAGGAGGCAATCGATGCTCAAAAGAAAGCGCCCGCGCAAAGCGCGGGCGCTGACGGTCGCCGTCTCGGCGAGGTCAGATTTCCTTCGGCGAGGTCAGTTTTCCTTCGTTTCGGGCTTCGGCGGCTCGCTCGCGGGCTCGGTCTTGGTGATCGCCTTGCCGCGCAATAGATCGAGCGCGGCGACGAGCTGCGTGTCCTTCGTCGGATCGCTCGCGACATAGGCTTGCGAAGCCGAAAAATCCTCGCCCCCGGTGTTCACCAGATGGCCCCGCAGGCTCGCTTCGCCCTTGGCCTCGTCCTTGCCCTTCAGGTCGTCGGGGATCGCCTCGAGCACCTTGATGTCGGGTTCGATGCCCTTTGCCTGGATGGAGCGGCCGGACGGAGTGTAGTAGCGCGCGGTGGTGAGGCGAATCGCCGCATCATTGCCGACCGGGATGATGGTCTGCACCGAGCCCTTGCCGAACGAACGCGTGCCCATGAGCGTTGCCCGCTTATGGTCTTGCAGAGCGCCTGCGACGATCTCCGAGGCGGAGGCCGAGCCGCCGTTGATCAGCATCACCAGGCGCTTGCCCTTGGTGATGTCGCTATGGCGCGCGTCCCAGCGTTTGGTGTCCTCCGGATTGCGGCCACGCGTCGAGACGATCTCACCCTTGTCGAGGAAGGTGTCGCAGACGCCGATCGCCTGATCGAGCAGGCCGCCCGGATCGTTGCGCAGATCGAGGATATAGCCCTTGAGCTTGTCGTCGCCGATATCCTTCTTCAGGCTCTCGATGGCATTGCGCAGATTCTCGGTCGTCTGCTCGTTGAACTGCGTGATCTGGATATAGCCGACATCGTCCTCTTGCCGGAATTTCACGCTCTTGACCGTGATGGTCTCGCGCGTGAGCTTCAACTCGAGCGGTTCCTTGCGGTCCTTGCGCAGGATGATGAGCTTGACCGAGGTCTTGACGGCGCCGCGCATCTTGTCGACCGCTTGATTGAGGGTGAGCCCCTGCACCGCTTCGCCGTCGATCTGCGTAATGACGTCGCCCGACAGTATGCCGGCGCGTGCAGCCGGGGTGTCGGCGATCGGCGAGATCACCTTGATCAGCCCATCTTCCATGGTGACCTCGATGCCGAGGCCGCCGAACTCGCCCTTGGTGTTGACCTGCATGTCGCGGAAGCTCTTGGCGTCCATGTAGCTCGAATGCGGATCGAGCGAGGTCAGCATGCCGTTGATGGCAGCCTCGACCAGCTTTGCGTCGTCCGGCTTCTCGACATAGTCGGAGCGGATGCGCTCGAACACATCGCCGAAGAGATTGAGCTGACGATAGGTATCTCCCGCGGAGGCGGCCTGGGCCGGCTGGCTCGCCAGGAAACGCGTTTCGAGGCCGAGCGTCGCCGCGCCCGCACAAAATACCGCGCCCATGAGAAGAAGTGAGGATTTGCGCATCAGCCGCGAACCTTCCTTTGGTCAGTCTTGGCCCACCATGGGCCGGGGTTGATCGCCGATCCGTCCTTGCGGAACTCGACGTAAAGAACAGGCCCACCTGATGTGGTCTTCGCCACCTCGGTGGTCAACACATTGCCTTCGCCCATCGCGCCGACCGGCTCACCGGCGAGCACTGCCTGCCCCGCCGCGACATCGATATGCCCCAACCCGGCAAGCACGATATGATAGCCGTTACCGGCATTGATGATCAAGAGTTGTCCATAGCCCCGAAACGGGCCGGCATGGGCGACCACACCCTCGCTGGGCGAGGACACCACCGCGCCCGGACGAGTCGTGATCGACACGCCGCGCGCCGAGCCCATCACCTCGTCCGGGTCGCCGAAATCACGCGAGATCGACCCCGAGACGGGTAGCGGCAAGAGGCCGCGGGCCTCCGCGAAGGCGATCTTGGGGGCAAGACGGGTCGGTTCCCTCAGGCTCGCGGCCGTGAAACTGCTCTGCGCCGAGGCGGCAAGGGCCTCGGCGGCCTTACGGTCGTCGGCCGCGCGCTTCTCGGTCTGCGCGATCTCCGTATCGAGGCTCGCCAGAAAGTCGCGCAGGCTCTTGGCGCGCACGGCGAGCGCAGCGGCGCGCTTGCCGGCCTCTCCGAGGGCCGATTCGCCCGCTGCCACGCTCGCCTGGCGCGTCTCCACGAGCGCGGCGAGGCGCGCACGCTCGCCGCGCAGCTCGGCGAGATCGGTCTTCAGCCCGTCCCGCTCCGCGGTAACCTGGTCCCGCAAGCGCACGAGATCGGCGAGATCGGCGGCCAGCGCGCGCGCTTCTCCGCGCAGTTGCGGCAGAACGGCGCCGAGAGCGATCGAAGCGCGCACCACGACGAGGATATCCCGGGCGCTGACGATCACGGCCGGCGGCGGCTTGCCGCCGATGCGTTGCAACGCCGCGAGCACATGGCCGATCAGCTCGCGCCGCCCTTCGAGCGAGGTCTTGAGCGCCTGTTCCTGCGCGACTTCCTCGGCGAGGCGATCCTCGGTGTCGCTGGCGCGCGCCTCGAGCGCCCGCACCCTGTCGGCCGCCGCGACGAGGTCGCGCTGCAGCTTCTCGCGCTCGGCCTTCAGCGCGGCGATCTCGTCCTCGATCTGCTTACGCTCGGTATCCGATTGCTGCATCGATTGCTCGATGGCCTGCAATTCGCGCAAGCGGTCCTCGCGCTGCTTTATCCTGGGGTCTGCCGAGGGCCCGGCTTGGGCAGGCCCGGCTTGGGCAGGCCCGGCTTGGGCAGGCGCGGCCTGGGCAGGCTCGCCCGGTGCTGCCTGCACGGCAGGGCCCGCCGCCCCAACGCCCGAATCGCCGGCTGCGAGCACGGCGGAGCCGCCGATCCATGTGGCAAGCGCGCCCGCGGCCACAAGCACGGCGGCGAGTGCCGCTTCGCGAGAGCCATCACATTTGCGTGTATCCGCGCCTGCCATGGCGTTCCTTCGCGGGCGATCATCCTTAGAGCCGATGATAGGGGTGACCCAACCGAATCGTCAGCGCCCGATATATCTGCTCCAGAAGGACTATTCTGACGAGCTGATGCGGCAAAGTCATGGCTCCGAACGAAATTTCGCCGTTTGCTGCCTCTCGCGCCTCGGCGGCGAGACCATCGGCGCCGCCGATGAGGAAGGCGAGCGCCTTGGCGCCCTCATGGCGATGCCGCAACAGGAGCTCTGCGAATTCGGCGCTGGTGGGAGCCGCGCCGCGTTCGTCGAGCGCGACGCGGACCGCGCCTTCGCTCTTGGCGGCAAGTCCGTCCCATTCCTCGCGACGCCGCGTCTTCTCGTCGCGCGCACGGCCTTCCGCAATCTCGACGACGGACGGTCCCGAAAGCCCGAGCCTGGGGGCGAGATCGGAGCCCCGCTTCGCATAACGCTCGGCCAAGTCGCGCTCCGGACCGGCCTTGAGCCGACCCACGGCGCAGATGACGAGCCTCATCGCTGCGGCCGAAGCCTCCCGTCAGGCGTGGGCGCGTTCCGCGGATTCGGACGGGCGAGCTTCGGAAGGGCGATCTTGGCCCCACATCTTCTCGAGATTGTAGAAGGCGCGAATCTCGGGCCGGAAGACATGAACGACCAGGTCGCCCGCGTCGATCAGCACCCAATCGCAGAGCGGCAATCCCTCGACGCCCGCGACCCTGTGTCCCGCCTCCTTGAAGGCGCGCACCAGGGCGTCGGCGATGGCGCCCACATGCCGCTGCGAACGGCCGGAGGCTATGATCATCGCGTCTGCGATCGTGGTCTTGCCGGTAAGGTCGATATCGACGACCGCTTCGGCTTTCATGTCGTCCAGCACACTGAGGGCGACGGGGAGGAGATCTGCGGCCGGCGTCAACGCCTCGGCGGCGATCTCGGTAAGCGGCAGAGCCGCTTCGCTTCTCGCTTGATGGAACAGCGCCAGATTCCTTTCTCTTTGGCGGACCCAAATCAACGACACCGCTTAGTGTGGCCCCTTAATCCTTTCTTTTCAATTGCCGTTCTGCGACGATCTCATGAAGATTTAGGCCAAAACACCTGCCCGCAAGGCAGTCGAGGATAGTTTCGACCTGCGGCCGTACAGGAAAACCCAGGCAGGCGGGGTTCGTTCCGCGAGCCTCGCAGCCGCTGATTCGGGGATGCGGAAGCGCCCGAGCGCCAGCGCCGCGGTCGAGCGCAAGGCCGCATGCGTCGCGCCCGGCCGATCGATGACGGCGATCGGCACGAGGTCGGCAATGTCGCGCCAGCGATGCCAGCGATGGAAGCTCGCGAGGTTGTCGGCCCCCATGATCCAGACGAAGCGCAGGCAAGGCAAGCGCGAGGTCAGCGCCCTGACCGTATCGACCGTCAGATCGGAGCCGAACGCTGCTTCGAAACCGGTCACGTCGATGCGCGGATGAGAGACCATGCCGCGCGTCGCCGCGAGGCGTGCCTCGAGCGAGGCGAGGCCCTCACGATTCTTCAAGGGGTTTCCGGGCGTCACCACGAACCAGAGGCGGTCGAGCGCAAGCCGCCTCAGCGCCATCAGCGCCACATGACGGTGCCCCTCATGGGGAGGGTTGAAGCTGCCGCCGTAAAGGCCGATGCGCTGGCCGGGGCTGTGAGGGGGGAAGCTCGGGATCATCTCGGGCCGGACGCGTGCTCACGTCCTAGATCACGTTCATGCGTTTGGATCGAATCGATCCAAACGCATGAACGTGATCGATTCCCAAGAGTGAGAGCATGATGTCGTCCGAAAACCGCTCACACTTTTCGGCATCATGCTCTGGTCTGCCCCGCTCCATGCACGCGGTATTTGAACGAGGTGAGCTGCTCGACGCCGACCGGCCCGCGCGCATGCATGCGGCCCGTGGCGATGCCGATCTCGGCGCCGAAGCCGAACTCGCCGCCATCGGCGAATTGGGTCGAGGCGTTGTGGAGCACGATCGCCGAATCGACTTCGGCGAGGAAGCGCTCGGCGGCGGCCCGGTCTTGCGTGACGATGGCGTCGGTGTGGTGCGAGCCATGGCGCTCGATATGGTCGATCGCCGCGTCGAGCCCGTCAACGACGCGGCAGGCGATGATGGCGTCGAGATATTCGGTCGACCAATCCTCTTGCGTCGCCGCGGTGACGCGCGGATCGGCGGCGAGGGTCGCGGCGTCGCCGCGCACGGCGCAGCCGGCATCGAGGAGCGCGGTCACCAGCGGCTTCAGATGCGTTGCCGCGACGGCGCCATCGACGAGCAATGTTTCCGCCGCCCCGCAAACGCTGGTGCGGCGCAGCTTGGCGTTGACGGCGATGCGTTTGGCCATATCGAGATCGGCGCCGGCATGCACATAGACGTGGCACACGCCTTCGAGATGGGCGAAGACGGGGATGCGGGCTTCCTTCTGCACGCGCGCGACGAGGCTCTTGCCGCCGCGCGGGACGATCACGTCGATCGCCCCGTCGAGCCCGGAGAGCATGGCGCCGACCGCTTCGCGATCGCGCGTCGGCACGAAGGAGATCGCCTGGCGCGGCAACCCCGCCTTCTCCAGGCCTTGCGCCAGGGCCGCGTGGATCGCCTCGGCGGAAAGAAAGCTCGCCGATCCGGTGCGCAGGATCGAGGCGTTGCCGGCCTTGAGGCAGAGCGCGCTCGCATCCGCCATGACGTTGGGCCGGCTTTCGAAAATCACCCCGACGACGCCGAGCGGCGTCGCCACGCGCTCGATGAGAAGTCCGTTCGGCCGCTCGAAGCGCGCCGTGACGCGCCCGACCGGATCGGGGAGCGCAGCGATATCGTCGATGGCTTGCGCGATCGCCCGCAGGCGCGTGGGGTCGAGACGCAGGCGGTCGAGGAAGGCCCGTGTTGCGCCTTCGCGCTCAGCTCGAGCCATGTCGAGCGCGTTGGCGGCGAGGATCGCGGGGGCCGCGTCACGGATCGCGACCGCCATGGCGGCGAGCGCCTCGTTCTTTTGCTCGGCCGTCGCGAGCGCCACCTGCCGCGCCGCGCCGCGCGCCCCGCGGCCGAGCGCCGCAAGATCGCAGGGTGCGTCGCCCTCGCCCTTTCGCGAGGCCGGCTTGTCGGCGATTCGCCGAAGGTTCGCGGACATCTCGGTCAACCCCTCATGGCCCGCTCAGGCGACCGCCCGTTCGAGACCGCCGGCCCGCGCCACCTTGCGCAAATGATGATCGACATCACCGAACATCATCTCGATCGCCGTCATCCGCTTGAAATAGGCACCGAGCCGATATTCCATGGTCATGCCGATGCCGCCATGCAATTGCACCGCCTGCTCGCCGATGAAGCGGCCATTCTTGCCGATCGTCACCTTGGCGGCCGAAATGGCGGCGGAGCGTTGCGCCGGATCGCTTTCGCCCACCATCATCGTCGCATAGACGGCCATGCTGCGCGCCTGTTCGAGCGCGATGAACATGTCGGCCGCGCGATGCTGCAGCGCCTGGAACGAGCCGATCGGCCGGCCGAACTGCTTGCGCGTCTTGAGATAGGCAAGCGTCATGTCGCACATGGCGCTCATGACGCCGACCGCCTCGGCGCTCAGAGCGGCGATCGCTTCGTCGGCGACCCGCTCGATGAGCGGGGCGGCGCCGCCAGCCGCGCCGATCAGGGCCGAGGCCGGAACGGAAACGTCGTCGAGCCTGATCTCGGCGCCGGGCGTGCCGTCGGCGAGCGCATAGGCGCGGTGCGTCAGGCCCTCGGCCTTGCCGTCGACGAGGAACAGCGACACGCCCTCGCGATCATGGCGGCCGCCGGCGCTGCGGGCGCTGACGAACAAAAGCTCGGCAGCGTCACCATGAGGTACGACGCTCTTCACGCCGTCGAGCACGTAGCGCTCGCCGGCCTGCCGCGCCGAGAGCGTCACGTCGGCGAGGTCGTGGCGCGCCTCTCGCTCCACATGCGCGAAGGCCGCGAGCAGATTGCCGGAGGCGATCCGCGAAGCCAAATCCTTGCGTCGAGCCTCGGCGCAGCCATGCCGGGCAAAGCCGCCGCAAATGACCACCGTGGACAAATAAGGCTCATGGACGAGACCCTTGCCGAAGGCCTCCATGACGATCATCGTCTCGACCGGCCCCCAACCGAGCCCGCCATCCTCCTCCGCGAAAGGAAGCGCCAAGAGGCCGAGCTCCGCGAACTGCTTCCAGCGCTCGCGGCTCCATCCCGAGGCGACGGGCGCGGTATCCGACGCAGCCGCGAGCCGCTCGACATTGTCGCGCAACAGCCGCTGCTCGTCGGAGAGATCGAAATCCATGACGCTAGTACCAGCTTTCACATGACAAGGAGTCGCGCCCGGCACTATCCCTTCTCCTCCTCCGCTGCGCGCGGTCGTGTGCACACATCTGCGCTGGGCGCTCCACCCTCTCCCCTCTGCGGGAGAGGGTGGCCTTCCCCCCGGCTTCCCAATTCTGGAACCTACGGCCCAGGAATGGGAAGCCGGGGGTAGCGAAGGCCGGGAGAGGGGGAAGACTTTCCTCGGCCGGAGCGCGCGTTGGCTTACCTTCGCCCATCATTCGCTCCGTGTTCCTTGACGTTTTCAGATGGCCCCCTCTCCCGGCTCTTGCTGCGCAAGAGCCACCCTCTCCCGCGGAGGGGAGAGGGTAAGCGCGCCAGCGCTTTTCTCCTCCTTGGAACCGAGGAGGATGTGTGAATCGGATAGCGCCCAGCAGGGAAGGGATCGGCGGCTCGTGACCCACGTAATGGCTTTCCATGATTGCCGGTATCACAGTCCCAAAATCTGCTTGGCGATGATGTTGCGCTGGATCTCGTTCGAGCCGCCATAGATCGTCACCTTGCGGGTGTTGAAATAGGTCGGCGCGGCGAGCCGCATCCATTCCGGCGCGATCTCATCCTCGTTATGGCCGAGCGGCGCGTCGAGGCTCTCGCCGACGAGGCTGTGCGGCCCCGCGGCCTGCAGCGCAAGCTCGGTGATGCGCTGCTGCAGCTCGGTGCCGCGCAGCTTCAGCACCGACGACGCGGGGTCCGGCTTGCCCTTGCCGTTCTTGTGCTCGTTGGCGAGCACGCGCAGCTGCGTGATCTCGAGAGCCTTCAGCTCGATCTCGAGATCGGCGAGCTTCTCGGCGAAGCCCTGATCCTCGAGGAGCGGGTGCCCGTCCTGCATGACGGTCGCGGCATGTCTTTTCAGGCGGCGCAGCCGCTCCTTGGTGGCGCCGACGCGCGCCGTGTTCAGCCGCTCGTTCGACAACAGGAACTTGGCGCAATCCCAGCCCCGGTTCTCGGTGCCGACCAGGTTCTCGGCCGGCACCTTCACATCGTCGAAGAACACCTCGTTGATCTCTCTTCCGCCGTCGACGGTGACGATCGGCCGCAAGGTCACGCCGGGCGATTTCATGTCGATCAACAGGAAGGAGATGCCCTCCTGGGGCTTGGCGGCCTTGGGGTCGGTGCGCACCAGGCAGAAGATCCAGTCGGCGTATTGCGCATAGGTCGTCCAGGTCTTCTGGCCGTTGACCACGTAGTGGTCGCCCTCGCGCCGCGCCGCGCATTTGAGCGAGGCGAGGTCGGAGCCCGAGCCCGGCTCCGAGAAGCCCTGGCACCACCAATCGTCGATATTGGCGATGCGCGGCAGGAATTTCTTCTTCTGCGCCTCGGTGCCGAAGGTGATGATCACCGGCCCGACCATGTAGACGCCGAAGGCGAGCGGCTCGGGCGCGGGATAAGCCTGCACCTCCTCGCGGAAGATATGGCGCTTGATGATGTTCCAGCCGGTGCCGCCGAATTCGGCGGGCCAATCGACCGTAGCCCAGCCCTTCTGGTTCAAGATGCGCTGCCAGCGGACGATCTGCTCCTTCGAGGGCCGATGCCCCGCCGACATCGAGGCATGCGTCTCCTCGTCGAGATTGGCGGCGATGAAGGAGCGAACCTCCTGCCGAAAAGCGTTCTCCTCGGGCGTGAAACGCAGATCCATCGCATCCTCCCCGCATTCGGCCGCCGCCGGCTCGGTCGCGCACCGGCTTCAGGCGCTTATCGGACATAAACCGATCTGTTCGGGGATGGCAAACTTGCGAGCGATTCACACTTCGTTTCCGGTCGTGGAGACGAGGAGCCGCAGTCGCAGCCGCCTCTTCCCTTTTGCGGGAGAGGCGAAGGCGCGCTAGCGCAGGATCAAGGTCGCCCAGCCCTCGATCAGATAACGCCTCTCCAGATAGAGCCCTTGCGGCCGAAACGCCGCGAGCACACCGGCGACATCTTGCTCCAACAGGCCGGACAGGACGAGCCTTCCGCCGGGCGCGAGCGCAGCGGCGAGCTCAGGCGCGAGGCGCGTCAGCGGCCGGGCGAGGATATTGGCGAGGATCAAGTCGAAAGGCACGCGGGCGGCGGCGAGCGGGTGGCGAATTCCCGGAGCGCAGCAAAGCCGAACAAGCGAGGCCACACCATTGGCGCGCGCATTGGCGCGCGCCACCTCGACCGCGACGGGATCGATGTCGCCCGCGACAACCTCGCTTCGCAGCGCCTTGGCGGCGGCGATGGCGAGAACGCCGGTGCCGGTGCCAACATCCAATACCCGCTTCGGACGCCGCCGCTTGAGGAGCGCATCGAGCGCCAACAGACAGCCTCTGGTGGTGCCGTGATGGCCAGTGCCGAAGGCAAGCGAGGCCTCGATCTCGATGCCGATATCGTTTTCGCGCAACGAGGCCCGGTCATGGGCGCCATGCACCAGGAAGCGCCCCGCGCGAACCGGCCGCAGCCCCTCGAGACTGGCCGCGACCCAATCCTTGGCTTCGAGCGCATCGAAGCGCAAGGAGCTGGCCGCTTCCTTCCCCGCGATCAGCGCGACGAGGTTGCGCACGCCATCCTGGTCCGGCGGTTGCGCGAAATAGACCTCGACCAACCAGGCGCCGTCCTTCTGCTCGAAGGCCGAGACTGCCGAATTCTCGGGATCGAACACCTCGGCGAGCGCCTCGGTAAGGGCGCGCGCCTCGGCCTCGCTCGTCGACAGGCGCAGTATGGTCGTGATCTTGTGGGGAATGAGGCCTTCGCGCATCGCTGCGGCTTAGCCCATGCGGACTTGCTTGCGAAGCCGGAGCGGGCGGTGCTTCAAGATATCGGCTCGACGGACGAGCTAGTGTGGTGAATTTGAAGTTGCCATCACATGGGTGGCATGCGCGCCTTAGGAACTTCAAATTCAAAAACCACACTAGAAACAATAACTTGCTAGTGCAGCTTTTGAATCCGAAATTCGCCCTGCGCCTTGCTCCAATGTGATGCGAATTTCGGATTTCCTACACTAATGCTCGCGAAAGATATCGACGTCCCAATAGGTCTTGCCATCGAACGCCTTGCCCGAGATGCGGTCGCCGGCCGCCTCCTTCTTGAAGACGAGATGCACGGTCCCACCGGCGATCCCCGCCTGCCGCCATTTGCAATCGGCAATCTCGGAGGCCTGGCCGCTCAGTTTGCAATCATAATATTCGCCATCGGGCTTCGCGTCGGTCGTCCATTTGATGGCGAGGACATTGCCGGCAAGACGAATATCGTATCTCGATCTGCCCTTGAAGCCGGTCCAATTAGCGCCTGCCCAGGCCGCAAGCGGGCAAAGATCGTCGGCCGAGGTCGGCTTGAAGGCCATCTTCGCCCGGTACTGTGCCGGGATGAGCATGAACTTGGCCATGGCGGGCCGGTAGGCGTCGCAATGCTGCTTGATGAAGTCGTCGCCCTTCTTCACCATATCGCGCAGCAGCTCGCGTGTTGTCGTATGCGGCCCCGGAGCCACGAAATGGCTGCCGCCCCCGAAATAGAGGCCGTCATTCCAGATCTTGTCGACCGCAAGCGGCGGCGGATAAAGGGTCCCGCTCCAGCTATCGGCGACGAAAGCGTGCGGTCCCCAGGTCCAGGGAATATCGGGATCGGCATCGGGGGCGAGCCCGATGACGGGGAAGGCATGCGGGCTGTCGCTGCGCATGATGACGACGTTCTTGGCGCCGCCGCGCGTCAGAAGCTCCTGCATCAATGACGCATTCTCGTCGCAGGCGCCTGCCTTGACGATCCAGGAGGCGCGGGCGATGTCCCACCCCTTGGCGCGGGCGATGTCGAGCGCCTGGGCGCGCGATTTGATGCTGCTGCAGGACGAGAAATAATTCCAGAAATCGGCCGGGATCGTCTGGAGCACGGTACCGCTGATATCATTGGTGATCTTGATCCTGTCGGTGACCATCTGAAAGGCGGCGCGGGCCTTGAGCTCGTCCTGCTTGAACGGGTCGGGATCCTTGATGGCGGCGATCCGCGCGATCGCCTCCTCGATCGTATCGGGAGCTGCCTGGGCCCAGGCGACAGGCGGGCTCTCCCATGCGCAGAGAGCCAGGCCGCATGTCCAAGACACGATGAGACGTCGCATCCATTGCATGGGAACCTCCCTTCGGTTTCGTTCGCGCGATCAGGCACACAGCTCGAGCACCCGATTACATCGAGACGGCGGCAGCAGGCGGTCGGGCTGGTCGGCTGACCCTTCGGGGCGACGAGGTCTTTGCGGTCCGGGTTGTGCTTCGCCGACGCCATTCCGTCGGCCGTCACTGCGGCAAGTCTAGCCGCGCCTTCATTCGCCGGCAATCGACAGAGGCGACCCCGCGCCCGCCCCGATGAAACCGCAAATGGCGCTATGCTCGCCCGGCGGCCAGCAACGCAGGGAGACGATATGAAACGGCTCGGCAGGTTCCGGCACATTCTCGCCACGGCCCAGGCCGCGGCGTTCGTCATCTTAGCCCCGCAGGCCTTCGCCGCACCGGAGATCGGACACGCCATCACCGTCGAGAAGACCGTGAGCGGCTTGGTCGCGGGCAAGAAGACGGCGCTCGTTCAGGACGATGCGGTGTTCAAGGACGAGGTGATCGAGACGGCAACCGAGAGTCTCGCACGGCTCAAATTCCTGGACGACACGCTGTTGTTCGTCGGCCCCTCCTCCGCCGTCAAGCTCGACAGTTTCGTCTACAACCCCGACAACACCGCCTCGAAGCTCGTGATCGCCGCCTCGAAGGGCGCCTTCCGCTTCGTCAGCGGTAAATCGGCCCACGCGGCTTACGAGATCCGCACGCCCTATGGCTCGCTCGGCGTCAGCGGCACGACGCTCGGCTTCGTGATCGCCGGCGGCCGCATGATCGCGGTCCTGAAGCAGGGCGCAATGGTCGTGTGCCCGCATGCGAGGCTCTCGGCCAATCTCGCGCGCTGCATCCCCGTCACCAAGCCGGACATGGCCGTGATCGTCAGCAAGAGCGGCGTCGTGGGGCCGGTGCCGAAATCGGCCGATATGCGTGATTTCGGCGATCTCTGCGGCGATCTCTGCAAGCGGCTGTTCCCGCAGTGAAGGCAGGGACGGCCGGCAAGGCGGAGGAACAGAAGCGCGGACCCTGTCCTATCTGCGGCAAACCTTCCGTCGAGCGCCATGCTCCCTTCTGCTCGCGGCGTTGCGGCGATGTTGATCTCGGGCGTTGGTTGAAGGGCGTCTATGCAATTCCCGTCAAGGAAGCGGAGGACGACGAGGAGGAGGAGGGCGCGCGAGCGGCTGACGAGCGCGACCCCTAGAGCATTTTCCGGCGAAGCCTGTCCCCGCGGAGGCGGGGATGGCCTCCGGTTCGCCGCAGAAAATGCAGCAATAACAATAAACTAGAGCCCCGATCCGATTCAATCGGACCGAGAAAAGCTCTAGCCGGGAGGGAGGACGCCATGACGGGGCGCAAGAAAGCGCCCCTACGCCGCCCTGCGTCTTGATCCGCCGGCCCCCGCATTCTCGTCGAACAGCTCGGCGAGCTTCTCGGTCATGGCGCCTCCGAGCTCCTCGGCATCGACGATGGTGACGGCGCGGCGGTAATAGCGCGTCACGTCATGGCCGATGCCGATGGCGATGAGCTCGACCGGCGAGCGCGTCTCGATCTCCTCGATCACATAGCGCAGATGCCGTTCGAGATAGTTCCCGGGATTGACCGAAAGGGTCGAATCGTCGACCGGCGCGCCGTCCGAGATCATCATCAGGATGCGCCGCTGTTCAGGACGGTGCACGAGGCGCTTATGGGCCCAATCGAGCGCCTCGCCGTCGATGTTCTCCTTCAACAGCCCTTCGCGCATCATCAGGCCCAGATTCTTGCGAGCCCGGCGCCAAGGCGCGTCGGCGGATTTGTAGATGATGTGGCGCAGGTCGTTGAGGCGGCCGGGGTTCGCCGGCTTGCCCGATTGCAGCCAGGCCTCGCGCGACAGCCCGCCCTTCCAGGCGCGGGTCGTGAAGCCCAAAATCTCGACCTTGACGCCGCAGCGCTCGAGCGTGCGCGCCAGGACGTCGGCGCAAGTGGCAGCGACCGTGATCGGCCGGCCGCGCATCGAGCCGGAATTGTCGAGGAGGAGCGTCACCACCGTATCGCGGAAATTCGTGTCCTTCTCCTGCTTGAAGGAGAGCGGCTGGAACGGATCGACAATGACCCGCGGCAGGCGTGATGCGTCGAGCATCCCCTCTTCGAGGTCGAACTCCCAGGAGCGGTTCTGCTGCGCCAGAAGGCGTCGCTGCAGCCGGTTGGCGAGGCGCGCCACGACGCCCTGGAGGTTCTGCACCTGCTTATCGAGATAGCCGCGCAAGCGCGCCAGTTCCTCCGGGTCGCATAGCTCCTCTGCCGCGATCACCTCGTCGAATTTCGTCAGATAGGCGCGATAATCCGGGCCGCGGCGCTCATTGGCGCCGGAAGAGGGCGGCCGCCAAGCTTCGGATGCCTCCTCGGAATCCGCTTCCTGCGCCTCCTCGGGCAACTCGCCGGACGGCGCGTCGGAATCCTCGCTCATGCCGTCCTCGAGCTCCTCGGCCGAAGCGTCGCTCGATTCCATCTCGGCCTGCTCGCGCGACGCGCCTTCCTCGCTCTCCTCGCCCTCCTGCCGCTTGTCCTCGTCGGACTGATCGTCGTCTGCGTCCTCGTCCTCCTCGTTATCGAAATCGGCGGCCTCCGCCATGTCGAGATGGGCAAGGACATCGCGCATGATGCGGGCGAAGGCGCGCTGATCCTCGACCTTGCCGTCGAGCCGGTCGAGCTCGGATCCGGCCTTGGCTTCGATGTCGGCGCGCCACAGATCGACGATCTTGCGCGCCGCCCGCGGGGGCGCCTCGCCGGTCAGGCGCTCGCGCACCATGAGGGCGACCGCATCCTCGAGCGGGGCGTCGGCCTGGTCGGTGATGTCCTCGTATTTGGCGCCGCGGTGATAGCGGTCCTGGAGCATGGCGGAGAGGTTCGAGGCGACGCCCTGCATGCGCCTGGCGCCGATCGCCTCCACGCGCGCCTGCTCGACGCTGTCGAACAGCGAGCGCGCCTCAGGCCCCTGCGGAGCGAGGCGCCGGTGCACGGCCGGATCGTGGCAGGCGAGCTTGAGCGCCATGGAATCGGCATGGCCGCGCAGTACCGCGACATCCTCGGGCGAAGGCTTGCGCGGCGGCTCGGGAAGCCGCGCCTTCTCGGCGCCGAACAGAGCGGGCTTGTCGGAAGCGTAGACGATCTCGATCTCGGGCCGACCGGCGAGAGCCCGCATGCAGCCGGCGACAGCCTGCTTCAAGGGCTCGGTCGGAGCAGCCTTGGGCTGCCCGGGCTTGCGGTTGGAAAGGATGGTCATGCCGTGGTCCCGATCAACCGCTCCAAGCGAACGGCATCGTTGTGATCTCGTCCCAGGGGAACGGTGCTCATGCGCCCAATATAGCAGCTAAATCGTTCAAGTCGCGCGCGGCGAAATCGACCTTGACGGTCGGCTTCGTCTCGCCCGTTCCCGGACCGTGCTCGCCGGGCCGCGCCACATGCGCCGTCTTCAGCCCGCATCTCGCGGCCGCCGCGAGGTCGGAGGAATGCGCGGCGACCATCACGCAAGCCGAAGGATCGAGATCGAGGGCGCGCGCCGAGGCGAGATAAGCATCAGGGTTCGGCTTGTAGGCGCGAGCGATCTCCGCCCCGAGCACGGTGTCCCAGGAGAAGCCGTTATGGCGCGCGAGATCGACCATGATCGAGATGTTGCCGTTCGACACGGGCGCCAGGCGGTATTTCACATAGAGCCGCCGCATCGGGGCCGGCACGTCCGGCCAGGCGTCGAGCCGGTGCCAGATCCGATTGAGCGCCTCGCGCGTCTCGGCGGATAACTTGTCGAGCCCGAAGCGCGGCAGGATGCGCTCGAGGTTCTCGCGATGCAGGTCGTCGAGCCGCACATAGCCGCGCCGGCCCGAACGCACCTCCTCCATGGAGGGCTGGTACTCGGCCCGCCATGCATCGGCGAAGGCCGTGAAGTCGAGCGCAGGGCCGAGCGGGGCAAGCAGCGCCTTCGCTTCGCGCGCGATGGAGGAGCGCCAGTCGACCAAGGTGCCGAACACGTCGAAGAAGAGGGCTGAGATCGTCATAGCTCTTTGGTCAGGAAGAAACGCGCATGCCCATCCGGAAAGTCGGGCAGGCGGCCGAATTCCTCATAGCCGAGCTTGCGGTAGAACTCCGGCGCCTGGAAGCTGAAGGTGTCGAGATAGACGTTTCTACAACCTCGACCACGCGCTTCCTCTTCCGCGCTGGAAAGCAGCGTCTTCCCGTATCCACGATCGCGGAACCCTTCGGCGATCCAGAGCATGTCGACATAGAGCCAATTCCAATAGGTCCTGCCCACGCAGGCTCCGCGAAGCTCCCCCTGTTCCCGCAGCGACACGAAGAGTTCGCGATGGTCGAGTGGGCCGGCTTTCGCGGTGTTGAAGGCGATGAGGCCATCGAGCACGCGACGCCGATCGGCCTCAGACAGCTCTTCCTCGAGCGCGACCGATGGCCCGGCCATCGCGCCTCAGCTCAGCGCCACGTTCACGGCGCTTTCCCGCAGCTCCTGCCCGAAGCAACGCTGATAGAATTCGGCGACCAGGGGGCGTTCGAGCTCGTCGCATTTGTTGAGGAAGGTGAGGCGGAAGGCAAAGCCGATATCGGAGAAGATGTCGGCATTCTCGGCCCAGGTGATCACCGTGCGCGGGCTCATCACCGTCGACAGATCGCCAGCCACAAAGGCATTGCGCGTGAGGTCGGCGACGCGCACCATCTTCGAGACTATGTCGCGGCCCTGCTTGGTGCGGTAGTGCGGCGCCTTCGACAACACGATCTCGGCTTCGCGGTCATGCGGCAGATAATTCAGCGTGGTCACGATCGACCAGCGGTCCATCTGGCCCTGGTTGATCTGCTGCGTGCCGTGATAGAGGCCCGAAGTATCGCCGAGGCCGACCGTGTTCGCGGTCGAGAACAAACGGAAGGCCGGATGCGGCCTGATGACGCGCCTCTGATCGAGCAAGGTGAGCTTGCCCGAGACTTCGAGCACGCGCTGGATGACGAACATCACGTCCGGGCGCCCGGCATCATATTCGTCGAAGCACAGCGCGATGTTGTTCTGCAGCGCCCAGGGCAGGATGCCGTCCCTGAATTCGGTCACCTGCTTGCCGCCCTGCAGCACGATGGCATCCTTGCCGACAAGGTCGACGCGCGACACATGGCTGTCGAGGTTGACGCGCACGCAATGCCAGTTCAGGCGCGCCGCCACCTGCTCGACATGGGTCGACTTGCCGGTGCCGTGATAGCCCGAGATCATCACGCGCCGGTTATGGGCGAAGCCCGCCAGGATCGCGAGCGTCGTGTCGCGGTCGAAGACGTAGTCCTGATCGAAGTCCGGAACATGCTCATCCGCCTTCGAATAGGCGGGACATTCCATATCGGTGTCCAGGCCGAACACCTGTCTCACCGAGACCTTCATGTCGGGCAGGGGCGCCGTCTCAACGCTCGCGTTCATCTCGTCCTCGCTCGTGGCCGGAGGCGACCACCGTCACTTTCGCAAAAAGCACGCCAATCACGCCATGCCAGGATTTCTCCGGGCATCCACGATCGACCTCTGCGAGCTAGGCACGCGGGGGAGACGTGGCGGCCGGACCTGATCCTTCGATCGAAGGCTGGGATTTCGACCCGGCCATGACGGCAATAGACCGACCTAAGCGCTCAAGCCAGGCCGGCCGTTCGCAGGTAATTATATGCGTTGATGATCGCGCGCAATTGATCTTCGCGTGATCTGTCGCCGCCATTGGCATCCGGATGCAGGCGCTTCACCAGCTCCTTATAGCGGGATTTGAGCGCCGCCTTGTCGACGCCGGGGTCGAGGCCTAGCGTATCGAGCGCCTTCTTCGCCGCGTTTCCGACGCGTGGCTCGGCCGCCTTCGCCTCCCTCGCGTGCCGCGAGAAGCCGCGCCTTTCGAACAAGCCGAAGGGATCATGGAGCCTCGCATCGTCGAAGGCGCCGCGCAATCTCTCGCCGGCATCGGCCGCCGAGCCGTTCACGCCCATGCGCCAGGTCGGACGGTGGCCGTAGAGGTCGGCCTTCTGATAGGCGGCGACGGCCTCGTCCGGCATATCCTTGAAATAGTTATAGCTCGCATTGTAGGCGCGCACATGGTCGAGGCAGAAATGGAAATACTGTCCCTCCCGGCCGCGGCCCTGCGGCGCGCGGTAGAGGCCGGCGAGCGCGCAGCCCGGATGGCCGCAACCGCATGCGGCCGCGTCGACGGCTTCCTCGCGGCGCGGGCGCGTGCGGATGCGATCGAAAAGGGGCGAGTTCAAATCCATGGCTGCCGTGATTATGTGCCGCGAAGGCGTTAACGCCAAGCTCAAAGGGTCGAGAATTATCCGGGGACCGACATTTTTTGTACAAGTGTCGCGCCACGGCCTCACCTCGTGTCGAGGGTCGTCGGCTTTGACTACCCTCGTCAACAGGTGGGGTCTAGAGCCATTATCGCAAGCCGCAAAAGGAGCAATTCGCAATGCGGATGTCCGAACGCATCGAGCGCAAATTGACGGCGGCCTTCGCGCCAAAGGCGCTGGCCGTGACCGATGATTCGCACAAGCATCACGGCCACGCGGGCTGGCGCAAAGGTGGGGAGACCCATTTCTCGGTTGCCGTCCTCTCGGACGCCTTCGTCGGGAAGAGCCGTGTCGAACGCCATCGCATGATCAACGCGGCGCTTGCCGAAGAGCTCGCCGGCGGCGTGCACGCGCTCGCCATCTCGGCAATGGCGCCTGGGGAGAATTAGGGCCTTGGCGGGACTGCGGATCGGCGTCAAGGATGGCGCGGCCCCTCAGGAACAACCATCTTCGGTCTTCGGCCCGGCATGGCTTGCCGGGAGCGGCAGGCCGAAGCGCTTGAGCAGCGCCATCTCGGCATTGCAGAACTTGATCGCCGACCGCGATTGCGACACCCTTTCGAAGTAATCGGCGGTTGTCCCGATGCCCCCATCCGAGCGCGTCAGGCGATAGACCTCGAAATTGGTGAAGGAGGGGCCGGGAATCCCGACATCGATGTCGGTCTCGCGCGTCGCCGTGACGAGGAACGTGGCGGGCTTGCCGTCGAGCTTGCCGCGCGCGAAGCGCACCGAGCGAACGATGTCCTCGCCCATATGCGGGTCGTCCCTGATCGTGTCCTCGAGACGGCTCTCGAAGCCTGCGGGAGCGATGCCGACGACATTCCAGTCATTGGCCTTCGGCTTCGTCGGCAGCATAACCAGATAGAGGTCGTAGCCATGGGCGTTGCCGTTGTCGCGCCAGCCGAGCGTGATCAGCGCGTCGCGACCGTCGGGCGCAAACTGCGCCACCTTGTTCGCCCCCGCGACGAGCTTGATCGGGACGAGGTCGCTGAGCTTCGGCTCCGCGGCGACGGATGGTAAGCCCAAACCCATCGCAATGCTCAGCAACACGGTCCGGGCGGCGATGTGGCCCGTCCTTCGCAGCTTCGGCATGCCACATCCTCCGAACGGCCTCCCCAGAACGCCGACATGATCCGATGCCGGTAGGATCCGCAAGGGAAGCGAGGGTCGGCGCGAGGATTGCGCGCGAGGATTATCTGATGCGCTCGAGCACGCTCACATAGTTCGCGACCGCCGCGCCGCCCATGTTGAAGATGCCGCCGAGCTTGGCGTCCTTCACCTGCATGCCGCCCGCCTCGCCGGTGAGCTGCATCGCGGTGATGGCGTGCATGGAGACGCCCGTCGCGCCAATCGGATGGCCCTTGGCCTTGAGCCCGCCCGAGACGTTGACCGGCAGCTTGCCGTCCTTCAGCGTCCAGCCCTCCTTGATGGCCCGCGCGCCCTGCCCTTCCGGCGTGAGCCCCATCGCCTCGTATTCGATCAGCTCGGCGATGGTGAAGCAGTCATGCGTCTCGACGAAGGAGAGATCATCGAGTGTGAGCTTGCCGTTTGCGAGCGCCCGCTTCCAGGCCACGGAGCAGCCTTCGAATTTGAGGATGTCGCGCTTCGACATCGGCAGGAAATCCTGGGCATGGGCACGGGCGCGGAAGGCGACGGCGCGCCGCATCGACAGCGCCGTCTCGACATCGGCGATGACGAGGGCTGCCGCCCCGTCCGAGACGAGCGAGCAATCGGTGCGCTTCAAGGGGCCGGCGACGAAGGGGTTCTTCTCGCTCTCCTTGCGGCAGAATTCATAGCCGAGATCCTTGCGCATCTGCGCGTAAGGATTGTCGACGCCGTTCTTGTGGTTCTTGGCGGCGATCAGCGCCAGCGCATCCGACTGGTCGCCATGGCGCTGAAAATAGGCGCCCGCGATCTTGCCGAAGACGCCGGTGAAGCCGGCGGGTGTCTGCCCGTCCTCCGGCAGATAGGAAGCACGCAACAGGTTCTCGCCGATCTGCGGCCCCGGAGTCTTGGTCATCTGCTCGACGCCCACGACGAGGGAGAGGCGCGCAGCCTTCGCCTCGATCGCCTTCACGGCCTGATGCACGGCGGCGGAGCCAGTGGCGCAGGCATTCTCGACACGCGTCGCGGGCTTGAAGCGGAAATCCTCATCCGCCTGCAGCACCAGCGCCGCGGTGAAATCCTGCGGACTGAAGCCGGCATTGAAGTGACCGAGATAGATCTCGTCGATGTCGGAAGCGGCGACCCCCGCATGCTCCAGCGCTTCGTTCGTGACGCGGATGATCAGGCTCTCGACCGTCTCTGCGTCATGCTTGCCGAAGGGCGTATGCGCCCAGCCGACGATGCAGGCTGTCATGGAGATCTCCCTCGAGATATGGGGTTATGCACATATGGGCGACGCGAAGCCCAAAAGGCAATCGTCCAAGCGCGCGTTGGAGCTATGCATCCAGCGCTCGGCCGGCGGGCGTTACCCGCCGCATGGTCAGATTGAAGCGTCCGCCTTCGGCAAGCAAGGTCGAGGTACCGGACAGCACGCGGTCGATGCCATGGAAGGCGAGCCGCGCCTCCCCGCCGAAGACGAAGGCATCGCCGCTCGCGAGCCTGACCGAGCGCGTGGGCGCGTCGCGCGTGACGCCCCCGATACGGAAGATCGCCGTGTCTCCGAGCGACAGCGAGACGACGGGAGCGCCGAACTCCGCCTCATCCCTGTCCTGATGCAGGCCGAGGCGCGCCGCTACGGCATAATAGTTGACGAGGCAGGCCTCGGGGAGAAAGCCGATATCCGCCAGCTCGCGCCAAGCCCGCATCAGCGCCTCCGGCATCTCCGGCCAGGGCATACCGGTTTCCGGATGCGCCTTCTGGTAACGGTAGCCGCCGATGTCGGATACCCAGCCGAGCGGCCCGCAATTCGTCATGCGCACCGAGAACGGCTTGCCGGAGCGCGGCATGCTCGGATGATAGAGCGGCGCGACCGCGATGGCGGCGCGGATATCCTCCAGCAGGGCTTGCTGCGCGGCCCGGTCGAGATAGCCGGGATAGTAGACGGCGCCTGGGGCGATATCGATCTTCTGAGAAGGCATGACGGCTATTTCGGCGCGAGATCGGCCTCACCTGCCTCGACTAAGTCGAAGCTGCCCGCCGCGAATTTCGGCATGACCTCGCTCACGAAGAGGTCGACCGAGCGTCGCGACGCCTCGTAGGCGAGATCGCCGAAGGCGAAGCGGCAGAGCAAGTAGTTGATGCCGGCCGAGGCGACCTGCTCCTTTATCCTGTCGCGCACCGTTGCCGGCGTCCCGACCAGCGCAAATCCGGCGCGGACGAAATCCCCGAAATCCTCCGGCAGAGCGACGTTGGGGGGTTTGGTATCGAATTTGTTCCAGAGCAGCATGAAGCTTCCGAACCATTTCGCATAGGCCGGCCGGCCCACTGCCATCGCCTCGGCTTCCGTCTCGGCGATGACGATGTGGCGCGCCATGCCCATGAAGGGGATTGCGGATGCGTGGTTTCCGAGGCTCACCCATTCCTCGCGATAGCGGTCGGTGATGGCGCGCGTCCGCGCCACCGAAGCGTTGGTGACGAAGCTCACGCGGTTCTCGGCGAACCAGCGCGTCCCCTCCGGGTTCGAGGTGCCGCACCAGAGGGGCGGGTGCGGTCTTTGCACCGGGGTCATCTCGATCGGTACCTCGTCGAAGTGGAAATGCTCGCCATGGAAGGTGAGCGTCTTCGCCGACAATGCCTCGAGGATGACGGCGCTCGCTTCGCGATAGAGCGCTTGCGCCATTTCGGGCTGGACGCCGTAATAGGCGAGCTCATGGGGCGAGATGCCCCGGCCGATGCCGAGCTCGAGGCGTCCGCCGCTCATCTGGTCGAGCATGCAGATTTCTTCGGCGAGCCGCAGCGGATGATAGAGCGACAACGTATGGACCAGCGCGCCGAAGCGCAGACGCCTCGTCCGCTGAGCGACGGCCGCCAGGAAGACGCTGGGCGAAGGCGCCATGCCGAGCGGCGTCGCATGGTGCTCGGCGAGGTGATAGGCGTGGAAGCCCCCTCGATCATAGGCTTCGATGAGCTGCAGCCGGGCTTCGTATTGCCGGGTCAGGGAAACAGCTCCCTGGTCCATATGGTCGAAGACGCCGAATTTCACGCCCATTACAGCGCCTTCATCCCTGCAGCACTTGCTTCTCGCGCACCAGCGTGTCCTCGCCCAGGCGATAGAGGATCGGCTGGCCGGTCGCGAGCTCCAACGAGGGGATGGTCTTCGGGGTGAGATGATCGAGCACCATGACGAGGGCGCGCAGCGAATTGCCATGGGCCGAGACCAGCACGCGCCGCCCCATCATCACGCGCGGCAGGATGTATTGGATGTAGTAGGGCAGCACGCGCGCCGTGGTGTCCCTGAGGCTCTCGCCGCCAGGCGGAGCCACATCGTAGGAGCGGCGCCAGATATGCACCTGCTCCTCGCCCCAGCGTTTCCTGGCATCGTCCTTGTTGAGGCCGACGAGGTCGCCATAGTCGCGCTCGTTCAGCGCCTCGTTCTTGAACGTCTCGAGCCCGGGCTGGCCGATCTCCTCCAGCATCAAGGTCAAGGTATGTTGCGCCCGCGACAATACCGAGGTGAAGGCTACGTCGAAGCTCAGCCCGAGCTTCTTCAATTGCGCGCCCGCCGCCTTCGCCTCGGCGATGCCTTTCTCCGTGAGGCCGATATCCTTCCAGCCGGTGAACAGGTTCTTGAGGTTCCACTCGCTCTGGCCGTGGCGCACGAGCACGAGAAGACGGTCCATTGGGGCTTCGTTCCTCACTGCGACGGATGCATCAGGCAGGCAGCCCGAGCACATCCGCCATGGAATAGAGGCCGGGCTTCCTGCCATGGCCCCACAAGGCGGCGCGCAGCGCGCCGGAGGCGAAGAGGGCGCGATCCTCGGCATGGTGCGAAAGCGTCAGGCGCTCGCGCGGACCGGCGAACACGACGCTGTGGTCGCCGGTCACCGAGCCGCCGCGCATGGCGGCAAAGCCGATATCGCCCTCGCGCCGCGCCCCGGTATGACCGTGGCGCCCGCTGGCGCTATGGGCGGCAAGCTCGATGCCCCGCCCGAGCGCTGCCGCCTCGCCCAGAAGATAGGCCGTGCCGGAAGGCGCATCGACCTTGTGGCGATGGTGCATCTCGACGATCTCGATGTCGAATTCGGGGCCGAGCGCCGCGGCCGCCTGCCTGACGAGATTGGCCAGCAGATTGACGCCGAGGCTCATATTGCCGGACTGAATCACGACCGTATGGCGCGCGGCCGCCTTGATCTTGGCCATGTCGTCCGCCGACAGCCCCGTGGTGCCGACGACATGCACGACCCTTGCCTGGGCCGCGAGCGCCGCGAAGGCAAGCGTCGCCGCCGGCACCGTGAAATCGAGCACGCCGTCGGCCTTGGCGAAAGCCGAGAGCGCGTCCGAGGCGAGCGGCACACCCAGAGGCTCGCCGCCGGCAAGCGCCCCCGCATCCTTGCCGAGAAGCGGATGCCCCTCGCGCTCGATCGCGCCCGCGAGCGCGCAGCCCTTGGTTTCTCGGATGGCGCGGATCAGGGTCAGGCCCATCCGCCCGCCGGCGCCGACCACGACGAGGCGCATATCGGTCATGTGAAGCCAGCTCCCGCAATCATGCCTCGCCTAATAGCGTCGAGGCGCGGGAATGGAAAGGAGCGCGTCCGCTCCGGCCCGAGCCGGCTCGTCGATCAAGGTGAAACAGGATGGCCCTTAAGCCAGGCTATGACCTGATCGGCATTCTCATCGGGCGGAAAGACCGGATAGAAGACGTGTTCGATGCGGCGATCGCGAACGATCATGGTCAGCCGCTTGACGAGCCGCATGCCGTCCACCTCGAAGGTCGGCAGGCGCAATGCCTCGCATAGCGCGAACCCAGCATCGCTCAAGAGCTCGAAGGGCAGGTGAAGACGCCCGCTCGCCTCCCTTTGATAGTCGCTCGTTTGGGTGCTCAGGCCGAAGACCTCCGCCGCGAGCGCGGACAGCTCCTTATGGTGGTCGCGGAAGCCGCAAGCTTGCGGGGTGCAGCCGCGCGCGCCGGGAATCATGTCCCAACCCTCGGGGAGCGGCCTACCGGGCACCCCAGTCATCGGATAGCAGTAGATGACGGTCCTTCGAGCTTTCAGTTCGGCGAGATCTACCATCCTCCCTGATGTCGAGCGCAAAGAGACCGCGGGCATCCTCAGGCCCGTGAGATGATCCGCCGCCCCGTCGTCGACGGGTGCAGGCAGGTCCGTGGGAAGGGGGAAGGCGATATTCGGCTCCACGCGAGGACTCCTGTTACCGAATTAGCGGCGCTGCTCAAGGCTTCTTGGGATCGAAGCGCTTCTTCAAGCCTCGCCAGCACTCGGCATAGTCCGCGTCGAGCACGTCGAGCTCGGCCGCGTATTTCGTGACACGCTGCGGAAAGCGTGTCTCGAACATGAAGGCCAGCGTGTTCACGAGCTTCACAGGTTTCAACTCCGCCTCCGTGGCATGCGTGAAGGCCTCCGCATCCGGGCCATGCGGCAGCATGCAATTGTGCAGGCTGATGCCGCCGGGCACGAAGCCCCGGGGCTTGGCGTCATAGACGCCGTAGATCAGCCCCATGAATTCCGACATGATGTTCATATGGTACCATGGCGGGCGGAAGGTGTTCTCGGCCACCGCCCAGCGCTCGGGAAAGATGACGAAGTCGATATTGGCGGTGCCCGGCGTCTCGGAGGGCGCGGTGAGCACCGTGAAGATCGACGGATCGGGATGGTCGAAGGAGAGCGCGCCGACCGGGGAGAACCGCCGCAGATCATATTTGTAGGGCGCGTAGTTGCCGTGCCAGGCGACGACGTCGAGCGGCGAATGGTCGAGCTCGGTCACGAACAGCTGGCCGCCCCATTTCACGTAGAGCCTCGAGGCCGCATCCTTATCCTCATAGGCCGCGACCGGGGTGAGGAAGTCGCGCGCATTGGCGAGGCAGTTGGCGCCGATCGGCCCGCGCTCCGGCATGGCGAAGGCGCCGCCATAATTCTCGCAGACATAGCCCCGCGCCTCGCCATCGGCGAGCTCGACGCTGAGCTTCACGCCGCGCGGAATGACGGCGATCTCGCCGGGTTCGACCTCGATGACGCCGAACTCCGTGCGCAAGCGCAGACGCCCCTGTTGCGGCACCACGAGCATCTCGCCGTCGGCATTGTAAAAATACTCATCCGGCATCGAGCGGTTGGCGAGATAGACATGCGCTCCCATGCCGCTGAGCGCGCCCGCGTCTCCGCCCGTCGTCATGCTGCGCATGCCTTGCAGGAAATTCAGCTTCTTCTTCGGGATGGGCTGCGGACCCCAGCGCAGCTGGCCGATCGGAATATCGTGCTCATGGCAGGGCGCGGTGCGCCACAAACCCGCATCGATCCTCTTGAAGCGCCCCGAATGCCTGACGCTCGGCCTGATGCGATAGAGCCAGGAGCGCTCGTTCGAGGCGCGCGGCGCCGTGAAGGGCGAGCCCGAGAGCTGCTCGGCATAGAGGCCGAAACGGCATTTCTGCGGGGAGTTGCGCCCGACCGGAAGGGCGCCCGGCAACGCCTCCGTCTCGAAGGAGTTGCCGAAGCCCGACATATAGCCCGGCGTGACGCCGATCGCGCGGCTGGGAACGACGAGATCCTTAGGCTTTGGAGCGTAGTTCATGCGTCCTCCCCTGGTCCGGCGGCACCGCGCTTGCATGTCTGGTAAACCCGCCGGGCGGCTTGTTCAACAGGGGCGGTCCTTGCGGTCCGGCCTTCGGTCGCCTCGGCCATGCCTCAATGAGGGGCGAATTGCGGTCGGCACCGCACATAAGGAACATTTCAGGCCGGGGCGACGTAAGTGCCGAGGGCATAGACGAAGAGGCGGATTGCGGCCTCGCGGAATTTGCCGGGCGCGGGCGCAAGCCTCCTGCACAAAGGAATCGGTCCATGCGCATCCATTTCGGCTTCGATATCGCGCTCGACTTCGCGCAGCCGACACCGACGCTGATGATGCTCAATGTCCACCCCTCGCGACGGCAGGACCTCATCAAGCCCGATCTCTTGCGCCTGGAGCCCGAGATCGCGCAGTCGAGCTATATCGATACCTTCGGCAACCAATGCACGCGGGTCATCGCCCCGGCCGGCCGGTTCCGCGTCTCGACCGACGCCGCGATCCTCGATAGCGGTTTGCCCGACAAGGTTGCGCCCGGCGCGCGCGCCATTCCGATCGGCGAGCTGCCGACGGGCGCGCTCGTCTTCCTCCTCGGCAGCCGCTATTGCGAGACCGATGCGCTGTCGCAGACCGCATGGGACTTGTTCGGCGCCACCACACCCGGCTGGGAGCGGGTGCAGGCGATCGTCGACTTCGTGCACAACCATATCGAGTTCGGCTATCCGCATGCGCGCGCGACGCGGACGGCGCACGAAGCCTATGCCGAGCGGCGTGGCGTCTGCCGCGACTTCGCCCATCTCGCGGTCGCCTTGTGCCGGTGCATGAACATTCCGGCGCGTTACGCCACCGGCTATCTCGGCGATATCGGCGTGCCGCCGGATCCGGCTCCGATGGATTTCAGCGCCTGGTTCGAGGTCTATCTCGAAGGCGGCTGGTATTCCTTCGATGCCCGCCACAACCGACCGAGAATCGGGCGCGTCGTCATGGCCTATGGCCGCGACGCCGCCGACGTTGCCTTGACGAACAGCTTCGGCAATCACGCCTTGGGCAAATTCGAGGTCTGGACCGATGAAATCCCGGAAGGGGCGGATCTGCCGGCAAGGCGCATCGCTGCCTGAGGGAGCTGAAGGTCTCGCGCTGGAGTTCCGCCGCCAAGGACTCGCCGCAAGAACTGATTAACGCCAAAGCCTGAAACCGCATTCGGAGCTTTGACGCGCCGGGCGTGGCGCTGTATCACAAGCAAGAACCGTGCCGATCGACCGCGCAAGCCTCGCGCGGGGGCGGCACAAAGATGGGCTTGCGTTGTTCAGGCGAAGCGATGGCGTTGTCACATCGGCTCGAAATGCGCCAAGGCCAGTCCCTGGTCATGACGCCGCAGCTGTTGCAGGCGATCAAGCTGCTGCAACTGTCGAGCCTCGATCTCGCCGCCTATGTCGAAGCCGAGCTGGAGCGCAATCCTCTGCTCGAAAGGGCCGAAGACGAGAGCGGTGAGAGCGCCGCCGTCGCCGATGGAGAAGGGCCAGGCGAAGCGTCCGGGATGGACGCCGAGGAGACTGACTGGGCGGTCGAGGAGGGCGCCGCGGACGGCATGGCCGACGGCCCCTCGAGCGCCGAGCCGTCGGTCTTGGAGGGAGCGGCCGGCGAGTGGAGCGCCGAGAGCGCCCCTCCCGACCGCGCCGAGATCGAGGCGCGCTTCGGCGCCGATCTCGGCGAGGTGTTTCCCGACGAAGCCGCAATGGCGCAACCGGTTCCTGCGTCGCCCCCCATCGAGACCTTGGGCGTCGCGGGCGGCTCCGCGCCGTCGGCCAGCGGCGCCTCGCGCGATGGCGAGGACCATAATCTCGAGGCTTATGTCGCGGCCCCGGTCTCGCTGCACGATCATCTCATCGCGCAACTCGGCTTCGCGACCGTATCCCCCGCCGACCGCTTGATCGGGCGCGAGATCATCGATGGCATCGACGACGCGGGTTATCTGACGCTCGACCTCGCGGAGCTCGCCGCTCGCCTCGGCATCCCCTTGCCGCGGGTCGAGCAGGTGCTGGCGCTGGTGCACCGCTTCGAGCCCTCCGGCGTCGGGGCGCGCTCGCTCGCGGAATGCTTGTCGCTGCAACTCGCCGAGCGCGACCGGCTCGATCCTGCCATGCGAGCCCTCGTCTCGCATCTCGATCTCGTCGCCAAGCGCGATGTCGCGAGGCTGGCGCGGCTGTGCGGTGTCGATGGCGAGGACGTGCTCGACATGCTCGCCGAGTTGCGGGCGCTCAATCCGAAACCCGGCCTCGCCTTCGGCGGGGGCGTGGTGCAGACCGTGGTGCCGGACGTTCAGGTGCGCCCGCACCCGGACGGGAGCTGGAACGTCGAGCTCAATCCGGCCGCCCTTCCCCGGGTGCTGGTCAACCAGGACTACCATGCGAGGGTCACGGCCGGGCCCCTCAACGACGGCGACAGAGCCTATATCGCCGAATGCCTGCAGAATGCGAATTGGCTGACGCGCAGCCTCGAGCAGCGGGCGCGCACGGTGCTGAAGGTCGCGAGCGAGATCGTGCGCCAGCAGGACGCCTTCCTGACGCAAGGCGTCGAGCACCTGCGCCCGCTCAATCTCAAGACGATCGCCGACGCCATCTCGATGCATGAATCGACGGTATCGCGCGTCACCTCGAACAAATATATCGCGACCCCGCGCGGCCTGTTCGAGATGAAATATTTCTTCTCCTCCGCCATTCAGAGCGCCGATGGGGGCGAGGCGCTCTCGGCCCAGGCGGTGCGTTTCAAGATCAAGCAGTTGATCGAGGCCGAGGACCCGTCGGTCGTCCTGTCGGACGACACCATCGTGCAGCGCTTGCACGATGGCGGCGTCGACATCGCTCGACGCACCGTCGCCAAATACCGCGAGAGCATGGGCATCGCCTCCTCGCTCGAACGGCGCCGGTTGAAGGCCGCTTCGAGCTTCGCGGCGAACGCCTGATCGCGGCTTGCCGCTGGCTTGCGCCGGGCAGTTGAACGCGGACCGGAGACTTCCTAGGTTACTTTGCCAGCCTCCGGGTGCGAACCAACTCCCGGACCGAAGCTTGAAAGGGATCGCCATGCCGACCGCCAAGACCTCCGACGCCTCCTTCGAGAACGACGTGATCAAATCCACCCATCCGGTCGTCGTCGACTTCTGGGCGGAATGGTGCGGCCCCTGCCGCACGATCGGCCCGTCGCTCGAGGACATCTCGAACGAGATGGCCGGCAAGGTGAAGGTCGTGAAGCTCAATGTCGACGAGAACCCGGACACCGCCAAGAAGTTCGGCGTGCGCTCGATCCCGACGCTGATGATCTTCAAGGACGGCAAGCTCGCGGACCAGAAGGTCGGCGCCGCTTCGAAGGGGGATCTCACACGCTGGATCAGCGCGCACGCTTGACGAGGAGCGCGCCGGCCTCAGCCGGAAGCGGGAGAGTCGAGCGCGGCGAGGCTGCCGCCCGAACACTTCGAATAGGTGACGCCGCCCGAATTGGTGCGCGGAACTGAACTGACGTTGCGCGGCACCATGAAATTTGCTTCCGACAGATTGATGGTGCCGGTGACCACATATCCGATCGCCGGCTTGTAGGGGAACGTCGCCTGCCCCAGGATGACCGAGCCATTGGACGTGCGGATGCTGTTCGGCACGAGCGTGGTCGACAGATTGGCGCTGCAACTGGGCGTCATGGCGGTGGCGCCGGGGCCGGTCGCGCTGCTCCAGACGACATAGGCGTTCGGAGGATTGGCGGTGTCGAACACGATGCTCGTGACCACCATCCCGGCCTGGGTGTAGTCGAATGGCGCAAGGACGGCGGCGCCCGCGTTGAAGATGCTGTTGAGGTCCGAATCCTGCAGGGCGCCGGCGGAGCGGGCCGTCAAGTTGGCGAGCGTCAGCGCGAGGTTCGAGAGCTTGCGGTCGGCGGTGACGCCTTCTCCTACCTCCACCGATCCGAGATAGGTGGTGAGCATGATCGGCAACACCAGGGCGAACTCGATCGCCGCGGTCGCCGATGTGAGAACCGCGAAGCCGTGAAGCTTGCCGCGGATGCGCGACCCCACTCTCCTGATGCTGGCCCGAAGCGACATGAGGCTTCCTCAGAAGGGCTCGTTGCGGAAGGCTACGGTCGATAGGATGAGCCGCGAGTTCGTCGCCCCCGCCGTGCTCAACTGGGTATCCAATTTGCCGCCGAGGAAACTGGCCGAAAACGACATGTAGAGCGGCTCCAGATATGCGGCCCGCACGATGACGATCTGGCTGGTCGCCGGGTTCGAATAGAGGGGTGCGCCGTTCGATGTCCCCCAATTGATGCTCGTGCCGGTCACGGTCGGTGGAGTGAGCACGGCGTTGGCGAAGGTCGACGGCGAACGGATGTCGATCTGCAAGGTACCGGCATTATAGGCCGCGGTGCAATTGAAGAGCGCGGTGATGCGGCTGCAGAGCCCATTCGGGCCGGTGGCGAAATTCGCCGCCGTCATGCTTTGCGCCTGGCCCGTCATGATGAGGCGCGCGGTGTCCTGGAGCGCCGTATCGAGAACCTGCCCGGTGAACACCACCAGCGCCGTCTGGAAGATCGCGAACATCAGGGCGAAGAACGGGATGGCCACGATCCCGAATTCGACGGCGACCGACCCTCGCCTATCGGCGCGCAGCCGCAATGCCGGTCCGGCGGCCCGCACGCACTTCCTCTTGAGGGCCGAACACAGCCCCTCGGGGATCCCCATCATGAACTCCGACTGCCGGAACGGCTCAGCCGATCGGAGAAGGGCTTAGCCGAGATCCGTAAACATGCGCTGAATCGGGCAGCCGGCATTTGAAAGGATCGCCGGGATCGGGGGGATCGAGCGAGTCAATCCCCTAAGAGGGCTGTGGCGGCAAAGACATGAACCCGGCCCGCACCGATGACGATCGCATGGAGATGTGGGCGCTCGAATAGGGCCGTGAAGGCGCGATCGCGCAGATCGAGCCCACCCGCATAGGCGCCGAAGGCCGGTATGACGCAACGCCTGCCGTCGGTGGCGAAGCAGCGACGCCGTACGCTCCCGCCGCGCGCCGGGATACGGGCCATCGGATGCAGATGGCCCGCGATCTCGCCCACCCCGCCGAGGCTCTTTCGAGGCTCGTGACGGGCGGCGACGCCCCCGACGCCGCATGCCTCGGCATGGTCTCCCGGCAGCCCGGCGGGCGCCGAGGGATCATGGTTTCCCGCAACCCAGACCCAGTCGCGCCCGGCTTGCATCGCGCCGAGCGCGGCGCGGCAATCGGCGCCGAGGCGGGTCGCGCCATCGGCATCGTGAAAGCCGTCGCCGAGCGAGATGACGCGTCTCGGATCATAGCGGGCGATCACCGCCGAGAGCATGGCGAGCGTCGCCGGCGTATCATAGGGCGGCAGCAACATGCCGCGTCGCGCGAAGGACGAGCCCTTTTCGAGGTGCAGATCGGCGACGATCAGGGTTCGCTCTCCCTCATGCCAGAGCCCCCCCGAGACGTCGGCGACGAAGAGGCTCGCCCCGATCCTGATCTCGCAGGCGTGTTTATGCGGCGCTGGCATATGCCGAGCCAAGCTCAAGACAGGGCTTCCTGCATCAATGCGGCCTCCGCCTCCGCCAGCATCTCGTCGCGCGCCTCGCCATGGACCGCCTCGCGGCCGATCTCCAGGATGATCGAAACGGCGAGCGGCGAGACACGCTCCAACCCCTTATGCCTGATTCGCCCCACGATGCGCGAGAGCATCGTGGCGAGCCGCTTGAGGTCGAGGAGGCCGGTCGCCGCATCCTCGCGCGCCGCCCGCAGCAGGATATGGCCGGGCTCATGCGTGCGCAGCACGTCGTAGACGAGATCGCTCGAGATGGTCACCTGGCGGCCGGTCTTCTGCAGGCCGGGATGACGGCGCTCGATCAGGCCGGCGATGATGGCGCAGGCGCGGAAGCTGCGCTTCATCAGCGCCGTCTCGGCGAGCCAGGCCTCGAGATCGTCGCCCAGCATGTCTTGCGCGAACAGGTCGTCGAGCGAAAGCCTCTCCTGCGCGACGGCGAGCCCGATATCGCTCAAGCCCCAGACGCCGATGCCGTAATCGTTGCAGGCGAAGCCTAGCGGCCGCAGCCGCGCGCGCTCAAGCCTGCGCGTCAGCAACATGCCGAGCGTCTGATGGGCGAGCCGCCCCTCGAAAGGATAGGCGACCAGGAAATGGCGGCCGGCGCTCGGGAAGGTCTCGACCAGCAACCCGTCCCGCTCCGGCAGCAGCGAGCGCCGCGCCTGCCAGGCCAGCCATTGCGCGACCTCGGGCGGCAGCTTCGACCAGCTCGAAGGATCGGCGAGCATCGCCCGCACCCTGGCGGCGAGAAAGGTGGAAAGCGGGAATTTGCCGCCGTCATAGGAGGGAATTTTCGGATCGGTGCCGGGCCGGGCCCGAGAGGCCACCACCTCGTTCTCGCTGATGCCCTCGAAGCGCAGGATCTCGCCCGCGAACATGAAGGTATCGCCGACCGTCATCTGCTCGGCCCAATATTCCTCGAGCTCGCCGAGCACGCGGCCGGAGCGGCGCAATATGCCGGTCGCGGCCGGAGCGCCCGGCTTGGCGCGTCTGAGACGCCCGAGCCGCACTTTGAGCATCGCGGCCTCGACGATGGTGCCGACATTCAGCCGGTATTGCTGGATGACGCCCGCGGTCGCGGCGCGCCAGCGTCCATCCCTCCCCTGTCTGATCTTGGCGAAGCGCTCATAGGAGCGCAGCGCATAGCCCCCCGTCGCCACGAACTCCATCACGGCGTCGAAGCTTTGGCGCGCGAGGCCCGCGTAAGGCGCGGTCGAGGCGACTTCCGCATAGAGCTCATCGGCGAGGAACGGATCGCCGCAGGCAACGCCGAGCACATGCTGGGCCAGCACGTCGAGCGCGCCGACGCGCGCATCGGGTGTGTCCTGCGCCGCCGCTTCCACCGCCTCGAGCGCCGCTTCCGCTTCCAGCGCCTCGAAACGGTTCGAGGGCACGATAACGGCTTTCGAGGGTTCGTCGAGCCGGTGATTGGCGCGCCCGATGCGCTGCATCAAGCGGCTCGCGCCCTTGGGGGCTCCGACATTGACGACGAGATCGACATCGCCCCAATCGATGCCGAGATCGAGCGTCGAGGTGCATACGACCGCCTTGAGCCGGCCTTGCGCCATTGCCGCCTCGACCTTCTTGCGCTGCGCCGCATCGAGCGAGCCGTGATGCAGCGCGATCGGCAGCGAATCCTCGTTCATGCGCCACAGCGCCTGGAACAGGAATTCGGCCTGCATGCGCGTGTTCACGAAGACGAGCGACATCTTATGGGCGCGGATCGCCGCGTAGATCTCCGGCAAGGCGTGCCTGGTGATATGGCCGGCGAGCGGCAGTTGCGCTTGTGTCGCGAGGATCGACAGATCGGCGGGCGCGGCGCCACCGGCCGTCACGAGATCGGCGAGACTCGCCGCGCCATCCCGCCGCGTGGTGGCGCCGAGCCAAAGCTGCAAGGCTTGCGGCTCCCGCACGGTCGCCGAAAGACCGACGCAGGCAAGGCCTGGCGCGATGGTCTTCAGCCGCGCGAGATCGAGCGCCAGCAGGTCGCCGCGCTTCGAGGTCACAAGCGAGTGCAGTTCGTCGACGATGACGCGCCTTAGGGAGGCGAACAGCTCGCGCGATTCCTTCGCCGCGAGCAACAGCGCCACCTGCTCGGGCGTCGTCAGAAGGATATCGGGCGGCGCCGTCTTCTGGCGCTGCCTGGCGGCGGTCGAGGTGTCCCCGGTGCGGGTCTCGACACGGATCGCCAATCCCATCTCGGCGAGTGGCGTCCGTAGGTTGCGCTGCACGTCGGCGGCGAGCGCCTTAAGCGGCGAGACGTAGAGCGTGTGGAGGCGACGCCGTCCGCGTTTCCTCTCCCTCCCTGGACTTGGACCGGATCGTAGTCCGGGCTTTGATCCGGGGATTGCGGGCGACGCAAGCTCGATCAGGCTCGGCAGGAAGCCGGCGAGCGTCTTGCCGGCTCCGGTCGGCGCCACGAGAAGCACCGAGCGTCCCTGGCGCGCCTTGCCGATCAGCTCGAGCTGATGGGTGCGCGGCGCCCAGCCCCGCGCGGCAAACCAGGCGGCGAAGGGCTCGGGTAATGTGGCAAAGGGAGGAACTGCGTCGATCTTCACCCTGAAGAGCCGGAGCCTTTCGCGGTCATGTCAGGCTTTGCGTCGTCGCAAGATGACGCTCGCTCTGGGGCAAGCGCTTTCGATAAGGCAGGATGCCCGCCGCAGGCGGGGGAATCAAGCTCACGCCTTCAACAGCCACTCATGCTCGGCGGCATTGTGGAAGCGCCAGGTCCGCTTCGGGCCGGCCATGACGTTGAGGTAATAGAGGTCATAGCCATGCGTCGCCGCGCAGGGATGGTAGCCCTTCGGCACGAGCGCGACGTCGCCGTCCTCGACCGTCATGGTCTCGTCGAGCGCGCGATCATCGGTGTAGACGCGCTGGAAGGCGAAACCCTGGGAAGGGTTCAGCCGGTGGTAATAGGTTTCCTCGAGCAGCGATTCATGGGGCAGGTTGTCGACATCGTGCTTGTGCGGCGGATAGGACGAGGTGTGCCCGCCTGGCGTGATGACCTCGACCACGAGAAGGGAATCCGCCTCGGCGGTCTCGGGAAGGATATTGGTGACGTAGCGGGTGTTGGTGCCCTTGCCGCGTATCTCCTGGCCGAGACCGGACGGCGGAATGAGGCGCGCCGGGCGCGCGCCGGCCTTCCCGGGCGCCGAGCAGACGGCGAGCGTCACATCGGTTGCGGCCACTGCCCGCCAATCGGAGCCGGCCGGCACATAGACCGAAAAGGGTTTGCCGGCGAAGGGCGATGAGCGTTCGCCGATGACGCCGAAGTCGCGCCCGCCGGACAGCACCTGCGCGCGGCCGCAGATGAGGACGAGGCAGACCTCGCGCTCCTTCGTATCGGCCTCGATGGATTGCCCAGCCTGCAAGCGATGCACATCGAAGCCGACATAGGTCCAATTGGCGCTTTGCGGCGTGACATGGGTGATTCGCCCTCGGCCATCGGGAGCGGATGGCTTGATCAACAGCCTCGACATTCGACCTCCTATCTCAGAAGCGAATAGTGAGTAGCGAATGGCGAATGGAGGGCGGGCTCTGAACTACTCGCAATTCGCTACTCGCTATTCGCTACTTCCTTAACCCCGCTTCCTCGAGGAACCGCTTGACATTGGCGCAGCCGAGCTTCGCATAGGTCGCTGGATCGGCCTTCGCGGGGTCTTGCTCGGCCTCGACCACGACCCAGCCGGCATAGCCGGGAAGTTCCCGGAAAACCGAGACGAAATCGATGATGCCGTCGCCCGGCACGGTGTAGACGCCCTCGACCACCGATTTCAGGAAGGACCAGTTCTCCCGGCCTGCGCGCGCCATCACCTCGCCGCGCACATCCTTGGTGTGCACATGGGCGATCCGCCGGCGATGGCGTCTGGCGAGCACCGCCGGATCGGCGCCGCCCCAATACGCATGGCCGGTATCGAGCAAGAGCTTCACGGCCGGGCCGGTGCTCTTCATCAAGCGGTCGATCTCGGCCTCGGTCTGCACCACCGTGCCCATATGGTGGTGGTAGACGAGGGCGAGACCGACGGCATCGAGCTTCTCGGCGAAGGCCGTGAGGCCGGAAGCGAAACGCGCCCATTCGGCATCGGTCATCACCGGGCGCCGCGAGAGCGGCTTCGTCTTGTCGCCATGCACGGTGCGCGTGCATTCGGCCGCGATCAGCACCTTGCAGCCCATCGCCTTGAGCAGCCCCGCATGAGCTTGCGCCGCCGCGAATTCCTTTTCCGCGTCGCGCTCGATCAGGAAGGTCGAATACCAGCCGGAGACGAGGGCGAGGCCATGCGCCTCGAGAATAGGCTTCAGCTTCGACGCCTCGCGTGGGAATTTATTGCCGAGCTCCATGCCCTCGAAGCCTGCCGCCTTGGCCTCGGTCAGGCATTGCTCCAGCGGGATATGGCCCCCGAGCTGGACCATGTCGTCATTCGACCAGCCGATCGGGTTGGCGCCGATACGGATCATTCAGCTTCTCCTCAATCGCCCAGCCGCTGTCGCGCGGTCGCAGCCTCATAGGCTTTGCGCGCGGCATCGACCTCGCGCCGCGCCGAGACCTCCGGCACCGCCACATCCCACCAGGCGCCGCCCTCCTTGGTGGTGACCAGCGGGTCGGTATCGATGACGACCACGCTCGTGCGCGGATGGGTCTTCGCCTCCGCGAGGGCCTTTTCGAGCTCGGCGATCGACGACGCCTTGACGGCGATGGCGCCGAGGCTTTCGGCATGGGCGCGAAAGTCGATGTCGGGCAGAGTCTCGTGCCGCGCATCCGCGAGCAGATTGTTGAAGCTCGCCCCGCCAGTCGCCATCTGCAAGCGGTTGATACAGGCAAAGCCCCGATTATCGAGCACGATGATGGTGAGCTTCCTGCCGAGCATCACCGAGGTTGCGATCTCGGAATTCATCATCAGATAGGAGCCGTCGCCGACCATCACGACGACCTCCTCGTCGGGCTTGGCGAGCTTCACGCCGAGCCCGCCGGCGATCTCATAGCCCATGCAGGAATAGCCATATTCCATATGGTAGCTGCCTGACGCTCCGGCTTTCCATAATTTGTGCAATTCGCCGGGCAGGCCGCCCGCCGCGCAGACCAGCGTCGCCTTCGGTCCAAAGGAGCGGATGGCCGCCCCGATCACCTGCGCATCCGAAGGGAGCGCATTGCCGCGCGGCGCCGCCAGCGCCTTGGCGGCGGCCTTCGTCCAGGCCGCCTTGTGCGCCGCAGCGGCTTTCGTCCATTGGCGCGGCGCCGCGTGATCGCCGAGCGTCCTCCCCAATTCATCAAGACCGGCGCGCGCATCGGCGACGAGCGGCCGGGAGCCGTGCTTGCCCGCGTCATAGGCCTGCACGTTCAGCGACACGATGCGCCGCTTGGGGTTCTTGAACAGCGCCCAGGATCCGGTGGTGAAATCCTGGAGGCGCGTGCCGACGGCAAGGATGAGATCGGCCTCGGCGGCGAGCGCATTCGACGCCGCAGTGCCGGTGACCCCGATCGAGCCCATGTTCAGGGGATGATCGTCGGGCAGCGCCGACTTGCCGGCCTGCGTCTCCGCCACCGGAAAGCCGTGGCGCTCCGCGAAGCGCGCCAGCGTATCAGAGGCTTGCGAATAGAGCACGCCGCCGCCGGCGACGATGAGCGGCTTCTTGGCGTCGCGTACCAGGCTCGCGGCTTGCAGCAGCTCCTCCGCGTCCGGAGCCGGCCGCCGCGAGGTCCAGACGCGTTTCTCGAAGAAGCTTTGCGGATAATCGAAGGCCTCGGTCTGCACGTCCTGGCAGAGCGCGAGCGTCACCGGCCCGCAGTCGGCGGGGTCCGTCAGCACAGCCATCATGCGCCCCGCCGCGGGGATCAATTGCTCCGGGCGCGTCAGCCTGTCGAAATAGCGCGATACCGGACGCAATGTGTCGTTCGCCGAGACGAGCCCGTCGCCGAAATCCTCGACCTGCTGCAGCACCGGGTCCGGCCGCCTGTTGGCGAACACGTCGCCCGGCAGCAGGAGGAGCGGCAGCCGGTTGACATGCGCGACGGCGGCAGCCGTGACGAGGTTGGTGGCGCCGGGGCCGATCGAGGTGGTGCAGGCCATCATGCGGCGGCGGAAGCTCGCCTTGGCGAAAGCGATGGCGGCGTGCGCCATGGCTTGCTCGTTATGGGCGCGCAAGGTCGGCAGCTCGTGGCGCAGCTGGTATAGCGCCTCGCCGAGGCCCGCGACATTGCCATGGCCGAAGATCGCCCAGACGCCTGCGAAGATCGGCATCTCCACGCCCTCGATGATCGTCCTCTGGGCGGCGAGGAAGCGCGTCAGCGCCTGCGCCATGGTGAGCCGAACGGTCTTCATCTCATTATCCTCACGCAGCCATCCCTCACGCAGCCAGATTCAGGCCTTTGGCGTCGTTCCACGCATCGACGAGCTTGCCGAAGCGCCGCGCCATATCGGCGATCGCGGCCTCGTCGTCCATGCGGCCGGCGAACCAGGCTGAAGCCGCCTCGGCGAAGATCGTACGGCCGATCGCGAAGCCCTTGACGAGGGGGCAGTCGGCGGCGGCGCGCAAGGCGGCAATCAGCGGTTCGGCGGCGGCGCCGAGCCCCAGCATGACGACGCCGCGGCAATAGGGATCGTTCGCCGCGACGACGCGCTCGATGGCGGCCCAGCCGCTTGCGCTCGCCTGCGGCTCGAGCTTCCACCAATCGGGCTTGATGCCGAGCGCGTAGAGCCACGCCAATACGGCAGCGACCGTGCCCTCGTCGAGCTTTCTATGCTGGCCGGCTATGATCTCGATCAGCAATTCGCGCCCCAGCGTGCGGGCGGCGTCGTGGACGCGGAGAAGCTCGCGGTCCTGGCGCGATTTGAGATCCGCGTCATCATCGGGATGATAGAAGCATAGGCACTTGACGGTGTGGTGCACCGGCCATTCGGCGAGATGGCTGCCGAGATCGGCAAACCCGTCGAAATCGAGCGGGCGCGAGCCCGGCTTCTCGACCGGGCGCCCGATCCAGAGAGGATGTCGCGCAGCCAGGTGGAGGGCCTCCCCGCCATAGGTCGAATCGAGAAGCACGCCGAAGCCGTCGCGCCCCTTGGCGACCCGCGCGGCCGCGTCGACCGCGAGCGCCTTGAAAGCGGCGATCCTGCGGCGGTCTGCGCCATGGCGATGGGCAAGCTCCTCGAACAAGGGCCGGTGATCGATCGCCAGCGCCGTCAGGGTCGGGGGTTGGGCCCGGCGTGTCGTCGCCCAATGCACATGGTTGAGCATCGCGTCCTTGCGCAGCGCGCGATGCGGGCTGCCATGCGTCAGGAAATATTGCAGCTCCTCGAAGGTCGGGCTTTCCGGCGAGCACAGAAGCCGCGACACGGCGAAGGCGCCGCAGGCATTGGCGATGGTCGCCGCCATCTCGTAGCTCTCGCCTCTCAGCCAGCCGCGCAGGAAGCCCGAGATGAAGGCGTCGCCCGCCCCCAGCACGTTATAGACCTCGATCGGGAAGCCCTTGCCGATGATGCCGTCATCGATGGCGCCCGGGATCGCAGCGGGGAAGACGACGCAGCCCATCGGTCCGCGCTTCAGCACGATGACGCCCTTGGTGAGGGCGCGGATGGCAGTGAGGGCTTCGAGCGTATCCTCTTTGCCGGCCGCGATATGGATCTCCTCTTCGGTGCCGACGATTAGATCGCAATCCGGCAGGATGGAGCGCAGATGCGCCGAGACCGCATCCGACCTCACATAGCGCTCATCGCCCGCCGCATGGCCGGCGAGCCCCCAGAGATTGGGACGGTAATCGATGTCGAAGACGCATCTGCCGCCATGCTCATGGGCGATCCGCATCGCCTTGCGCTGCGCCGCATCCGCGTTCGGAGTCGAAAAATGCGTGCCCGTGACCACGACCGCCTTGGCGCTGGCGATGAAGGCCGCGTCGATATCGCTCTCGTCGAGCGCCATGTCGGCGCAGTTCTCGCGGTAGAAAAGCAGCGGAAAGCTCGCATCGCTCTCGACCGAAAGGATAGCGAGCGCGGTGAGCCTTGCCGGATCTGTGCGGATGCCGTCCTGCGCTACGCCCTCGCGCCGCATCTGCTCGCGCACGAAACGGCCCATCTGCTCGTCGCCGACGCGGGTGATAAGACCGGATTTGAGCCCGAGCCTCGCCGTCCCGATGGCGATATTCGCCGGGCAGCCGCCGACCGACTTCGCGAAGGAGGCGATATCCTCGAGCCGCGAGCCGATCTGCTGGCCGTAGAGATCGACAGAGCAGCGGCCGATGGCGATCACGTCGAGCGACTTCGCGGCCGGCTTCCCCTGCGGCCCATCCGACATGGCGTTCTCCCAAGGGCATTCTCTCCAGGAGCCCGATGAAACATGAGTTGCGAAATCGCGTCAAACCGCGATGTTGCGCGCTTGACCGGCGCCGTGCATCAAGGCGAAAGCCGCGCCATAGAGATCGCGACACCCAAGGGAGAGGAACATGATTCGCATAGGGCTTCTCGGAGCCGGCCGCATCGGCCAAATCCATGGCCGCAATGTCGCGGCGCATCAGGGCGCTTCGCTCGTCGCCGTCGCCGACGCGGTCGCGGCTTCGGCAGCGGCGCTGGCCAAGGCGACGGGAGCGCAAGCGCGGAGCGTCGAGGAGCTCATCGCCGCCAAGGACATCGAGGCGGTGATGATCTGCGCCTCGACCGATACCCATGCCGCGCTCATCGAACGCGCCGCCAAGGTGGGTAAGGCGATCTTCTGCGAAAAGCCGGTCGATCTTTCGGCCAAGCGTATCGTCCAGACGCTGCGCAAGACGGATGCGGCCGGCGTCAAGCTGATGATCGGCTTCAACCGCCGCTTCGACCCGCATTTCTCCGCCTTGAGGAAGCGGCTCGCCGCGGGCGCCGTCGGCGAGGTGGAGATCGTGACCATCCTGTCGCGCGATCCCTCCCCGCCGCCGATCGATTACGTAAAGCGCTCAGGCGGGCTGTTCCGCGACATGATGATCCACGATCTCGACATGGCGCGTTTCCTGTTGGGCGAGGACCCGGCCGAGGTGCAGGCCTTGGGCTCGAGCCTCGTCGACCCGGCGATCGGCGAGGCGGGGGATGTCGATACCGCCGTCGTGCAGATGCGGACGAAATCCGGCAAGCTCTGCCAAATCTCGAATTCGCGCCGCGCCAGCTACGGCTATGACCAGCGCATCGAGGTGCATGGCTCGAAGGGCCTGCTGCGCGCCGGCAATGTCCATGAGACGACGGTCGAGCAGGCAACGGCCAAAGGCTTCACCACGGACCCGATCGAGAATTTCTTCCTCGAACGCTATGCGGCCGCCTATCGACTCGAGCTCGACGCCTTCGTCGCTGCCGTGAAGTCGGGCCGCGCCCCCTCCCCTTCCGGTCATGACGGGCTCAAGGCCCAGCTCCTCGCGGACGCCGCCACACTGTCCGCGCAAAGCGGCAAGCCGGTTCGAGTGGCGCTGTCGTAGAGGGTCCAGGGTTCGACGAATTTAACCGGACCGACTTGAAAGACGAGGGAACGCAATGGCTGCCACGATCGAGTTCGCGCTCAATCATATCGCGGCTCCGCGCCTTGGCATCGGCGATTTCTTTGCGCTCGCCCGCGAGCTCGGCCTCGGCAAGGTCGAGATCCGCAACGACCTCGCCGGCGTCCCGATCCTGGACGGCACGCCGGCGGCCAAGGTCAGGCGGGAAGCCGAGGCGAAGGGCGTCGAGATCCTCTCGATCAATGCGCTGCAGCGCTTCAACGAATGGAGCGATCGGCGCGCCGCGGAGGCGCGCGAGCTCGCTCGCTACGCGAAGGAGTGCGGCGCCGGGGCGCTTGTCCTCGTCCCGGTCAATGACGCGGCCTTCCATCCGGGCAACGAGGCGCGCCTCGCGGGCTTGCGCGAGGCATTGCGCGGCCTCGCGCCCATCCTCGAAGAGGCCGGCCTAGCGGGCTTCGTCGAGCCCTTAGGGTTTCCCATCTCGTCGCTGCGCTCGAAACGAGAGGCGATCGAAGCCATCGACCAGGTCGGCGGACAGGGCCGCTTCCGGCTGGTGCATGACACATTCCATCATCATCTCGCGGGCGAAGCCGACATCTTCCCGGGGCGCACCGGCCTCGTGCATATCTCCGGCGTCGCCGATCGGAGGCTCGCCGTGGCCGACATGCTCGACGCGCATCGCGTGCTCGTCGACGAAGCCGACCGGCTCGGCAATATCGCGCAGATCAAGGCGCTGCGCAGTGGAGGCTATGGCGCCGTCTTCTCCTTCGAGCCCTTCGCGCAGAGTGTGCAGAAAGCGCCGGACATCGCGTCGAGGCTCGAAGCCAGCATGCGATTCGTGAGGGAGCGGATTTAGACCAATGGCGATTCACCTCTCTCGCAAGGGGAGAGGTCAAGCGCTGGTGCTCTTCACTTCCAGGCGGATTGGTCCGAATCCCAGGTCCGACCTTTGAGCGCTTGGGCGAGCGCCGTCACCAAGGCATCGCCGTCCTTCGATTGCGGCTGGTCCTCGCCGGCGCCGCCGACGCTCGCGCCGCTGAATTTCAGGCGGGGTCCCGCTCCCTCGTCCACGGTTTCGGCGGTGACGTCTCCAACCCACAAAACCAGATTCTCGGTCGAGCCCGGCTTCTCCGGGCCGATCAGCGCGGTCACCTCCATGATCTGCGCGAGATCGAGGCCCGCGATCGAATTGTCGGGGCGATCGAGCTTCAAGGTGAGCCCGCCCGAGGTGGCCTCCCATTGCGATGAACGCAGCTTGCCGGAAAAGGCCCGCATCGCGGCCGCGCCGATCGCGGCCTCGATCTTCGCCTTGTCGATCCTGCCGTCGGCGCTCCGCCAATCCGTACCTGCGAAGCGGATGGCGCGGTCCATGGAGTAGGTGCCGACGCCGAAGCCCGCCGCCGTCACGCCGGGAGCGCTCTTGAGGGCAGCGATCAGCGCCGGGGCGCGCTCGGGATCGAGCTCGATCTTCACAATGTGCTCGCCGCTCCGCAAGACGCTGCAATCGGCGGCAAGCGTCGTGAAATCGACCAGTGCATCTTGGTTTCTGAGGCCCTTGATCGTCTCGGCGAGCGATGGCCGCTTGATCTTGGCCACGATGGTGTCGGGAGCGACCTCGGTGAAATCCTTGGGCGCCGCCACCAGCGTCTCGGGCTCTGGTTGCGACTGGCGAAATTCCTCCTCGCTCTCGTCGGTGTTGTCGGCCGAAGAGACCTCCAGCACGGCGGAGCCGCGAGTGATCGATCCCTCGAAGGTGAAGCTCGATCCCGTCTGCTTGCGGATGAGGCTGACCGAAACGGGGAGTTTGTCCTCCTGGCTCTCGGCAGTACCGACGAGTTTCGCGCCTTGCGGCTTCAGGGTCGCGACGAAGCGATCCTTGCGATCCGACTCCTCGGACACCGAATGGCAGACATCGAGAATCGCGGTGGTGACTTTCCCGCCTTGCCGCGTCTCCTTCAAAATGCCGTCGACCGGCAATTCGCCCATCAGGCCGCTGGAGAAGGTGAAATAGGCGACGCTCTCGGCTGGGGCCTTCTTGGCAGGGGTCTGGGCGTCGGCGATCGCGGCCGCCTGGATGATCATGGCGGCAACCGCCAGCGGAATGGAAACGCGCATGGGTACCTCCCGTCGATGAACGCCTATCCGGCCACGACAGGCCCATCAAAGAATAGGCGAGGCGTGTCAAATGCATGACGTTCGGGCGCCGGACCGGTGCTCTCCGCCGGCGCGGATCAGCTCGCGCTCGGTGAGGATGGCGTCGAGGCGCTGGTCATGCGCCTCCATGGGAATGGCTTCCACCTCCTGGCAGGCGAAGGCCAAGCCCAAGCTGCGCGGCCGCGAGCCGCTGGCCGCGAGCCGGCCGATCGCCCCGTCGTAATAACCCTTGCCGTAGCCGATCCGACGACAGCTGCGATCGAAGGCCGCGAGCGGCACGAGCATGATCTCAGGCGCTGCGAGCGGAGCCTCGGTCGGCGGCTGCGAGAGCCCGAAGCCCGCTTGCCGCAACCGGTCCCCGAAGGCGAAACGGCGGAAGACGAGCTTGCCGCCCTCGACGCAGGGCAGAGCGAGTTGCGTGCCCGCCTCGGCGAGCTTGCGCATCAGGAAGCGCGGATCGAGCTCGGAGCGGATCGGCCAGAAGCCGCTGACGACCGCGCCCTCGATTTCGCCGAGCGCCGTCACCCCGCTCTCGGCGAAGCCTTTCGATGCCGCAAGCCGCATCTCGGGAGGGAGCGCATCCCGGCGTGCCAGCGCGCCGGCGCGGATGGCGGCCTTCTGCCGGGAGATATCGCCGAGGTTGTCGGCGCGTTTCACGGGAGCGTCGGGTGCCGTCACTCGAGACCCTCTGTCGCCGTCGCCGCTGTAAATGCAGCGAAACTACAGTGAAAGGAGCGGAGCCGCCTCGGCCGTCGGACCATCGATCCCGGGACACCTACAACGTAGGTGGGCGCCGTGTGTCCGGGTCCAGGGACCTGGTCAGGGACAGCTCCCGTTTGGATCGATAAGGGCCCGGGGATACAAGTCCAAACGCACCGCGCAGCCCCGCTTCGCGAATGTAGGCGAATGCGGAGCGAAACGCCAGGGGGAGAGCGAATAGCGCATAGCGAGCAGTGAGCACGGGGCAAGGGGGACCCCACCGCTCGCCATTCGACACTCGCCATACTAACGTCGCGGCCGATCAGGCATGTGAATCCATCGCGGGGAAGGCGCGCTCCATGGGCGATCGAGCGACACCGGAAATGAGCCGCCGCCGCCTGCTGACCATGATCGGCCAGGCGAGTTCCGGCGCCGTGATGTACCAGGCCATGGCGAGCCTCGGCCATGCGGCGGATTCGGGCTATGCCGGGCCGCTCGCGCTGCAGGGCGATCCGAAGGGCGCCTCGATCCTGATCCTCGGCGCCGGCCTTGCCGGAATGACGGCGGCGCTCGAGCTGCGCAAGGCCGGCTACAAGGTCAAGCTGCTCGAATATCAGAGAAGGGCCGGCGGCCGGAACTGGTCGTTGCGCGGGGGCGACAGCTACACCGAGCTCGGCGGCCTCACGCAGGACTGCGCCTTCGACCAGGGGCTCTACATCAATCCCGGTCCTTGGCGCATCCCCTATCATCACCGCGCGCTGCTCGATTACTGCAAGCGGCTCGGCGTCAGGCTAGAGCCCTTCATGCAGCTCAACTTCAACAGCCATCTGCACGCGACCGGCGCCTTCGGCGGCAAGCCGCAGCGTTTCCGCCACATCATGTCGGACTATAACGGCTACATCTCCGAGCTCCTCGCCAAGGCTGCGAACGAGCACAGGCTCGACGAGGCCGTGAGCCAGGAGGACATGGAGATGCTCTTGGCCTCGCTCAGGAGCTGGGGAGCCCTCGACAGGGACTATGCCTATAAGGCGGGCTATGTATCGAGCTATGTCCGAGGCTTCGACAAGGAGCCCGGCGGCGGGATGGACGGCGCGCCCGTGCCGTCGACGCCGATCGGGCGCGGCGACATCCTGCGGTCGCGGCTATGGCGGCATCTGAGCCTCGGGCTGCAACACGAATTCCAGCACACCATGTTCCAGCCCGTCGGCGGCATGGACATGATCGGCAAGGCTTTCCTCGGGCAGGTGCAGGACCTCATCGAGTTCAACGCCAAGGTGACGGAGATCCGCCAGGACGACAAGGGCGTCACCGTGACCTACGAGGACGCGATGGCGGGCGGCGGCGTGAGGCAGGCGAGCGCCGATTGGTGCTTGTGCACCATCCCGCTCTCGATCCTCTCCCAGATCGACATCAATGTCGGCGCCCCCATGCAGGCCGCGATCGAGGCCGTGCCCTATCTCGGGTCGATCAAGATCGGCCTGCAATTCAAGCGCCGCTTCTGGGAGGAGGACGAGGCGATCTATGGCGGCATCTCCTTCACCGACTTGCCGATCGCCCAGATCTCGTATCCGAGCACCGACTATCACAAGGCCGGCAAGGGCGTGCTGCTCGGCGCCTATAGCTTCGGGGTGCCGGCGACCGAGTTCACCGCCATGACGCCAGCGCAGCGCATTGCGCTCGCCGTCGAGAACGGCGCGCAGATCCACCCCCAATACAAGGCCGAGTTCGAGAACGGCATCTCGGTCGGCTGGAGCCGCGTCCCCTGGACGCTCGGCTGCTTCGGCCTGTGGACCGGCGCGACGCGCAAGGCGCATTACCGGAACCTGTGCGCCATAGACGGGCGCATCGCGCTCGCCGGCGAGCATGCCTCCTATGTCAATGCCTGGCAGGAAGGCGCGATCCTTTCGGCGCTCGACGCCGTCACGCGGCTGCACAAGCGCGTCGTGGCGGGGAATTGACGGACGACAGAGGGCAGACGACGGAGGATAGATGAACCAGCTCTGCCGACAGCTCCTCTGCCCTGCGTCGCCTGTCTTCCGTCGTCTGATGGCCGCGCTCGCCGTCTTCGCCGGCTCGACGGGCGCCATGGCGCAGAGCACCGATTTCCTCTCCACCATGACGCGCTATCCCGAGCAGAGTGGGGAAGCGCTCTACAAATCGATCTGCCAGGGCTGCCATATGCCCGACGCCAAAGGCGCCGTCGGGGCGGGCGCCTATCCGGGGCTCGCCGATGATCGAAAGCTCGAGGCCGCGGGCTATTCGATCACTCTCGTGCTGCGCGGGCAAAAGGCGATGCCGCCCTTCGGCTATGCCCTGAGCGACGAGCAGGTAGCAGCCGTCGTGAACTATGTCCGCACCCATTTCGGCAACGCCTATAGGGACGAGGTGACGGCCGCGGACGTCAAGACGGCAAGGCCTTAGCGGCCGCTTACGACAGACCGCTTAGCGACCGCTTGTCCCGACGGCTCGGATGGAGAATACTCGCGCCAAGCTCCGGATCGACCGCCGGTCTATTCCGGCGTGACTCGGGGGTGCCATTGCGTGCCCATGCCGGAGAGAAGCGGCCGCCAAGCGCCGCGCGAAGCAGCATCGAAGAGGAGACGGAATGCCCGACACAATCGGAATCAACCGGCGAGAGAGCCTCGCTCTCGCTCTCGGGGGGCTTTTCATGCTCGGCTCGAACGGAGCCGACGCACAGGGCGTGACCACGCTGACGTTCTGGACCGTGCGCCTGAATACGCCCGACTTGTCGGCTGCGCTCAAGACCATCCTGGCCGATTTCGAGAAGCAGAATCCGAGCATCAAGATCGTGCACGAGCCGGTCTCGGGCAACCTCGTCTATCCGAAGTTCATGACTGCGATCCGGGGACAGTCCATGCCCGATATCGCCGAGGCCTTTTCCTATCATCCCTTGCAGTTCGCCGCAGTCGGCCAGATGGAGCCGATGGACGACATTATCGAGCTGTGGAAACAAAACGGCGCGCTCGATAACATCTTCAATGAATACGCCTACAAGAAATTCCTCTGGAACGACCATTACTGGGGCGTGCCCTATAATCTCGACATCCGTCCGATCTATTATCGCAAGGACCTGCTCGAGGCGAAGGGCATCAAGCCGCCGACCAACTGGGCCGAGTTCCAGGCAGCGGCCATCGCCCTCAACGACCAGGCGAGCGGCGTGTTCGGCGTGGTCTTTCCGGCGGGCAATTTCTTCATCTCCCAGCACATCTACATGTCGTTCATGTTCCAGGCCGGCGGCGGCATCCTCGACAAGGACGGCAACCTGATCTTCGGCACCAGCGCCAAGGACGCCAACGTCAAGGCGCTCACCTACCTGACCGATTTCGCCACCAAGTACAAGGTCACGCCTCCCGGCATCGCTTCCTACAACACGGACGAGGCGCATACGATCTTCCTGCAGGGGCGCGCCGCCTTCGGTCTCGGCACGGGCGGGCTGATCGGCCGCATCATGAACGAAAATCCGACCCTGTTCGACAAGGTCGGCATCCTCGAGGTGCTGGAGGGGCCCGCCGGACCGTCGAGGAAGCTGACGGCAGGCTTCTACAACCCGATGTTCGTCTGGAAATACAGCCCCGGCAAGGAAGCCGCCAAGACCTTCGTCAAATGGTTCATCCAGTCGGGCCGCCTCGAGCCGCTCTACAAGGCTGCGCCGGGGCAGCAATGGCCGATCTTCAAGACGGACGTCAATTCGGAACGGGTCAAGTCCAACCGCCTGCTCGACGAGGCCCTGAGGAAGGTCGTCCCCTACGCCACCGATTTCGCCTATCCGGGCTATGGCAGGCCGGAGATGGGGGTGATCGACGGCGAGAAGATGTTCGCCGCTCCCGTCAACGAGGTCGTGGTCGGCACCAAGACGCCCGAGAAGGCCGTGCTCGACGCTCATGAGGCCATGAAGAAGGTCTTCGCGTCCTAGGGCGTGTTGACATACGGCTCGTGGCCGGGACGCCTGTCGTTTTGGTCCGGCAAGCAGGAGGCGATCTGAGCCAATATGTCGATATTGGCGAGATCGACGACGAACTTGCAGGCCAAAACGGCCGCGCCCCTCCGGGGTTTGGACGAAATGGCCATCTGGTGCGTCGAAAACCTCGCCGATACCGGAATTCGCTGCACTCTAGAGCATGATCGGGGCGCCAGGCCGGCGCCTTCAGGGAGACCGAAGCGATGTTCCTGCAGAGGCGAGCTCGCTTCGCCTATTTCCTGATCTTCCCTTCCCTCATCGTCATCACGCTCCTCAATCTCTATCCGATGATCGAAGGGATCATCGTCAGCCTGCAAAACCAGAACATGATACGCCCCGACCCGACGGCGTATGTGGGGCTCAGCCATTATGCGCGCGCGCTCCTCGAGGAGAAGACCTTCTGGTCGAGCCTCGGCAAGACCGTGATCTGGACCGCGGGCTCGGTCATCGGCGCCTATGTGCTGGCCCTGTCGCTCGCCCTTCTCTTGAACATGGACGTGCGCGGCCGCGGCTTCTTCCGCGCCTTGTTCCTCATTCCCTGGGTGATCCCGGACGTGTGCACGGCGCTCCTCTGGAAGTGGCTTTATGGCGACGAGTTCGGCGTCATCAACTTCCTGTTGGCGAAGTTCGGGTTGATCAGGCAGCCGGTGCTTTGGCTTTCGAATCCGGACATCGCCATGCCGGCGGTGATCTTCGTCCAGATCTGGAAGCTCTATCCGGTCATGTTCATCGTCCTCCTGGCCGCGCTGCAAAACGTGCCGAGGGAGCTGTTCGAGGCCGCGATCATCGACGGCGCCGGCATGCGGCAGCGCTTCTGGTTCATCATCCTGCCCTTCATCAAACCGACGAGCATCATCATCACGCTGCTCGCCTCCATCTGGACCTTTCAGGCCTTCGACATCGTCTATCTCCTGACGGGAGGCGGTCCGGCCGATGCCACCAAGATCCTGCCGACGCTCATCTATGAAAAGGCCTTCTGGGGGCTCGAGATCGGCTACGCGGCCGCCCTGGCCATGCTGATGCTCGTCGGCCTCCTGGTGCTGAGCGTCGCCTATCTCCTCGTCTACCGATCCCAGAGCGACAAGGCGTAGGGAATCGACCCGATGACCCAGAGCTCCGCGATCGCGCTTTCTGCCCCGGCGTTGCGAATGAACTACCGGCGCTCCTTCGCGCTGCTCACCGTCTATGTGCTGCTGCTCGCGGCGGTCACCGTCGTGCTGTTTCCGGTCTTCTGGATGGCTTCATCCTCTCTGAAGCCATCCTCCGAGCTGTTCGCGCGCAACATGACCATGCTGCCGGTCGACTGGACCTTCGAGAATTACCGCAATGTCTGGCAGCGCACGAGCTTTCCGGCCTATTTCTGGAACAGCTTCAAGGTCGCGTCGCTCTCGACACTCTTCAGCGTGATCATCTCGATGTATGCCGCCTACGCCATGGCGCGCATCCGTTTCGTAGGCCGCTACGCCTATGGGCTGATGCTCCTCGTCACGCAGATGTTTCCGCATATCCTCCTGGTCATTCCCCTGTTCCTGATCATCCAGCGTCTCGGGCTCTTCAACACTCACGCGGCGCTGGTCATCGCCTATACGGCGTTCTCGCTGCCCTTCACCATCTGGCTGCTGCGCGGCTTCTTCGAAGCGATCCCTGCCGAGCTCGAGGAAGCGGCGGCAATCGACGGGGCCTCTCAGCTCACCACCTTCCACCGCATCATCCTGCCGCTCGCGGGTCCAGGGCTCGCGGCGGTCACCATGTTCAGCTTCATCCGCGGCTGGAACGAGTTTCTGTTCGCGCTGGTCTTCCTGCAGTCGCACGAGCTTTTCACCCTGCCCATCGGGCTCGCGAGCTTCCAGGAAGAATACACCTTCCGCTGGGATCTCCTGATGGCGGGCGCCGGCATCATCACGCTTCCGGTTCTCTTCTTCTTCCTGCTGATGCAGCGCTTCATCGTGCAGGGCCTGCTGGGCGGCGCCGTCAAGGGCTAGGCCTTGGCGCTCGATCTGACCAGGAGGCATTCGATGTAAGGAACACGCTCGCGACCCCGCAAGAATTCATCGGACCGTTTGCTTGCCACGACAAGACGCAAGTCAGAGAAAATGGAGCTTGAATATGAAATTCGGAGCATCGTCATGGCCCTTCCAATGGGACCCGCCTTACGAGGACGCCATCCGGCGCATCGCCGGGCTCGGCTTCAAGGCTATCGAGTTGATCGCCTGGAACCTGGATTCGCTCAAGGACAACTACACGAAAGCCAAGATCGCCAATCTGAAATCGGTCCTCGAAGCCGAGGGGATCGCGCTGTCCCAGTTCGTGTCGACGCCGCATGATCTGTCCAGCGCCGAGAAAGGGAAGCGCGAGGCGGCCGTCGATCACTGGAAACGCGCGGTCGAAGTCGGCGCGGAGCTCGGGTCTCCCATCGTCAACATGGTGAGCTCCCACGCCTTCGCCATGAGGGATGCCCAGGAGATCCCGCGCATCACCACCAAGCCGCTGGTGCAGAAATTTGCCGCCAAGGTTCCGCGCGGCGTCGACTGGGACCAGAACTTCAAGGACTATGTCGCGGCGCTGCGGAGCTGCGCCTCCATCTGCGAGCGCGCCGGGGTATCGATGACGGTCGAGCCGCACCCGGCGAGATATGTTGCCAATACGGACGGCGCCTTGCGCCTCATCGAGCATGTCGGCTCGAAGGCCATGGGCATCAACTTCGACCCGAGCCACACCTTTCCGGTCGGCGACTTCCCCAACATATCGGTGTATCGCCTCGGCAAGCATATCAAGCATTGCCACGTCTCCGACAATGACGGCGTCACCAATGTTCATTGGCGTCCCGGCATGGGCAAGATCGATTGGCTGGCGATGTTCCAGGCGCTCAAGGATGTGGGTTATGACGGCGTCATCTCGATCGAGCTGGAGGACGTGCCCGGCGTGTCGCGGGGGCCTCATTCGGCGGCGCCCGGCGTCTACAGGAACATCACCGCGACCGAGGAGTTCGTCGCCGAGACGGTCGCCGGCATGAACTACCTGAAGGGGATCTGCAAGGAGCTCGCCATCAAGGTCGAGTGATGCGGAGGGTTGTTCAAGCCGACCTGTCATGGCGAGCGCCCATCCCTCCTGCGCGCAGCGGGGGAGGGCGGACGCCATAGTTTGCTGCGGACGCAGCAAACGTTGTTTGCTGCTATGGCCCTTGCCGAGCGGCCGGGTGGGGGCCTTCATGACGAGGCACTCCACCCGGCCCTCCGCTTCGCTCGGGCCACCCTTCCCTGCAAGCATCTGCAAGCATGGGAGGGATAGTCGATGCCGATCATCATCAACAGCCGCAGGGATAGTCCCGCGGCGGCGCGGGCGGCATGCAGAGGAACGCGGCGCCCGCGCGCCTGTTCGCGCCAAGTTCGGAAAGTAGCACGACATGTCGAAACGCGGGCTGATCTTCGTCGGAACCTATAGCGAGCCGATCCTGTTCGGGACCGGACAGGTGCTGCACGGCAAGGGGAAGGGCATCCATGCCTATCGCTTCGACCCCGCGACCGGCGCTCTCGAGCCGTGCGGCGTCACCGAGGGCGTGCGCAACTCATCCTATCTGGCCTTTCATCCTTCGCGCCGCTTCTTGTATTGCGTCAACGAGTTCAAGGAGTTCGAGGGCGCAGCGAGCGGCGCGGTCAGCGCCTTCAGGGTGGATAAGGAGACGGGCAAGCTGACCTTCCTCAACATGAGGGCGAGCCGCGGCACCGACCCGTGTCACCTGATCGTCGATGCGACGGGGCGATATGTGCTGATCGCCAACTTCGCGAGCGGCGGCGTCTGCGTGCTGCCTGTCCTGGCGGACGGCTCGCTCGGCGAAGCGACAGAGCTCGTGCAGCATCAGGGCTCGAGCGTCGATCCGAGACGCCAGGCCGGCCCCCACGCCCATGCGGTGGCGATCGACAACGCCAACCGTTACGTGTTCGTGCCCGATCTCGGGCTCGACAAGGTCATGATCTACGCCTTCGACTCAGGCTCGGGAAAGCTTCGGCCGAACCCGCATCAGCCTTTCGTCGCGACCGCCCCGGGCGCCGGGCCGCGCCAGCTCGTCATGCACCCGCGCGGCCGGTTCGCCTATCTGATCAACGAGCTGAACTCGACGATGAGCGCCTATCGCTACGAGGCCGAGACCGGGAGCCTCGCGGAGCTCCGGACGCTTTCGACCCTGCCAGCAGGTTTCGGCGCCCACAGCACTTGTGCCGAGGTCCAGATCACGCCCTCCGGCAAGTTCCTCTACGGATCGAATCGCGGGCATGACAGCTTGGCGATCTACGCGGTCGACGATGAGGCCGGCACGCTGACCCTCGTCGGCCATGAGAGCACGCGAGGGAAGATCCCGAGGAATTTCGAGGTGAGCCCGACCGGCGAATTCCTCGCCGCGGCCAATCAGGATACCCACAACATCGTCATGTTCAGGATCGACGGGGCCACCGGCAAGCTCACCGCCACGGGCCACACGGCCGAAGCTGGGACGCCCATCTGCGTGCGGTTCATGTAGCGATCGGTCCGACGGAGGGTGCGCCCCCGCGCACCCTAGCGGCAGCGCCCGGGCGGCGGGACGCCGCCCCTCCGGCGCCCGGTATGACAAAGTCGGCTACAATGTGTAGCCTCGTGGAGCGCAAAGCCCCGGACGCCGTCGAGCGGCGCCGGTCGGTCGAAACAACAATGGCTGAGGGAGGTTGCGAATGAACAAGACGACACCGATGAAGCTCATCGCCCGCCGCACGATCCTCAAGGCGGGAGCGGCGGCCGGCGCGCTGCAGATCTCGTCGCCCTTCATCCTTTCCGCGCGCGGAGAGGCGCCGGTCCGGATCGGCATGGTCGACCCGTTGACCGGCGTCTACGCGGCGGTCGCAGAAAGCGAGGTGGCGGGGGCCAAGCTCGCCGTCGAGCATGTCAACAAGAAGGGCGGCATCCTCGGCAGGCAGGCCGAGCTTCTGGTCGAGGATTCGGCGAATGATGTCGGCACCGGCGTGCAGAAGACGCGCAAGCTGATCGACCGCGATCAGGTCAACTGCGTCATCGGCGATGTGAATTCGGGAATCGCGCTGGCGATGGCCGGGGTAACCTCCGAAAAGAAGGTTCTGCACATCGTTTCCGGCGGCCATACCGACGTGGTCACCGGCGAGGGCTGCCGGTGGAACGTGTTCCGCGTCTGCAACACCACGACGATGGACGTCAACGCCATCGCCGACACCTTGATGGAGAAGTTCGGCAAGAAATGGTATTTCCTGACGCCGGACTATGCCTATGGCCATTCGGTGCAGGCGGCCTTCGTGAAGAAGCTCAAGGCCGCGGGCGGCGAGTTCGGAGGCGACCTCATTCCGCTCGGCACGCCCGACTACTCCGCCTATCTGATCAAGGCCAAGTCCTATGGGCCGAAGGTGCTCGTCAACGTCATGGGCAGCGGCGACCAGGTGAACAGCCTGAAGCAGTTCGTCGCCTTCGGCCTCAATCGCGACATGGCGGTCGGCGGCACGCTTTTCGAGCTCGAATCCTTGCGCGCCGTGCCCGACGGCGCGCGCGTCGGCTGGTGGACCATGGAGTGGTGGTGGGATCAGCCGGACAATCCCCATGTCAAGGCGTTCGTCGCCGATATCAAGAAGGCGACCGGCATGAACCCCACGGCGAGGAACTGGTTCGGATACGCCTCGGTGCAGAGCTTCGCGCTCGTCGCCAACCAGGAGAAGACGATCGACGGGCTGAAGCTCGCCCATGCGCTCGAAGGCTTCAAGCTGCCGCCCGAGGTCGGAATGCTGCCGGGCCAGTCCTATTATCGCGCTGGCGACCACCAGCTGATCAGCCCGGTTCTCGCCGGCGAGGCCCATCCCCCGAAGGGTGATCCCGACAACATGTTCTCCGTGCAGACAGTCGTCTCGGGCGAACAGGCCGCCGGACCGGTGACGGAGACGGGCTGCAAGCTCGTCTGGCCAAGCTGAGAGCACGAATCCTCGCCCGAGACCTGCGCCCCGGCATGCTTGCCGAATGCCGGGGCAAATCTCGAGACCGGGGCGCAACTCGTCACGATGCGCTATCGCGGCCGGATCAGGCCGCCTGCCGGCCCGCTCGTTCATTCAGCTTCGCACGCGCGAGGCGGCGCCGCAAAGACGTCCAGAGCTGGCGCATCTCCTCGGCCGCGTCGCCAGCCGGGTTGATCTCGGTCGGGCCGAGGCCTCGGCGGATCGCCTCTTGATAGTCGACCCGCGCCGAAATCATCGGCTGCAAGATGCCGCCCATGGCTTCGAGCGCGGCGGCGCCCTCCTGAAGGCGGCGGCTTCCGAGCACGATCGGGCATTGATTGAGCACGAACACGCATTCTTTGTGGAGCTCTCTCGCCCGACGCCGCGTCGCTTCGCTCGACCAAATGTCGAACACCGTCGGGCGGACCGGGATGATGACGAGATCGGCCGCCCTCATCGCGGCGTCGGAGGCGGCCGAAAGGCTGGCCGGCGTGTCGATGATCGCCAACGACACATGGCTTTCGGCGAGAGTCTCGAGCACGGCCGGCAATTTGTACCAGGCTATCGCCTGGACACCGAGGTTTTCGTCGCTCCGGTTCTGTGCCCAAGTGGTCAGCGATTTTTGCGGATCCATATCGATCAGGAAAACCCTTTGGCGCTCGGCCTGCGCCGCGACCGCGAGGGAGGCCGAAAGCGTGCTCTTGCCGGAACCGCCCTTTTGCGTGACCAAGGCAATGGTGCGCATCTGCGAACTCGTCCTGCTTGCCGACATGCCGCCTGATCGTCAGGCCGGCGAATCCGTCCGCAACAGACTATTCACCAAGATTATGAGGAAGCTGTTAACCACGGGTGGAGTGAAGGCTTGCGGCCCTCGACGGCTGCGAGACGCGCGGGAATCATTTCAATTCGTGCCGGCGGCAGCTGGTCGATCGGCGCGCATGAGAATTGCCCTCCCCTATGGTCTTCAGCCCGGAGATACCTTTTGGCGACGGGCTCCGGTTCCGACGACGAGCCCGATGATCGAGCCGAGGATGACGCAGGTCACGCCGACGGTGCCGATGAGCCCCTGCAGGAAAATCGGGTCATACCCGAAAAGAGGGGCGGCGGCCGTCGGCAGGAGCCAGTAATGAAGCGCCTGGAAGGCGAAGCCGAAGAACCTCGCCATCTGCAAGCTGAAGCGCTTGACCGTGTAGTTGCCTTGGAGGAAGTGCCAGAACAGCGCCTTGGCGATGACCCATTGGCCTCGGGCCACGAAGACGATCATGAAGCCGACCGAAATCCAGGCTATCCATTTTTCGTAGTCGTGCACGATCCGGCGTACGGCCGGGCTGGCGCCCCAGACCATGGTCCCGAGAATCGCCGCCGACAGCCACATCATCATTCCGGCGTGATAGCGCCATGCCAGGAATGTTCCGTCCTTGCTCGTCACCATGGCATGGACGATCACGACCACGAACAGCGTCCCGATGCGGGTTGCGATGATATAGCCATCGAGAAGCACGAGCCCGGTGATCGTCAGCGGCAGGAGCTGAGCCACCAACATCGTGAAGTAGCCTTCAGGATATTGCCCCGGCCCGGTTTCCTTTCGAACCGTCGCCGCATGATATTTTGCGCCCAGCGCAAAGAGGCCGGCCGCGAAGACGACGTACATCAGCGCGGACACCATCAGGAACAGGTTGTAGCGCAGGCCCCATTCGAGCCAGTCGTGAATCTCGCGCTGATGGGTCTGATACCAATCCAGCATCGCCATCTCGACAACAGTGCCCGTTACGACTGCGCGGTCCCGCCGCTTCCGGTTTCCGTTTGGCAGTTTGCATCGTCAATCGCCACCGCAATTGAACTTGCATTGCCATTCCAACCGCACGATGACGAAGGCCAGGAAACCTCTTGGCCATGCTCCCGCATGGCCCATCAGCTCTGCCCTCCTTCAGCGATCAATGCCTCCGCCCATGCTCACGCCGATCCGAACCTTGAGCCTCGCGCTCTTCATCCTTCACGCGCCGGCCGCCCTGGCGCAGACGCAATGGCGCATGGAGACCGAATACCCCGAGAGCGCCATGCCGGGTCAGGGCCTTGCGACCTTCGCCAGGCTAGTCGCCGAGAAGTCGGGGGGCAAGCTGGTCATCCGGCCGAGTTATGACGCGTCCTTGGGCATCAAGTCCGCCGACATGCCGGCGGCGGTCGCCACGGGACGCTTGGAGGCGGCGGACGCCTTCGCGGGCGCCCTCGAGGCGGTCGATCCGATCTTCGGATTGTCGTCTCTGCCCTTCCTCGCCCGCTCGATCCCGGCGGCGCGGCGGCTCGCCGATCTCGCCCGCCCCGCCTACGAAAAAGCTCTCGAGGCGCATGGGCAGAGACTACTCTATATGACGCCTTGGCCAGCCTCGGGGATCTGGTCGAAACAGAGGCTCGAGACGACGCAAGACCTGGCTTCGCTCAGCATCCGAACCTATGATTCGCCTTCGACCGAGGTCATGACCAGGTTGGGCGCGAAGGCGCTGCTTCTATCCTTCGCCGATGTGATGGGGAAGCTCGCCGACGGCTCCGTCAATGCCGTGCTGTCGTCGGGGGACGGGGGCGCCGGCCGGCAGTTGTGGAATCTCCTGCCGCATTTCACCGAGATCAACTATGCGATGCCGCTGTCGCTGGCGACGGTGAGCCTCACCGCCTATCGGGCTATCCCCGAGGATATGCGAGCCGCGGTCGATGAGGCGGCAAGACAAACCGAAGCCCGGCAATGGGAGATCCTGGGCACGCGCATCGAGGAGAATTATGCGCGCATGCGGGCGCATGGCGTCACCATCAATTCGACGGTCGATCCCGGCATGGCGCGCGCCCTGACGATCGCCGGCGAGAAGGTCAGCGCGGATTGGCGAGCGAAGGCCGGGGCCGCGGGCGCGGCAATCCTCGACGCCTTCGCCAAGGCATCGCCGTGACCGTGGATGAATTCGACTACGTGATCATCGGCGCGGGCTCGGCCGGCTGCGTGCTGGCGCGGCGCCTCGTCGAGACCGGCAAGTTTCGCGTCTGCCTCCTGGAGGCAGGCCCGCCCGACCGCTCGCTGTGGATCCATCTGCCGATCGGCTACGGCAAGACGATGTGGGACGGGCGCGTCAATTGGAAGTTCGAGACCGATCCCGATCCCGGCATGAACGGCAGGCGGATCTATTGGCCGCGCGGCAAGACGCTCGGCGGATCGAGCGCCATCAACGGCCTGATCTATATCCGCGGCCAGCGCCAGGATTATGATGCTTGGGCGGATGCCGGCAATCCCGGCTGGAGCTTCTCGGAGGTGCTACCCTATTTCGTCAAGGCCGAGAGCAATGAGCGCGGGGCCGACAACCTGCATGGCGCGAGCGGCCCGCTGTCGGTCTCCGACATCCATGAGCGCCATGAGCTGATCGAAGCGCTGCTATCGGGCGCGGAAGAGCTCGGCATTCCGCGCAACGCCGATTTCAACGGCGCCACACAGGAAGGGGCAGGCTATTACCAGCTCAATACGCGCAAGGGGCTGCGCTGCAGCACCGCGACCGGCTATCTGAAGCCGGTGCGCCGGCATGGCAATCTCAGCGTGCGCACGGGCGCCTTGGCCAAAAGGATCGTCTTCGAGGGCAGGCGCGCGACGGGCGTCGTCTATGGGCAAGACGGCGCGGAGCGCGAAGTGAAGGCGCGGCGCCAGGTGCTGCTTTGCGCCGGCGCCGTCCAGAGCCCGCAGCTCCTGCAACTCTCCGGCATCGGGCCGCCAGGGCTGCTCGGGCGTCATGACATCAAACTCGTGCACGCGAGCCATGAGGTCGGCGAGAACCTGCAAGACCATCTGCAGGTGCGGCTGATCTATCGCTGCACCAAGGCGATCACGACCAATGACGAATTGCGTTCGCTCATGGGGCGCGCGCGCATCGCGCTCAAATGGCTCCTGAGGCGCGAAGGTCCCATCGCCATCGGCATCAACCAAGGCGGCATCTTCGCCCGCGCCCTACCGGAGGCCGAGCGGCCGGACGTGCAATTCCATTGCGGCACCCTCTCGGCCGATATGGCGGGCGGCAAGGTGCATGATTTCTCGGGCTTCACGCTGTCGGTCTGCCAGCTGCGGCCGAGCTCGCGCGGCCAGGTGCGCATCCGATCGGCCGATCCGGCGGCGGCCCCCGCGGTGCAGCCGCATTACCTGTCGACCGAGCTCGACCGGCGCACGATGATCGCCGGCATCAAGCTGACGCGCCGGCTCGTCGCGACCTCGGCCGCCGCGCCCTATGTGGCGCAGGAGATGAAGCCGGGCGAGAGGGTCGCGAGCGATGACGAGATCCTCGGCTTCGTGCGCGAGGCCGGCGCCACGATCTTCCATCCCACCAGCACTTGCCGCATGGGTCCCGACCCCGGCGCGGTGGTCGATGCGCGGCTTCGCGTCAAGGGCGTCTCGGGCCTGCGCGTCGTCGACGCCTCGATCATGCCGACGCTGGTCTCGGGAAACACCAACGCGGCCGTCGTGATGATCGCGGAGAAGGCGGCGGATATGATTATCTTGGAGTAAGACTGCGATCTCAACTACCGACTACCGACTACCGGCTACTCGCCTCTCCCCGATCGGTACATAGGCTCGCGGAGCCGGGCCGTCATAGAGCGTCAGCGGCCTGATCAGGATGTTGTTCGCCGCTTGCTCCAGGCATTGCACGGTCCAGCCCGGCACGCGCCCGACGGCGAAGATCGGCACGAACAGGTCCTGCGCGATACCGTGCAGATAGTAGATGACGCCGGAATAGAAATCGACATTCACATTGACGCCATGACGCGCATAGGGCGCCATGGCCTTGACGACGCCTTGCAGGATGTCGAACCATTTCGGCTCCCCCATCTCCTTCGACAGGCGCTCGACGCCGTCGCGCATATGGCGCGCGCGGGGGTCCTCGGTGCGGTAGACCCGATGGCCGAATCCCGTGACCGCTTCCTTGTTGCGGCGCTTCCCGGCGACGTATTCGGCGGCCTTCCCGGGCTCGCCGATCTCCATCGCCATATTCATCACGTCCTCGGCCGCCCCGCCATGGGCAGGCCCCGAGAGCGCCGCGAGCGCCGCTGTCACGGCCGCATGCAAATCGGCATCCGTGCCGATCACCACCCGCGCCGCGAAGGAGGAAGCGTTCGAGCCGTGCTCGGCATGCAGCACGAGATCGGTATCCATCAGCCTGGCCGAGTCGCCGCTCGGCCTCTCGCCCTTGAGCATCCACAGAAAATTCGCCGCATGGCCGAGCCCGGCATCGGGCGCGACGGGCGAAGCGCCATTGCGGATATGGTGATGGGCGCAGACGATCATCGGCACTTGCGAGGTCAGCCGCACGCCCTTGCGGATCGTCGCCGCCGGCGACTTGTCGGAGGTCTCCGGATCGAAGGCCGAAAGCGCGGAGACCGCCGTGCGCAGCACCTCCATCGGATGCGCGCCCTTGATCTTTCCGATGATGTCGAGGATCGCCTCGGGGAGCCGGCGCGCCGCCTTCAGCTCGTCCTCGAAGCGGGCGAGCTCCGCTCTGTCCGGCAACTCGCCATAGAGAAGCAAATAGGCCGTCTCCTCGAAACTCGAATGGACGGCGAGATCATGGATCGAATAGCCGCGATAGCGAAGCTCGCCAGCCTTGCCATCGATGAAGCTCGTCCCCGAGCGCTCGAAATAGACATCCTTCAAGCCGCGATAGATCTTGATCGGCTGGTCCTGTTCGCTCATGGCGTCTGGCGCTTTCTTCCGGCTGGGCTTTTCATGGATAGTATCGACGCGGTCCGCTCTTCGTCATGGCCGGGCCGGTTCTTGAGCAAAGAATCGGCCCGGCCATGACGCGCTATACAGCCGTGACGCGCTACGGAGAACGCATGGACATCGTCGAGGCCTTCAAGGAAGCGGCTCGCGGGAAGCCGCGCCGGATCGTGCTTCCCGAAGGCGGCGACGCGCGCATCCTCGCCGCGGCCGCGACCCTGGTGCGGGAGGGCATCGCCAAGCCCGTGCTGCTCGGCGACCCTGCGACGATCGCGGCGGAGGCCGAGCGGCAAGGCTTGCCGCTCGACGGCGTCGAGATCATCGATCCGGCGGCGAGCGAGCTTCTGCCGGCCTATGCGGCAAGGCTCGTGGCTATCAGGGACAGGTTGACCGAGCCCATGGCGGCGCGCCTGTTGCGCAAGCCCCTCTATTTCGGCGGCATGATGGTCGCGGCAGGCGATGCGGCGGCCCTGATCGCCGGGGTCGCCAACCCGACCCGCAGGGTCATCGAGGCAGGCCTCATGACGGTCGGCCTCGCCGAGGGCATCGCCGACCCGTCGAGCTTCATGCTGATGCTGGCGCCCGGCGCGATCGGCGGCCCCAGAGCCTGCATCTACGCCGATTGCGCCGTCACCGTCGATCCGACGCCCGAGGAGCTCGCCGATATCGCCGTCGCGGCGGCGCGCCATGCCGGGCCGCTCCTTGGCGAGGAGCCGCGCCTGGCGCTGCTGTCCTTCTCCACCAAGGGCAGCGCCCAGCATCCCCGCGTGGACAAGGTCACGCGCGCCCTCGCCCTGATCCGCGAGCGCGAGCCCGAGCTCGCCGTCGACGGCGAGCTGCAGGTGGATGCGGCGCTTTCGCCGGCGGTCGCCGCCAGGAAGGTGAAGGGGGAGAGCAAGGTCGCCGGGCGCGCCAATGTGCTGATCTTTCCCGATCTCGATGCGGCCAATATCGGCTATAAGCTCACCCAATATATGGGCGGGGCGCGGGCGCTGGGGCCCTTCCTGCAAGGCTTCGCGAGGCCTGTGAGCGATCTCTCGCGCGGGGCGAGCGTCGAGGATATCGTCTCGACGGTCGCGGTGGTGCTGGCCATGGCGGGTGCAGAGCCCCGGTAGAAATGGCTCGAAGCAATCCAAAGGCGTCACGGCCTGGCTTGGCCCGGCCATCCACGACTTCGGCAGGACCGCGGCAACGCAATCGAACATCCGCGAAGGTTCGGCCGAGCTCGGCTTCAGAGAAGATTCAAGGCTTGGATGGCCGGGCCAAGCCCGGCCATGACGAAGAGCCGCTCGAGGTCGAATCGCCGTCACAGAGCTGCCTTGAGGAGCACGATCACGGCGAGCGCAATCAAGAGCCGCAGCGTATTGCGCCGGAACTGTTCGGGGCTCGCTCTGAGAAAATGCCGGCTCCCGAGCCAAAGCCCGGCGACGAGAGCGGGGAGGCACAAAAGCGCGGTGACCAGCGCCAGCGACCCGAGCACGCCTTGCCGCGCCAGCAGCGAGCCCGTGACGATGTCGAGGGCGAAGAAATAGGCGATGAAGGAGGCGCGCATGGCGGCAGGCGCCATGGCGCTCGCGGCGAGGAAGAGCGCGACCGGCAGGCCGCCCATGGCGGTCGCGCCATTGACGAGCCCCGACACGCCGCCGACCGCCACTTGCCCAGCCGCACCGACCGGCCGCTTGAGCGTGTATCCGCCGAGCAGCGCGCCGCAGCACAAGAGCAGCAGGACCGCGATGAGGACGCGCAACCGGTCGGGGCTCGCGATGGTAAGCACCGCGACGCCGAAGGGCGTGCCGAGCGCGGCGCCGGCGAGCAGGAGCCCGACGCGCCGCCAGTCCACTTGCCGCCACACGCCCGCCGCTTGCAGGATGCTGGCGCTCACCTCGAGCAGCACCGTGACCGCGACCGGCAAGGAGGGCGGGGCCACGAGCGACCAGCTCGCTACCAAGAGCGCCGAGAAACCGAAGCCCGAATAGCCGCGCGCGAAGGACGCCACCAGCAGGCCGGCGATCATGACGGCGAGCGTCGGCGCCGTCAGCCACGGCGCGGCGCAGAGGCTGGCTGGGAGGAGGGACGGACACGGCATCAGGCGGCTAGCGAGCTGGTAGGACGCAACCGGCATCGCCTATCCCACGTGGTGAGGAGGTGCATGCCACGATCAGCGCTCGTCACCGCCACCGCCCTCGCCCTCACTCCACGCTGAGAGCCGCGTATTTCGGCAGCAGGCGCTTCGGCTTCTTCAGCGCATCGCGGCGGAAGGGATCGCCGAGCTCCTGCGTGACCATCACCTCGACGATCGTGCAATGATCGTTGGCGACGGCCTGGCGTAGCGCGTCGCCGAGCTTGTCGGGATGATCGACCTTGATCCCCTTGGCGCCCATGGCCTCGGCAATTCCGGCGAAGCTCGGATTCTCCAGATTGGTGCCGACGAAGCGGTCGGCGTAATAATCGATCTGGTTCTTCTTCTCGGCGCCCCATTGGCCGTTGTTGAAGACGACCGCGATGGCCGGGATCTTCTCGCGCACGCAGGTAAGCGTCTCCTGCAGGCTCATGCCCCAGGCCCCGTCGCCCACATAGGCGATGGCCGGACGATCGGGCGCCGCGACCTTGGCGCCGACCGCGGTCGGGAAGGCATAGCCGCAATTGCCGAAGCTCATGGCGGCGAAGAAGCTCGCTCCCCGCTCGAAGCGCAGATAACTGTTCGACACCGAGCAGATATTGCCGATATCGGTCGTCACCATGGCGTTGGCCGGCATCGCCTTCTCGAGCTCGCGCAGGGCGCGGCGCGGGCTGATGGGCGAGCCGCCTTGCTGGCCCCATTTGTCGAGCTCGGCCTCCCAATCCTGTTTCTGCTTCTTGATCTCGGCGAGGCGCTGATCGCGATTGGCGCGCGCCGCCACCGCGACATTGCCGGTCTGCAGGCGGTTCATGATCTCGGCGGTCGCCGCCGGCGCATCGCCGCACACGCCGACCGCGGCCTGCTTGACGAGGCCGATGCGGCGCGGATTGGATTCGATCTGGATGAGCTTGGCGGCCTTCGGCCAATAATCGAGGCCGTGCTGCGGCAAGGTGCCGAAGGGGCCGAGCCGCGTGCCGATCGCCAGCACCACATCGGCTTGCGCCAAGAGCTTCATCGCCGCCTTCGAGCCCTGATAGCCGATCGGACCGCACCAGAGCGCATGGCTCTTGGGGAAGGAGTCATTGTGCAGATAGGTGTTGATCACCGGGGCCGAGAGATATTCGGCAAGCTTCACGACCTCGCCGACGCCGTCGGCCATGACCACTCCGCCGCCCGAGAGGATCACCGGGAATTTCGCGGAGGCGAGCAGCTTGACCGCGGCGTCGAGGCTCGCCGGCCCGCCGGCGCCGCGCTCGACCCGTATGGGCTTCGGGATGGTGGCGTCGAACTCGCCATAGAACAAGTCGCGCGGGATGTTGAACTGGGTCGGGCCACGCTCCAGCATGGCGTAGTCGAAGCAGCGCGACAGGAGCTCGGGGATGCGCGCCTGATTGGCGCAATGCACCTGGTATTTGGTGATCTTCTCGAAGAAGGGGAGCTGCTCGGTCTCCTGGAAGCCGCCGAGGCCTTGCGTGTTCGAGCCGGTCTCGGGCGTGATCATCACCACCGGCGAATGGGCCCAATAGGCGGCCGCGATCGCGGTGACGAAATTGGTGATGCCGGGGCCGTTCTGGGCGACGCAGACGCCATGGCGGCCGCTGGCCCGGCTGAAGCCGTCGGCCATATGGCCCGCGCCCTGCTCATGGGCGACCGAGATGAAGCGGATGCCGGCCGCCTCGAACAGGTCGAGCGCGTCCATATAGGCCGAGCCGACAATGCCGAACACATGCGAGACGCCTTGCGCCGCCAGCGTTTCGACGAAGGCTTCGCTCGCGGACATCTTGGTCATGGGAGGGTCTCCGGCTTTTTTCTGAGAGGATAGCGGGTCTTTGCACCAATCGCTGGGGTTTCGCCACTGCGCCCGCGCATGACCGGTGCCGCCTTTCGGGCGTGGCTTCAGCCATAAGGCGCCACCGTAACGGTCGCCGGCCGCCGTGCCGTAGAGCCAGCGGCGCGTGATCCGTTGCGCCAGGGTCGAGCGCCCCCGCGCTCGCCCTGGCATCACCCGCCCACGGCGCGCACCGCCAGGCCGAGCGCCGAGATGCCGGCCTCGACGCGCTCGCGCGCCACCGAGCCGAAGCCGAGGCGCAGATAATTGCGCGGCCGGTCATTGCCCATGAAGAACACTTCGCCGGGCTCGATCAGGACGCCGCGCTTCTCGGCCTCGACGGCGAGCGCCTGGCAATCGAGGGAGGGCGGACCCTCGAGCCAATAGCTCGAGGCGCCGGGGCCGCGCAGACGCCGGAAGCTCGGCAGATGGCGTTCGAGCGCCGGCTCGATGAGCGCCGCGCGCTCGTTCAGTGCCTGCGTGACCCGCCGCAGATGCGATTTGTAGTGGCCGAGCCCCAGGAACAGCTCCGCGGCGCGCTGGTTGTTGGAGGGCGGGTGGCGCAGCATCAGGCGCCTCAGCGCCCGCAGCTCGCGGGCGACCGGCGGGGGCGCGATCACGTAGCCGAGCCGCAAGCCGGGCGCGAGGATCTTCGAGAAGCTGCCGACATAGACCACACGGCCATCGGTATCGAGGCTGCGCAGGGCCGGCGCGCCATGGCTCTCGCCCGACAGCTCGGATTCGTAGCCATCCTCGATGAGGACGACGTCGTTTTGCCGCGCCAGCTCCAGAAGCCGCTCCCGACGTTGCAACGGCATGGTCACCGTGGTCGGGCATTGATGCGCCGTGGTGACATAGACATAGCCGCAATCGGCGACTTCCTGCGAAGGGATGAGCCCATGCCTGTCGATGGCGAGCGGCACGACCTCATTGCTCATCATGCCGAAGATATTGCGCGCATCGGGGTAGCCGGGATTCTCGACGCCGACGCGCGTCTTGCCGCGCAAAAAGAGCTGCGCCAGCATGAACAGCGCCTGCTGGGCGACCACCGTGACGATGATCTCTTCCGGTGGCGCGAAGATGCCGGCGCGCGGCAGGACATGCACGCGCAACTGGTCGATCAGCTCGGGGTCGTCGCCGTCGATGAGGTCGCGCGCCCAGTTCTGGATTTCGAGGACGCTCAAGGCGCCGCGCGCGCTCTCGCGCCAGTCATTGGTCGGAAACAGCGAAGGGTCGAACTGCCCATAGAGAAAGGGGAAAGGGTAGCGCAGCCAATCCAGGCGCTTGACGATGTTTCGCTGTCGGGAAGGGGCGAGCCTGAAGCGGCCCGGCCAATCGGGGCCGGCGGTGGTCGCGGCTTGCGGCTTCGCCCGCACGGGCGAGGCGCGCTGCGCCAGGTCGAGACCGGCGACGAAATAGCCGCTGCGCTCCTGGGAGAGAAGGAAGCCTTCATCCACGAGTTGCCGGTAGGCGAGGACCACGGTGTTGCGCGCCACGCCGAGCGAGGAGGCGAGCTCGCGGCTCGAGGGCATGCGGGCATTGGCCGCGAGGCGGCGCTCCTCGATCGCCGTCACGATCATCTGCCTGATCTGCACCTGCAGCGAACGCTGGTTCTGGGCGAAGTTCCGGAACAGCACGCTCCAGTTGAAGCCGCTTTCGCCCGGCTCCTTCGAGCGGGCGGCTTCCGGTCGACGCCTGACGTCGGCGATCATATGATCCAAGCGAAACTGACCTCTGGCACTATGGACGGTTCGGAATTCATGCATATTGGGTCCAGTTCGAGTATCTGCGCAAGGACGGGACGAGCCGGGCGCCGGCTGTGATATGGACGCGCAAAGCTCGGAGCGCTTACCCTCTCCCGCGGGGGGAGAGGGTGGGCGCGTCACGATCGGCGCTACGGAGGAACGCGATATGGATGTGGCTGCCCGACGCATCGATGACCGCCCGGCCGCGGCGCCGGCATCCAAATGGCTGAGGGTGCGTTTCGCGGTCCTCGCCTCGCTGTCGCTGATGTATTTCATCGCCTATATCGATCGCACCAACATCTCGATTGCCGCGCCCTTGATCTCGAAGGAGCTCGGACTGGACAAGACCCAGCTCGGCTTCATCTTCTCCGTTTTCGCCTATCCCTATACGGTGATGCAGATCGCGGGCGGCTGGCTTGCCGACCGTTTCGGGCCGCGCCTGGTGCTGTTGCTGTTATGCGTCGTCTGGTCGGTCGCGACCTTCCTCACCGGCACGGTCGGCGGCGCCTTGTCGCTGATCCTGGTGCGGGTGATTGTCGGCATCGGCGAGGGCGGCGCCTTCCCGGCCGCGACGCGCGCCATGACCTTCTGGTTTCCGCCGCAGGAGCGCGGTTTGGCGCAGGGGGTGACGCATAGCTTCGCGCGGCTCGGCGGCGCCGCCGCGCCGCCTGTCGTGGTCGGCATCGTCGGCCTCTGGGGATGGCGCTCGGCCTTCTTCGCGCTCGGCCTCGCGAGCGCGGCTTGGGCCGTCTGGTGGTGGGTCTCGTTCCGCGATACGCCCCAGGAGAAGCCCGGCGTATCGCGCCAGGAGCTCGAGGAAATCGGCGTGCCGGCCTCGAAGGCCGCGCAGGAGAGGACGCCCTGGAAGGACATGATCTCGCGCATGTGGCTCGTGACCTTCGTGGATTTCTGCTACGGATGGTCGCTCTGGGTGTTCCTCACCTGGCTGCCGACCTATCTGTTCGAGGCGCGCGGCTTCGATCTCGCCAAGATGGCGCTCTTCACTTCATTGCCGCTCGCGGCCGGCGTCATCGGCGACACGCTGGGCGGCGTGCTATCGGACCGCATCTACAAGGCGACCGGCAATCTGCGCCTCGCCCGCTGCGCCCTCCTCGTCTTCGGCCTCGCCGGCGCGCTCGCATTCCTCATTCCGGCGGTCAGGACCGAGGATGCCGTCTTCGCCGTCTATTGCCTGACCGCCTCCTTCTTCTGCCTCGAATTGACCAATGCGGTGTTGTGGTCGCTTCCGATCGATATCGCGGGGCGCTATGCCGGCACGGCCGGTGGGATGATGAATACCGGCTTCGGGCTGGCTGGCATCATCTCTCCGGTGGTGTTCGGCTTCCTGATCCAGAAGACGGGAAGCTATGTAGGGCCCTTCGCCGTCACGGGCTCATTGCTCGCCATCGGCGTGATCGGCGCCTTGTTCATCGACCCGAACCGCAAGGTCGAGGATCCCGTGGCTGGGGCCGGAGCGGCGTAGTTCGACGAATCATGGAAAGTCGTCACCTGGATCGTGGGGCGCCGATCCCTCTCTTGCGCTTGCATCGTGCTATGCAAACATCTTCTGCTGAGGCAGGAATGAGGAGCGGCGATGGCGCGCTTACCCTCTCCCCTCGTGGGAGAGGGTGCCCTTCGCGTCAGCGAGGGGCGGGAGAGGGGGAAGCACGATGCCGGATGGAGGTGCCCCCCCACCCCCCCCCAAACACGGCAGCACCCCCCACCCCCCCCGGGGGAGGGGGGGGGGAGGGGCCCCCCAAAAATATTAAAAAGGTGAAAAAATAAAAAAAGAAAAAAAAAAAAAGAAAAACACCACC